>CAMCZP010000007.1 GCA_945887855.1 Leptospira interrogans serovar Manilae | reverse complement strand
TTCAATTAATGGAAAATGGGATTTCTGTTTGAGATAGAACTTTGGGAACCTCACCCCCTATGGGTTGGTGGATGTAAATTGGTTTGCATTGACCCCCTCTCCATCTCGTGATACGTACTACGAGATGGAGAGGGGGTGTAAGGGAAAAGTTCTACTAGGAGAATTGTTGGGGGGTGAGGTACAAAATGCCTCCGGCGGCTTAAGGGGCTAGCCCCTTAAGAATCCCCCTTTTTAGCTTTGATTATTGAAGGGGGCGGACCAAACGAAAACCGCTACCGTAACTATAGTATCCACCGATAACATAGCGAAAGGTAGACCTGAATCCACGTTCGTAACTAATCCAGGAGCCCCCACGGGAAGCGTAAATAGAGTCCGGAGAAATTGGGTAAAGATAAGACTGCCACGTAAGAGGATGAGTAATTATATCATGGATATAATCAAAGGTATAATAACCTAGTGCTAAATTCCCAACAATCATCCCAATAGGAGCTACATTCCAGCTTTGGAGCCAAAGTCCCTCTCCATCTGATCTCAAATTTTCAATTTCTTCTCTATAGGGTAGTCTATAGCAATCGGAACAGTTTTCTTCCTTACCCATCTTTTCTGCATAATCTCTGGCAAAATACCATGAATCAACTTGATTACTACGAATTCTATCAGATACATAGATTGGTTTTCCTTCTTTTGTGAGAATCTTTGTGAACTTGATTCCTGATCTAGTTTGAAATGATTCGGGGAATCTGGCACTTATTACATTTAGCCTAGTCTTAGAAAGATTCTCCATAAAAAAATGGGGGCTACAATATGGAGTGATAGGGGTTTCATACATTTTCATGATTCTTGCTTGTTCTGTATAGATTGCTATTATTTTGGTGTTTAAAAAAATAGAATCTTCCATCTCTTTTTTGGCAAGATTCATCGCATCTTCTGCCTTATCTATCTGATCATCCAGATAGAGATAACTGGCTTGATCCACAAGACTCTTGATCCGATTGAGTAGATAATTTCCACCATTCTCACGAGTCACGGAGATATTTTTTCGTAGCCTATTTATGAGTAGATTGGCTTCCTTGTTGTTCTCTGTTACCTCTTCAGCATCCTCCAGAGCATCTAGATAGGTCTCAATTGCTTTCGAAAAATTGTAATTTTTACTAAAGGTATTTCCTAACTTTTCTGTGGAAACAGAAATTGTTAAGCGAATAGTATCTATTCTATTTATAATTTTATTTTTTAGATCTTCAATTTCTGTCGATTTTGCACCTGAAGAGTTTATACTATCAAGTATAGAATTATATTCCATTATCTTTTCTCTTAATTTAGTAACCTTAGACTCTGGTGGATAAATTTTTTGTTCATGTAAATCATACTCATTCACATTACAAATGGGAACAGCTCTCAAACTTTCCTTGGGAATAAACGTACTACAATTTCCTATTATAAATCCTATCAATAGAATAAATACTATACTCATTTCCCCTCTTTTCCGAAAAGAGCTATCAATTTTTTAGTATTCTTCTCATTGTACCCTTCCAATCGAGCTAGAATTCTCTTCTCCCGTGTTACAATGAAAGTCACTGGGTAGGCTTTGATTGCATATTTATTTTGGAGAGTTCCCAGGGGATCTGCATAGAACTTACTGACACCGAGGCTAGCTGCAAACTTGGAAGGATCCGACTCCGCAAAGATGATAAAGAGTTTCATATCGGGATTTTTCTCGGAGAGTCGCAGGAGTTCTGGAATTTCTTTTTTACAGGGAACACAGGTGACAGAGGTAAAATTTAAGACGGCCAATTCATTTTCTCCAAGTGATTCCAGATATTCATGTAGAATGATTTCTCCGCCTCCATTGGGAAACAATTTGGAATTGGGCATTTCTATGGTTTGCGAAAAAATTCCCTTTGTGAGAAGTAGTAGTACAAGTAGTATCCATTTCATAGTTTAGTCCTTCATTCGGGAGATTTCTTCCACTTCTTTGTCTATCTTTTCAATGCGGAGTTTGTACTCCATGGATACTGAATTGGCTATTCGCTTATTGAGGGATGGTATGACATCTTTCATTTTCTCCCGTGTGGTAGGGGGAATTTTTTCTTCAAATCGTTTTACGATATTTTGGTATTCCAAACGCGCTTCTTTGTATTTCCCTGCACCATAGAGAACATCCGCTTCCTGGATTTTCTTTTGAAAAAAGTCTAAGTTTTTTTGTATTACGCTGTCATCTGTTTTTAGATTGATTCGGGTGAGTTCCACTCCTTCCACTTTGGAAAAGCTCACGGGTGTGATTTGGATGTCCAGGTTGAAATTGGGAGTCTTGTTTATTTTGTAAGACGGGTCCATGGCTTTAGAGGCTATTTCTTTCACAAAGTGATCAAACTGCGATTCGGGAAAAGATTCTTCCACAACGGACTTACTCCCCATCTTGAGAGTCTTTTTGTCTCTCTGGAGATTGTTCAAACTCAATGCCAGCATTATTCCTTTCATATACAGATTTCCGTAGATCACTTCATCAGCATCAATGGCTTCTGCGATCTGACGGAGGCAGGTTTCTGCATCACAGGTTTTTTGTAGATCTGCGGCTTTTTTGTACATAATCAGCACATCCTCATCGGATACTATGTAGTACGACCTGGCATACTTTTCGAGAATAGCCATTTTTACTTTGTTGGAGGCAGATTTTTGGAGAGACTCCGGCACATCTTTGGTAGCTGTAATTTTAGAAACATAGAGTTTTTTCTTCTCTGTCTCAGCAAATACAACAGGAACCATAAAAAAAGTGAGTAATAGGGTGAGTATAATCTGTTTCATAGGGATACTCCAGTACTAATAAAATCTCTGCAAAATGGGAGAATATTTCAATAGTCATACTTTTAAATAGACACTCTTATGGAAAGAATCCTCGGTATACAAAAGAAATCTAGAAAAAAAGAATAAATCTTATGAAAAATGTTCGATTTTATAGTATAAAGAAGATAACTTTATGAGGGATCGGACTTGAATGAATGCTTTGGAAGTAAGGTTAGGTTGGTGTGTGATTTTAATTTGATTATCAATACTGGATACAGTTAAGTTACTCTTCTCTGTTTCGTATCTCTTCAAGGAAAACTTAAGGTGAAGTACTTCACTTCAAAATCTTATTCTCCCTAATCTGATTTTCTAAAAAAAAAATGTGGTACGAATCATTTATTCTCAATGGAATCTATTTTCTTGCATTTTTCGTACAGGCTTACGTACTTTTTTAAGTTCACCTTTTACCAATGGCCTTTCATACAAAGTGATTATTTTTTTTCCATAAGTATCTCCTCCAGTAGTACATATAGTATACATTAATTACTATCCAGTTCGGTTTCAAATTCAAAATACTCTCCAGATTGACTTATAGAGGGCGGACTAAACGAAAACCTTTTAGATAGCTGACGCGAGAGGCAGATCGGATAATGCGACCATCATTAGTCCAGGAGCTTCCACTGAAAAAAACACTATCAGGAGAAATAGGATAAACGTATGATTGCCATGTAAAAGGATGGGCAAACACATCATGAAAAAAATCAAATGTATAGAAAAAAAAGAAAAAATTTCCAGCTGTCATACCAAAAGGTGCTGGAGTCCAACTTTTTAACCACAACCCCTCATTGTTTCCATTTGCCTTAACATTTTCAATATCAGCAAACTCAGGCAACTGATAACAATCATTGCAATTCTCCTCCATGTTTAGCTTTGCTGCATAATCTCTTGCAAAATACCAAGAATCCTCTTTATCGGATCGAATAACATCTGACACGAAAACTGGTTTTCCATCTTTTCGCAATATTTTTGTAAATTTAATCCCTGCCTTGGTTATAAAGTTTTCTGGAAGAATCTTTTTATTTTGATTAATCATTGTTTCTGTGAGTTTCGTGATACAAATTATTTCAATTTCATTATCATAAAAATTCATGATCTTCGCCTGTTCAGAGTAAAGTGATACAATTTTTGAATTTGTAAATAGAGATGATTCCAATTCTTTTTCTGCCTGTCTCATTGCTTCTTTTGCTTTGGATACTTGGTCATTTAAATTTAAGAAGATGGCCTGGTCAATTAGGGACTTGATACGATTGTTTAAGAAATTTTCACCATTTTCTTTTGTAATTTGGATTTTTTTCTGTAATCTATCCATTATAGGAATGGTAATTTTATTTTTTTCGTCTACAAACCCAAGCTGATGTAATGACTCCAAATAGGATTCTATAGCTTTTGGAAAATTATACTGTCCTACATAAATATCGCCTTCTTTTTCTGCTATACCTACAAGTGTTATTTGTATAGCATCTATTCTATCTTGAGTGGATATTAGAATCTTAGTTATATCCTCAGATATTATATTTATATTTATCATCTCATTTTTAATGCTCTCGTATTCTTTGATCTTTTTTTTAAGTTTATCATTTATTGAATTAGAAGGATAATTCTTAGTTTTTGTTAGAGTAAAATCCAGATTTTTAATTTTATCACTTCCAAAATCACAAATTGGACTCACCCGAATTTCAGGCTTAAAAAATAGAGTACTACAATTCACTACCCCCATCACTACAATAAACAACAGTAATCTCATTTCTCCTCTTTCCCTAAAAGGGCTATCAATTTCTTCCTATAAGTTTATACGTTCAAAATCCCAGATTCTTCGAAAAACCAAAATGATTTTTAGATATTTTATTGCAATATATACCAGACTAGTTCTGAAATCTAGAAAAAAAGATAATTCTACTCTTTTAAATTCAAAAGATCTAAGAGTTGAAGTGATTTAGATTCTAACCTTTGTTTGGTATTTTTCTAAATTTTTAGCTCACAAGGAGACTATTTTTTTGAACCAAAGAATTTATTTTATTTAAAAATTTTCTTTGTTTATCCTTGGGTATTTGATTATTCTGTTGGTATGAATGAGTCACAGGCTATTAAATTTCAATCCTTAACAGAATTACACTCCCATTTGTATGGATGTATTTCGGCGGAGCTGCTCTATGAAATGGGAAAAAAAAATCCAGCCCCCCGATGGGAAATTTTTACAAAACTACACTCTGAATTGTATGGCGAAGAAATAGACCATAAGAATTTTTTTAAAACCTACCATACCTTGGATCTCTTTAAGGATTTGTACTATTTTACTAAAAAAGCTCCATTTCTAGAATTTCAATCAAAGTTCAATTTAATAATTGCACTTTCTAAGTTTGATCCGGAAGAAATCAATTGGGTTACAAAAAATGTAATACAAGAGTATTCCCTCCAAAGCGTGGAATTTGCAGAGTTTCGAATAATGTACTCACCATTCGCCGATGAAAAAATCTATTATGAGAAAACTCTTGCTGCCTGCGAGGGCTTATTTTATGCAGAAGAGGCCTATGGAGTGAGAGGAAGGCTAGTTGTATCACTTCACAGAGACCAAGGATTTGAAAATCAATATACCTATTTGAAAAAAGCAATGAAGTCCAATGAACTCATTCAAAAGTATTTGGTGGGGATTGATTTTTGTAATATTGAAGAGGGATTTCCTCCCAAAGAAAAAAAACTTTTTTTGCAAAGGGTTTTACATGACAACCATAATGATCCTAGCTCTGCACTCTCTATCCTCTACCATGTGGGAGAAAGCTTTCGGGATAAAACCCATCTCTCCGCCTGTAGATGGGTTTTACAGGCTTCCGAATTTGGAGCACATCGACTGGGACATTGTATTGCATTGGTTGAAAATTTGGATCCATATAGGAACTCAGAGAAAAAAGAATTAGCATCGGAGTACTTTGATACTTTGGAGTATATCACAAATAACTATTCCGAAATTTCAAACTATGGTTCTCTTATCAATCTTATTGAAATAAAGAAAATCATTTCATCTCTCCAACCTATTTCGGGTCAGATTCAGGTTCGTTATACAGATGAAGTAATAGAAACCATAGAGACATTCAGAAAATATACCATCCATAAACTTATAAAAAATAATACTATTATAGAGAGCTGTCCCAGTTCAAATTACTTGATCGGTATGATTGAAAAAAAAGAAAATTTACCAATTAAGAAATTTGTGGAGACCAATCTAAAGCTGACAATAGGAGCGGATGATCCGGGAATTTTTCATACAGATCTTCCAAAGGAATATGAAATTTGTGAAAAAATAGGTATTACAAATGATAAGCTTCAAAAAATTATAAATGAAAGCAAAGAGTTTCGATCTGAAATTGTGAGTGGTAGGGAATCATAAAAGGAATCGCGCCCTGAAGGATTTGAACCTCCAACCTTTTGATCCGTAGTCAAATACTCTATCCAGTTGAGCTAAGGGCGCATCTCTTCTTTGAGAAAGTTTTCTAATAAACTTAGAAATTTTCTCTGGAAAGGTAGTACCATCATTTTTTCTTTTTGTAGTGAGTAAATCAAAAATCCTGAAGTAGTTAGGTACAGCATGATTCCTAGAAAATGGGAAAGATTTGCTAAAATGGATCCTATTCCGGGAACAAAGGTAAAAATACTTCCTATTGCAATGAAAGAAAAGAAAAACCCAGTTTGGATGAGGGATAGAAGGCAATTTTTTCGAATAAATTGATTTTCGTATTTATACAAAACTACCAGGTACCAACTAAAAAATAAGGGTAGCAAAGCTATTTGGGATAATCCCACATCTGTTTTCAGATGTGCCCAAAAAGCCTTTGAATATTCTATGAATTGTTTGGTATTGATCATGACGTTACTCGGAGAAGCCGGGATTCGAACCCGGGGTACAGATTTCTCCATACGACAGTTTAGCAAACTGCTCCTTTCGGCCACTCAGGCACTTCTCCATACTCGGAGAGGGTAGGATTCGAACCCACGGTGGGATTACCACGACGGTTTTCAAGACCGCTGCTTTAGACCACTCAGCCACCTCTCCAGTTGCATTTCTATGTTTGTGGTTGAAAGTTCTACGTCAATTGAAATTTACTGGAAAGGTCTTCAAAAATCTATTTTTTGTAACCATTGCCTTCTAAAAAAGATTTAAGGCGACTTAGGGTAGGGGGCTCACCTGATACATTAGAGGTAACTTTTCGAATGTAGTCAATGACTCTCTCATTTTTATAATTACATGCATTTACATCTAGTCCCAAACGAATCATTTCCCCTAATACTAAAAAGTTTGGTTCTCCCCATTTTGAAATGGGTAACTCTGGATCAGTTCCGCATGCATAAAAAAGGGCTGTATTACCCAGTATTGTATCTCTAGCATTTAAATCCCCACCTTTGCTGACAAAATCCTTAACATCATCTATAGTTACATTTATTCGCATGAGATTTGTTCTGTTTCCAGGTTTAAAAGATGTATCACCATCTAAAAAGGAAAGGATTTCTCTATTGGTTTGCAATGCCCGGTCTTTAGACTCATTTTCTGAATTAAAACGCATATAACATCGCATGTAAGGGGGATGAAAAATTCCATAAATCAATCTAAAGAATATATTCCAAGTCAAAATTTCTTTGGCTTTGATATTAAAAATATAGATATAAAAACCAAATTTTCCCATAAAACGTATCTGCTGTGTAATAATATAATGATAATCCGGGAAAACTTTAGCAGATGAAGAAATACCCAATATTTTATAATAGTAGAAATACCTACGATTGGGCATTTTTTCAATTATATAGGTTACATTAAATGCTAAAAACCTTAGGTTCATCAAAAGTTTATATAGTACTATAAAAACAATTGTAGATAAAAATATTAAAACTGAAAAGGAGTATAAATTAGATTTCAAGTAAATTATTTCAACATTCTGTATGGCAAAATAAACCAAATAGGAAAAACAAATTAAATAAATCCAAAATAAAAATTGAAAAAAACCAAGGCTTCTTGTATTAAAACATAGTCTGTATTCTGATTTTTCCGAAATGCTGAACATTTATTTTAGATTTACATGTATCTATTCCACAAAAAGAAACTCTTAATTTGAAATAGTACTCCTTTATTTTTTAAAGTGGTTGTATGCAAGTTTTACAAAATAACTTTTACCTGATGAATTGTTAATATTTGAAATACCTTCATAATATACTATTCTCTGAGTCTGTATATCATACGTAATATATATCGGAGGAATAAATATATTCAAAAGTAAATTATCCATTTCCATTTTTACAAAAAGGGAATCTCTGCCTTCGTAATCTGCCTGTTTTACCTTTTTAACATAAAAGTTAAAAGAATCCAATTGGGAAGGGGCATAGAATTGGAATTTAATTTTCTTGCCTGCCAAAAGGTCGATCCAGTTTTCTTTGATAAAATGGTCAAATCCTCCATCAGCAACAGACTTGGGGGCAATCTCCAATATTTTTTCTTGAATGGGTTCATTTTTATTTTTTCTATAGATAAGTTTGTACTTACCATCCACAATTTCTCCCCCTTCAATGTAACCATCCCTCAAATCTTCCAACTTAAAGTCGGGAAGGGATGAGTTTTTTAAGAAACTAATGTTTTTTTTGGCAATTACTTTTCCCGCAGGATCTTTGTATTCTATCTTGGACGAGGTGTGAGTTGAACCGTCTAGGGTTTCATTGTGGTTATCTGTATAAACTTTTTGCCCTGATTTTTGGTCGTATGCCGCACCAAAATAGGAATTTGACTCTCCATAGAGGGAAAATGGAAGGTTGGTTGCAAGAAAGAAAAGAAATAAAAAAATGGGAAGGGATCTATCAATCATGTATTTTTTGGAAAACATAGTCATCTCTTTGTTAATAAAGTAATACAAAAAAAATATAATTTGCAAAGATCTTTGTCTATCTTTATTTTAGATGAGACAGCTCACTCTTATTAGAAAAGTGCTTGTATGAAAACTAAAAAAACTTTTCAATATATAAAAATGATTATCTTTCTCTAATCTAAAAAAATAATGTTTGCAATATCTCTCCAAAGCAAATCACCATAACTCAAAAAACAAATAAGGTACCTCTATTCATGGTAGTTAAATTTAATTTATTATTACTCATCCTATTTTCTATTAATTGCTCTAGTATCTCATCTTTTGCCAAAGATCCCCTCTATGAAAAAAAAGTGAGTCTATCAAAAAGAATCATAGTGTATGCAAATCCAGAAAATAAGATTACAAAAATGGAACAATTGACTCTAACGGATCTCGCCAGGGATTTGATTGGGCATCACAAAGAATTTATAGTTTATAAAGCACCACCAAAGTTTTCAGGGGGATGTTCGAAAGAAGTTCCTAAAGCTGAAGCTATCTTCTTGCTCTCACTCACCCAAGAGCAGGTCTCAAATGATTTAAAAATGCAATTATCAGGAAATTTTATTCAATGTAGAGACCAAAAATCCATCTGGAGTGCAACTGTTTCCAAAACATTTTCTCTCGAATCCAATGAGAATGAATCTTTAAAAAATACATACATCCAAAAGTATGGAATGGGAATTGGGAATAGAGTGAATCCATACTATAGGGCATTGTCAATTTTAATTGATGTATTGGACAGTCCCACACTTACAAATGAGGAAAAAGACGAAAAAATTGAAATTGAATCCATGTAGTCCGGGGTTGGGTATATGAATTCCCCTATAAAATTAGGTATTGTAGAAGACCAAAAGGAATTTGCGGAATACATAGAGAATATCATGAATGGTAACTCTACCATTGAAAAAATTTATCATTGGGCAAGTGCTGAAAAATATTGGAGGGATGAAAAAGGTAAAACAATAGATCTACTCTTATTGGATATACATCTTCCGGGAATGAATGGAGTGGAGTTGGCATCACATGTTAAGGAGAGAAACCCTAGTACTAAAATTGTAATTGTATCCGCTAATTTTTCAGATGAATTGATCTTTCAGGCACTTAAAAATGGTGCAATCGGATATATTTTAAAATCAGAACTAAAAGATCTTCCCATCTCAATGGATGTAGTACTTTCCGGGGGAGGGGTAATGTCACCTTCTATTGCAGTACGAGTGGCGAAGTCGTTCCAAAAAGCAATCCCCACCAATCCACAGGAATCTCTTAGCATTCGAGAAAAACAAATACTAGATGAAATATCCAATGGTGCTACAGCCAAATCAGTAGCACAAAAGTTGGCAGTATCCGAATCTACCATTCGAACTCATATACGCAGTATATATGAAAAGCTCCAGGTAAATTCTAGGGCTAAGATGGTGAAAAAAGCAGGAGAATTAGGTTTGCTTTGAAAAAATCATCACTATTGATGATAATCATTCGTTTGGTAGTCTTGCTTTTCTTCTTCTATTTCCTTTGACATACAATACGTACTCATTTATGATACAGATATGGTATTGGTTACCTGACTATCCATATCCATTAAACCCAATTTTTCTAAACATAGGGAGTGTATTTCACTCCCTTTTTTTTAGAGAACAGTTGCAAATCTTCTAGATTGTCCTCTTCTTTCCCAATGGGAAGTTAAGTAGTACACACGTTTTTCAATCTCTTCTGTTAGCTTTTTGGCACTCTTTTTCTCATTTTCCTGTGGAAATTGGTCTGGGGTAATGGGATTTCCCACATTGAATATTATTTTAGTTTTAAAGGCTGCTCCAGATAGAATTGCCTGTGGAGTTGACATTTTCCAGGCACCTGAGATCCCTGCTGGGATGATAGGCACATTTGCTTTGATAGCAAGTTTTGCCGCCAATGCTTTGAATGGAGCCATCACTCCAGTTTCTGTTCTGGTTCCTTCGGGAAATATGGAGAGTATTTCACCACTTTTTAGAATGTCACACATATAGTTTTCCAGTTCATCATAATAGGCTACTGCAGATTTTGCATCATTGCCTCTGTAATTTCTCATGATGGGCATGCCTCCCCAATGCTTGAGCTGCCCTGAAAAAATCTTTCCGAATAAATTGAGAGTGTCTTCCATCCCATTTTTCAAAATGGAAAGTGGAGGCGCTGAAAATAGGGATGGTTGTGAGTTTAAAAGTTGTATGATATCTTCTTGTGGGTTAAATATCTCGTATTTGGCTAAAAAAACAACCCTGCGTGGAAGGTAAATTGCCTGAATTGGGATGTCTAAAGAATCTGTGTGGTTACAAACTAAAATTGCCCCCCCTGAAGATGGGAATAAATTTAAACCTGTTACTTCAATTGTATAGATACGTTCTAGCATTGCTTTGAATAAAAATACAGGCACATCCCTGGGAATGTAAAAAGGTTCTATGATTTTCTCAATTTCTTCCATAGGGAAAAGTTTATAAGTACACATTTTTTTTTAAACACAAATTTTCTCTCCTTTAGATTAATCTAGGTGATTGGGAATGGGTAGTATAAAATATTTCTTATCACTCTATGATTGTAGTGGGATGTTCCCAAAATTTTGGTAATAAAATCATAGATTTTATTTTTTTTATAATTCTTCTTTGATTTTGAATGGATTTCTAATACTTGTAAGGTAGTGGAGGAATGATGAACGAAATAAAGACCCTCGGTCAGCTAAAAGCATCTAATTACAAAGAAAGACCTATAAAAGTAGAGATGGCAGAAAATCTCTGTAATAAAATAAGAAACAACGAAAATTTATTCCCTTACATCCATGGGTATGATGATACAGTTGTGCCGCAATTGATCAATGCTATTCTATCTGGCCATAATATAGTTTTATTAGGGGAAAAAGGTCAGGCAAAAAGTAGAATCATGCGTTCTCTCATTCATTTCTTGGATGATGCTATACCCGTACTGGAAGGCACGGAAATTCCCGAAAGTCCATTTGCTCCTATAACTTTAAAAGGGAAAAAGATTTTAGCAGAATTTGGGGATGCTACAGAACTAAAATGGATTTCAAAAGAAGAGCGTTATGGAGAAAGATTGGCTCCGGGAGCAAAAATAGGAGATATCATCGGTGATCTAGATCCCTCTAGAATTGTGGGTGGTGAACCACTCTCCTCGGAAGGAGCAATCTTTTTCGGCCTTTTGCCACGCATGAATCGGGGTATCTTTGCTGTAAATGAAATGCCTGATTTAGATTACCTGGTTCAGGTTTCGCTTTTTAACATATTAGAAGAGTCGGATATCCAAATCCGAGGGATTCCCATCCGGTTTCCTTTAGATGTGATGGTTTGTTTTACGGCCAATCCTGAGGATTATTCGAGGAGTGGAAAAATTATATCTCAACTAAAAGATAGAATTGGTTCTGAGATACGAACTCATTACCCAAAATCCAGAAAAGTTGGTCTAGATGTAACACGCCAGGAGATTTCTTTACCTATTTCAAATCCACCGGTGAAGGTACCGGAATTTATCGAAGAAATCATTGAAGAAATCACAATCCAGGCTAGGTCTTCACACTTGGTAAATCAAAAGTCAGGTGTGAGTGCCCGATTGTCTATTTCCAACTACGAAGTGGCTATGAGCTCAGCCAGACGTAGAGCATTGAAAAATAGAGAAGACAATGCTATTGTTAGAATTACAGATTTGGGGAATTTATTTGCTTCTTGTTCAGGAAAAATTGAGTTGGATCCATATAGGGATGAATCAATAAGTGAGTATCAGGTAGTACTGAAACTTCTAGATTCAGCAACAAAAATTATTTTTGAAGAATATTATCCACTTAAGAAATACAATTCAAATTTCAATGAAATTTCTAAACAAATTTATAAACTTGGAAAAATAGAAATTTCTGACCAAATGCCAGTGATAGCTTATCGGGATTTGTTAAGAGAGATACCGGGGATTTGGGATTTACTTCATGAAAAATCGTATGACAAAGATGATACACTTTTTGTGAGTGCATTTGAATTTATTTTAGAGGGATTGACAGTAAATCAAAAATTATCCAGAAGAAGGTTAGGTGAAATATCCTCTTTTAAAACTGTAGATCTATACTGAGTAGAATTAAAAAAGCAGAAATTTTTTTACGAAACTTTAAATGTTCAAGTTTCTGCTTCCATCTCTTGTTTTTCAGAAAATCTCATAATCAATAAGGAAATAAAGAAAAGTACCATAAGAGGTAAAAATAACATCATCATTGAAAAAACATCAGGTCCGGGTGAAAAAAATGCTGAAAATACTGAAAGTATTATGGTAGCTTCCCTCCATCGATTGATCAAAAAAGAAGATTTTATAATCCCAATTCTTCCAAGTAAAATGAGAACTATGGGCATTTGAAAGCTAATTCCAAATACTAGGTGGATATTAAAAAAAATATCGTAGTACTCATCTATTGGTAATTTCATATCTACATCTGGTGGTCTAAAAATAACTAAAAATATCTCCAATAAATTTTCAAATACAGTGAACCAGCATACCAAAATCCCTGACCAAAAGAGAATGGTTGAAAAAAGGATTATAAATTTACCATATTTGTCTGTGGTAGAGTCTAAAGCTGGTGATACAAATGCCCATGCAAAATAAAAAATAAATGGAAATCCAAATAACAGAGAAACCATAAATGACGTTTGCAAATAAATGAAAACAGGAGCCATTAGCTTAATTTGAAAAAATGTAGCATCGGCACCCAAAACATTCTTATATGGTTTTACAAAAATAGTATGTATCTCCCTTCCAAAAAAAAGTGATACAGTCATTAAAGCAATCATGGTAATTATTATTTTAATAAAGACCCAGCGGAGATCCTCTAAATGATCTCCGAGTGTCATGTATTTTTCTCTGGGATTGTACTCTTCCGTTTCCGCTAGATGAGGGGGCTTTGGGTCTGTTACCCTTTGGATAATTTCTGCTTGGTTATTCTGAACTGCCTCTTTGGTAGCTTTTTTTTTAGAGGAAGATTTTTTTTTAGATACCATTAGGACTTTTTCTTAGATTTAGGTGATTCCTTTTTGATTTCTGGTTCAGGCTCAGGAGTGGTGATTTGTGTAGGAGGAGGTGGCTCATCTTCACTGCTAGAAGAGAGTGATTTCCGAAATTCTTTGATTCCTGATCCTAAATCTTTTGCTAGTGAAGGAAGTTTTTTTCCTCCAAACAGTAAAAGGGCCAGCACTAAAATAAGTGCTATTTCCCAGGGACCTAGGTTTAAGAGAGCGAGTGGTGACATTTTTTTCTCCTTAAATCAGAATTAGATAGGAAAGCAATATGTCAACTTAAGAATATCAAAAAATCGAAAATCTTGTCACTCTCTACCTTGCTTTTAGATTTGGTAATTATGAATACATTCAAACTTTTACTGGAAATAAATCTAAAAAAATTTACATGTTTTCCAAAATTCTTTTCTATTTTTTTGCTACTCATATCGTGTGGAATCATTTCATTTTGTAGTACTCCTAAAAAAGAATTTCCAGAAAGGTATTTATGCTTAAAGGGAGACTGTAATAGTGGGTATGGTATCCAAGAATTCAATAGGGGATTTCAGAAAACTGCTCGTTATGAAGGAAATTTTAAAAATGGTAAGTATGAAGGGGAAGGCACTTATACATTTGAAAACAAAGATAAATACAAAGGATCATTTATGGATGATAAAATTTCAGGAAAGGGGGTTTATGAATTTTATGACTCAGGTGATATATACAAAGGAGAATTCAAAGAAGAACTGATGGATGGTAAGGGTGTATATATCACAAAAAAAGGAAATCGTTATGAAGGAAATTTCAAGAGAGGAAAGCTATACGGAGAAGGGAAGCTTATAAAAAAAGATGGCGAAATATTTACCGGTAATTTTAAAGATGATTATCCTCTTGGAAAAGCAGTAATAAAAAATAAATCAGGAAAGGTCATATTTGATGGAGAATTTATTGAAAAATAAACAAGTACTACAAGCTAAATCTTTTTCCAATACCTACATACACCTGAAATACACTATATACCATATCAAGCTTTCTAGAGGATAGGGAAGTATTTGCTATTGACTCTTGAAATTGTGAATTTGTAATTAAATCCAGGCTTCCATCTGACTTAAGGTAATACGATCCCAGCGAGTCATTGTATGAACCATTGAAGTAAGGTGCAGTGTGCATAGTTGCTGTTACTCCTGTTTCAAAAAAAAATCTTTCTTGGATCAATTTTTTTACACCCAGCTCTAATCTGTACGACAATCCATTAGCAGTCATAAAACCATTCAATTCGGAGTACCCAAACTTACCAACAGTAAATCCAGTGGGGTTTAGTTCCGTATTGTTTACTCCAAGGGCAATACCCCCCTCCACAGATAATTTTTTAAATAACCATTCATGGTGATACGTTAAAAAAAGATAGTCGGATGCTAGTTTAAAATTTATTCGAGTGTATTCGGGATATGTGTTGAATTCATTGAGATGAAAGGATTGGAAGTTCCCGGAGCCAATTAAAACACCTGCTTTAGAATTAGTAGTCCATCTTGTTCGGGCATAGGCTTCTATGTTTTTTGTGGTGTGGAAAGGAGATAGATATGTGTTTCCATATATACCTGCTCCTGAATATGACTTATAATTTTCCAATGCGTTTGAGAGCCTATCATCCCCCCTGTAACCGATTCCACTCCGAATTCCCACTTCAAATTCTCGCTCCAAATCAATCTCTGTATCCCCTTTTGAAGTTTCTCCAAAAAGTATGTGGGGAAAAAAATTAAATAAACATATAAAACAAGCGAAAAATCTTCTCATAAATCTTAATTGTCAGGAAAATGCAAGGGGAATACATGTCATTTAAAATGAAACTTGAAATCCATCCCAAAAAGATTATCCTAGCTTACTCCGGTGGGCTTGATACCTCCGTCATCCTTGCCTGGTTAAAAGAGAAGTATTCCTGTGAAATTATAGCATTTTGTGCAGATATCGGCCAAAAAGAAGAGCTTTCTGGGTTGGAAGAAAAAGGAAAGAAAACAGGGGCATCAAAAGTATACATTGAAGACCTACGTATGGAATTTGCCAGGGATTTTATATTCCCGGCTATCCAAGGAAATGCTATTTATGAAAATAGATACCTATTGGGAACATCCCTTGCCCGCCCCCTCATTGCAAAGGGGATGGTAGAAGCTGCTAAAAAAGAAGGCGCAGATGCTTTTTCCCATGGTGCTACGGGTAAAGGGAATGATCAGGTTCGTTTTGAATTGGGTTTTAAAGCACTTGCCCCTGATTTGGCTATCATAGCCCCTTGGAGAACCTGGGAGTTCAAAGGGAGAACAGATTTAATTGAATATGCTAAGTCTAAAAGTATCCCCGTTCCTGTTACTGTAGAAAAACCGTACTCCATGGATCGAAATCTCATGCATCTTTCCTTTGAAGGGGGAATTTTAGAAGACCCTTTTCGAGAACCCGATGAATCTATGTTTTTGCTTACAGTATCTCCAGAAAAAGCGCCAGATAACCCCACATATTTGGAATTAGATTTCCAGGAAGGAAATTGCGTGGGAATAAATGGAGAATCTATGAACCCACTTGAGGTCATGGAATTTCTCAATCGTGTAGGTGGGGAAAATGGAATTGGAAGAGTCGACATAGTTGAGAATCGATTGGTGGGTATTAAATCAAGGGGAGTATATGAAACTCCAGGTGGATCTATCTTGCACATTGCACATAGAGATCTCGAATCCATTACAGTTGACCGAGATACACAGCACCAAAAAGACGATCTAGCAAATGAATTTGCAAGACTTATTTACAATGGTCATTGGTTTTCATCGAAAATGAAAGCAATACGGGCTTTTCTTTCCGAAACCCAAAGATATGTGACAGGCACTGTTCGGGTTAAATTGTACAAAGGAAATTGTATACTTGTAGGAAGAAAATCAAGTGTATCACTATATAATTCAAAACTTTCAACCTTTGAAAAAGAAGAACTCTACAACCAACAGGATGCAGAGGGTTTTATAAATATCTATGGTCTACCCACCAGAGAAACTGCCAAGCTTAGACAATAACTATGAAAACCCTCGCTGTATATCCAGGGACGTTTGACCCACTTACAAATGGTCATGTGGACATTGTGAAAAGATCATTAGCACTTTTTGAGAAAGTCATTGTAGCAGTGGCGGTGAATTCAAAAAAGCAATCTTTGTTTACAGTTGATGAGCGTATTCATTTAATAAAAACAGTTCTCAAGGATGAAGAAAATTTAATTGTAACACAATTAGAAGGGCTAACAGCAGATTTTTGTAAGCAAATGGGAGCAGTGGCTATTATACGTGGATTGAGAGCAGTTGCTGACTTTGATTATGAATATGCTATTTCTATTTTAAACCGAAAACTTGCTCCTGAAGTGGATACCGTATTTTTTATGGCATCAGGTGAAAATTCTTTTATCTCTTCTAGTATGGTGAAAGAAGTAGCTAGATATGGTAAAAATGTAAATGACTACGTACCACGAGAAGTCAATATTGCTCTAATAGAGAAATACAAACAATTACAAGCAACAAAGGAAAAATAAGATGTCCAGAACATTAATTATGATTAAACCGGATGCAGTAAGAAATAAGCATGTGGGTGAAATAATCAATCGAATAGAAAAAGAAGGGTTTAAAATCCTAGGACTTAAGTATCTCCATCTCTCTTTAGAAGATGCTAAACAATTTTATAAAGTTCATGCTGGTAGACCATTTTATGATGAACTTTGTAAGGACATGAGTGCTTCTCCTATTGTAGCCGCAGCTCTTGAACGTGAAAATGCAGTCCAGCATTGGAGAGATGTGATTGGAGCTACAGATCCAAAAGAAGCTAAACCAAATACAATTCGTGCACTTTATGCGGAAAGTAAAGGTGCTAATTCTGTTCATGGATCTGATTCTGAAGAAAATGCATTACAAGAAATTAGCTTCTTTTTCAAAGGGTATGAGTTGATTAAATAAACTTTTTAGAGTTCACCCTAAAATTAAAAAAAGATTAGGAATGTTCTACTAATATTTCTAATCTTTTTGTATTGCTATAAGTTTCATTTTTAGAAGTAAATCCTGAGTATATTTTGAAATAATTAATCCGATGAATGAGGTTAAATCCTGGAATTAGATGATATATTAAAATCCAAGAAAAAAAAATTTGAAGATTTTTTATATTCAGAAATTTTTTCACTCTTAAGTAGTACATTCCATCCAAGATTGTACGATTCCTGTATATATAGTCTAAAAGCAGGTGGGAAGCGGATACGCCCCATTTTACTTTTACTGGCGTCTAACAATGATTCTAAAAATTCCCTTTATCTGGCATCCTCAGTGGAATGTATGCATACCTATTCTCTAATCCATGATGATCTTCCTTCTATGGACAATGATGATTTTCGAAGGGGTATTCCCACCAATCACAAACAGTTTTCGGAATCAACTGCAATCTTAGCTGGTGATGCACTTAATTCTTTTAGTTTTTATTTACTTAGCAAAGTGGAATCCACTGATGATTTAAATTTACAAAGAGATTTATTGGAGATATTGCATAAGGGTGGGGGAGGACCTGGTATGGTTTCCGGGCAAGTTATGGATATCTTTTATGAGAAAGAGAAAAATCCAACATCTGAAAACCTAAATCAAATTCACTCTCTAAAAACAGGAGCACTCATTGTAGCATCTATTTTACTCGGTAATCGATTGAGAAGTGATTATAAAGAAAGAGAATATACTTTACGGCATTACGCGGAAGGTTTGGGAATTTTATTCCAATTGACCGATGATATCTTAGATGAAGAAAGCTCTCTCAAAGAGTTGGGTAAGACACCCGGAAAAGATGTTGCTAAAGGAAAGCTAACATACCCTTCTTTATATGGAATGGATGAATCAAAAAAAATACGAAATGAACTGGTAGATAGATTGAAATCCCTTGCCAGTAAATTTGTATCTGTAGATGACTTGAGTTTGCAGTTGTTACCAGACTACATTGCCCAAAGAAAAAATTAGAATAGATCAACTTCTCTTAGAAAGAGAACTTGTGCAAGATATAAAACGAGCACAGTCATTGATACTTTCTGGATCAGTTTATGTGGATGATAGGAAAATCACTAAAATTGGACTAAAGTTTTCACCACATATAAACATTCGAATAAAAGATAAAATTCATGAATATGCTAGTAGGGGAGCAAACAAACTCATTCCTATCTTAATCAAATATTCAATAAATACAAAAAATATACATTGTATAGATATAGGAGCTTCTACTGGTGGGTTTACAGATGTACTACTTCGTGAAGGAGCTGAGTCTGTTTTGGCTATAGATGTTGGTTATGGTCAAATGATAGAAAGACTAAGAAATGATTCTCGAGTAAATCTCCTCGATCGTTTTAATGCAAAAAATTTAACATGGGATAATATTCCCTTTCAAAATATCAAAAGGCTTCTAATTGTTATAGATGTAAGTTTTATTTCGCTTTTATCAATCTATCCAGTGATTCAGTCTCTAAAAAATGAAAAGGCTGAAGTTATAATTGAAATTGTAAGTTTAATAAAACCCCAATTTGAATGTAATCCTATTAAATTAGAAAAAGGAATTTTATATGATAAAAACGAGAGATTTAAAGTAATAAAAAAAATTATAAAATATATTAAAAAAATCAATGGAAAGATTTTAGGACTCTCTCTTTCCCCCATCAAGGGAAAAGAGGGCAATGTGGAGTACTTTATTTATTGGGAAATATTGAAAACATAAAAGACGCAACTGCAATAACTATCTTTTTCCGATGCAGGCGGAAAAAAGCCTAGGATTGTTGCGAATAAAATTGGAAAAACTGACTTTTTGCAGGAACGCCATAAAATGAATTGGATTCAATTTATTTTGCATTTGAACTACAGGAAAAAATAAAATTTTTATGTATGATAAAAATTAAATAGTAAAGAAATTTACCTGTTCTTTTAGTTTTTGTGCTATTTCTGATGTTTCATGAAAACTCTCTTTCATATCTTGGGATCCCTGTGCAATGGTGAGTGTGTTGTTACTAATGTTTATAACTGCAGTAGAGATAGCTGAAATTGCTTGCTTTTGATTATCAGTTGAAACCATGATTTCATTTGATTTATGCTTAGCAATTTCAGCATTTTTACCCACTTCTTTATTTATACTCAATTGCTCTTTCATTGAGCTAGTAACATGCTTCATTTTATCATTGATACCGTTGATCCCATTTATAATTGATTTTATAGCATCAACTGTCCCTTGGATTATTGTACTACCATTAGTAACTTCTTCATTACTTGCTCTAATGAGTTCATCAATATTTTTTATACTTTGAGAAGTTAGTGTTGCTAATTTTGCAATCTCATCTGCGACTACCGCAAAGCCCCTTCCAGCGTCCCCCGCACGTGCAGCTTCAATGGAAGCATTTAAGGAAAGTAGATTAGTTTTCTTTGATATATCATTGATAATGTTAATGATATTTTTCATTTGGTCTGAACTTTTATTGATACGGGTCATGCTCTCACTCATTGCATGAATTGATTCACCACCTACTTTTGCTTGTTGGGATATGGCATCTGCTTGGTCATACGTTTCAAGAATTCTTTTTTCCATTCCATGGATTATTTCTGAAAGTTCATTTATTCCATCACCAAGGTTGGAAATAGTTTCATACTGGACACGGGAGTTATTTGCAATTGAATCCATACCGCTAGAAACTTCTTGGATTGTAGTTGAAATTTCTTTCGCTGATGCAGCTTGGTTTTGTGTGGAATCAGAAAATTTTTGGATCAATTCTTCCATTTCTTTGGATGATTTAGCAAGATCATGTGACATTATATTGATCACACCGATCACTCTTGAAATCTTATTTACAAATTTATTAAAAAATTGAGCAAGACTGCCTATTTCATCTTTTGAGTCAATAATTATTTTAACATTTAAATTTCCGTCTCCACTAGAAATTTCCTTTAAATTACTACTCACACTCTCAACCTGAAAAGATATCTTCCTGGAAATTACATATATGATTGATAAAGAGATTGCTGTTATCGCTAAAAAAATGAGGGAAATTGAAATGAGAATATTGAATATTTCAGCTCGCACATCTTCAATATAGATACCTGTTCCAACTATCCAGCCAAATGGTTTGAATAATCGAACATAAGATATTTTTGGAACTATTTTTGTTTTGTCGCCTTTGTAATCCCAGTAGTAGTTTATAAATCCTGCACCACTCTTCTTGCAAATATTTGCCATCTCAACAAATAATTTAAATCCATTTGCATCTTTCTTTTCGGATAAATCCTGGCCAATTAATTGGGGGGAGGTTGGGTGCATAATCATTGTAATTGGTTGGATGGAAAAGATAAACATATAATCTTTTCCGTCGGGGCCATACTTGAAAGCCTTTATGTATTCACTTGCTAGTGATTCGGCTTCCACTTTGCTTATTTTACCTGATTCAAAATCAGAATTTAATTTGTTAAGAATAGAAAAATTAATATCGATGATATTCTTTAAATTTTCCCGTTTGATATCTAACATACGGTCATAAATATAAGGAATCAATATAGCAAATAAAATGATGAAGCCCATTATTGAAATAGAGCCTGAAAGTACTATTTTTATCTTTATTGGAAGATCACGAAATCTAAATATATTCACACATTATCCTTTAACTCATTGAAATTAAAGCTTATTTAATAAAAATTTTTATACAGATAATCTTTCACCTTAACATATACTAATATAATAAAATAAAAGTAAAATACTTTTTAAATTCTTCCCATTTCAGAATATGTAATCTCAATTATGAATTATTTTACTTCTCCTTTTTTTGGTGAATTTTTAGGAACGCTTATCTTGATTTTATTGGGAGATGGTGTGGTAGCAGGTGTACTACTTGAAAAATCAAAATCGAAAAATTCCGGATGGATAGTTATCACATCGGGGTGGGCTTTTGCCGTTATGATAGGGGTATTTACTGCAAAGGCGTTTGGAAGTGCTGATGCTCATCTCAATCCTGCAGTAACTTTGGGTTTTGCTATTCTAGATTCAGAGTATTCTAAGATTGTTCCTTATTTTACAGCTCAATTTTTGGGATCATTTTGTGGGTCTATCTTAGTCTACCTTCACTATCTTCCACACTGGAAGGAAGCAAACAGTAGTGTTACAATTTTAGCTGTTTTTTCAACAGAACCTGCTATTTATCATAAGTTTTCTAATTTTTTTAGTGAGTTTTTGGGATCTTTTGTTCTTTTATTAGGTCTTTATTCCATTTTTCACAAAGGAATACCTGGACTAGAACCACATTTTGGAATATTTTTAGTTGGTATATTGGTTTGGAGTTTGGGATTATCTCTGGGGGGAACCACGGGATATGCTATCAATCCTGCTAGAGATTTTGCACCCCGTCTTGCACATTTTTTATTGCCTATCCCAGGTAAGGGAAGTTCCCAGTGGGAGTACGCCTGGATACCTATTGTAGCGCCCCTCTGTGGTTCGGGAACTGCTGCATTTCTAATCCAAATTTAGAAAAATAAATAAGTTAGTATTCTTGTTCGGAACGAGTAGATCCTAATAATTCATCTGGGATTTCTTCGATGACCTCACCAATTTGTATTGCAAGTCGGTTGCCTAACTTTCCAGGCATAGCTTTGAATTTATTTCTTTCACCAATTTTTACATTCATATCAGATTTGAGAGAGGTATTTTCTAATTTGATAACATCCCCCAAGCTAAGATTCATAAGGTCATGAAAAGAAATATCAACTGAACCCACCTCTGCTATCAATGGAATATTCACCATATCTAATCGTTCTTGGATAACGAGACGGTTCTCATCTGTTTCTCCTCTACGAATCGAAGAATACCAATACTGGGCTGAGAGTTTGTTGATGATAGGTTCAATGGTGATATAGGGGATACAAAGATTTGTCATACCCTCAACATCCCCAACTTTTGTTTCTAGAGTAATCAAAACCACCATGTCATTGGGAGGAACCACCTGTGCAAATTGAGGATTTGTTTCAATGTTTCCTAATCTGGGACGTAGATCAATCACGGTGGACCACGACTCTCTCAGGTTTCCAAGAATACGAACTATGATACCTTCCATAACACTCATCTCAATGTCTGAGAGTTCTCGAGCTATTTTTGTAGATTCCCCTTTTCCACCAAAGAGTCGATCGATGATGGTGAAGGAAATAGATGGATCCATTTCTAAGATGGCAGATCCCTTGAGAGGATCCATATTGATCACGGCAAGTGTGGTAGGGTTGGGAATAGATCGAATAAATTCTTCATAGGTCAACTGATCCACAGAAGCCACGTGAACTCCCACAAGAGCTCGCAATTGAGCAGAAAGACCTGTTGTTGCCAAACGTGCGAAAGTTTCATGCATCATCTGCAAGGTTCTAATTTGGTCTTTCGAAAACTTATCAGGTCGTTTGAAATCGTAAATTTTAACTTTCTTTTGCTCTGTAGTGGAAGCATACTCTTCTTCATTTACCTCACCACTGGAGATTGCATTTAGGAGAGCATCTATTTCATCTTGTGATAATATTTCTGTCATCTTCGAACCTTTACCGTTACATTCGTAATTTTCCAGAGAGAGGAAGCTGTGTCTTCTCCCTTTTTTAAAGAATATATATATTCATATTTGGTGGGAAAACGATTTACTTCCCTTTCTACATCCACATAGATTTTGACTTGGTTGGATGAGAGATTTTCTCTATTTGTGATTCGATAATAAGATAATTTTCCTGCTTTTTGTTCCATAAGATGAGATTTAAATTCTTCGATTATGAGTTCTTTGTAATTGGAATCTGAGGTAGAGTATTCCTTAGAATATTTATTGTAAGCATGGATAAATTCAGGAAAATGAATGAACTTAAAATAGTGATTCCAATTTTTTTTCATCTCTGCACTTAAAAATAAATGAATGGACTCTTCGGGAGTGATACTTTCAGGAAATGGTTCAGAAGATTCGTATTTTTTTGCAAATGTATCTCTTTTTTTAGCTTCCATTAAGAAAATAGAATGATTTTCGCTTTTTAAGAAGGTAGCGTTGTCTTCGAGGTAATTTGGATAAAAGTACCCGGTTACATAGTATCGTTTGCCCTGAGGAAATTCATAGAACTCAGAAAGATTAAAGCGTTTTGTAAATGATTCCCCTTTGTGGATGATAATTTCTTTTACACGATCACCTTCTAGGTTTACAATTGAGTTTCTACGTTTTTGCTTCTTATCTTCAATTTTTAAATAATCTTTGGGGTTGATTGGCTCATCATTTTCATCATGGATAACAAATTGGAAGGTTTTAAGATCTAAAATAGTGGGATAGAGACGAATTACTTCCTCACCATAATTTTTAATTGTAAAATCCAAAAAGATATCTTCTCCAAGTGTATAGGACATTTTAGAGAGTTGGATTGTGGCTTTTCCCTGGAGCTCAAGAAAATTCTCATTTCTATTTCCCCTTACATCCATGTCGGGATACGCCAATAACGAAAAGGTAAATAAGAATAGAAAAACTAAGATATGCATACAATAAAAAATTCGGCTTTTTTTATATTTTCATAACACAAAAAACCAAAATTAAATATTTCATTAGGTTTTCTTCTGGGCATCTTCAATGATGTACCCTGCAATCTTTACAAGCCTCTTTACAATGCCCTTATTTTTGTTGTATTGGGAGTAAGCATCCAAAAGGGAAACTATAAATGGTTGTATGCTTTGGGAATATCGGGAAGAAATTTTATGGTGAAGAATCTCTTTTGAAATAGAGCCGGGTTTTAAGTTTAGCTCACTCATATGGCGGTTCAATTCTTTGAGTATATTTTCATCCGCTTTGAATTGGATTTCATAAATTGACTCGATCTTTAAGATAAAATCAGTTAGAGTTTTTTTGATTTTTGCCTCGTCGTCAGTGGGTCGTCCTTTGGAAGTCAACTGGTTGATCTCTTCGTATTTTTCCATGGATTCTTCATAGTATGCATTGATTTCATTCTTTTCTGATTGAATAAACTTCATTAGAGTAATAATTTTCATGAATGCATCCGGGAAAATCATAGATTTTGCCATTTCTACTAGGATTGCATCTTTTAAGGATAGATCTTCCTCAATTGTTTCTATAGAGTTTAAAACTGCCGAAGTGGATTCTCCTGAATTTAATCCGGCTATTAGGTTGAGTGTTTGGAGATATGATTCTTCTTTATCCATGAGTTACCTTTTGTCCACTATGTAAACGTGATTGATTGTTGTAGCATTGTTTCCGGCTTTGACGATTTTTTCTAAAACATCCATTCCGGATACAAGTTGACCGAACACTGTATGCAACCCATCCAGATGTGGAGTGTCAACCTGATTAATAAAAAACTGGGATCCATTTGTGTCAGGTCCTGAATTTGCCATTGCAAGAGCACCTTTGAGTGCTTTTTTGCTCTGCACCACTTCGTTGTAACGGTATCTAACCCGGGAAAGAATCTCTAAAATCGAAAATTCTTCTTTGGCGATATTCAGATTTTTTTCGGCTTCTTCCATTCGTTCACTTAATTCAGCTTGTGAGTTGATTCCCATGCTAAACACAACAGCATTTTGCAAGTATCTGGAATAGGATGGGAATTCTTTTAAGGAAACCTTATCGAGTCCTAGGGAAACCGCATTGATTTCGTCTTCAAATTTGTAGCCAGGACCACCAGTTCCATCCCCCTTGGGACACCCCCCCTGGATCATGAAATTAGGGATGACTCTATGGAAAGTAAGACCATCATAAAATCTTTTTTTTTCTTTTTTGCCATCCAGACTCACTGTGGTTTTTTCCCCTTGGGCTAGATCTATAAAGTTCTGGACAGTTTGGGGCGCATCCTGGGAATAAAGTTCAAGAATTAGTGAGCCATTTGTGGTTTCAAAGATTGCATAAATTGTCTTTTTATCTGGAAGAGCAATTTCAACAGAATCTATTTTTTTAACAACTACCTGGGTTCTGGAATATTCCTTAGGTTTGTATTGCTTTTTTTTGAATCCATTTTCATTGCAAAACAAAACCCCTGGTAAAACCAAAACAAGGGAGAATAAGCCCAATTGTGCAAAATGCCTATGCCTACGGGTAAAGAACTGAAAAAAGAGTTTAAAAATTGAAAAATTCATATATACTCTGGAAATTTCTTGGACTTGGCTTAGATTGCCAAGCAAAATAATCCTTCTTAGAAAATCTATTTTTTAGTATTCTTTAGGGAGTCCAGGATTTGGTTTGCAAGTTCCAATTGCTCTAATTGCCTAATTCTCGCAGTTCCTCCGAAAACATTTTTCTTGTCTGTAGAAAGACTGAGAGAAATTGCAGTTTCATACTCTGTTCCTGTAAAATAAGGGCTTATTTCTTTTCGGATTTCTTCTGGAACAGAAAACAAAGTCCAATTTTTGGAAACACAGATGCTTACCAAGCGACCTGTGAGTTCATGTGCCTCTCGAAATGGAATTTGCTTGGACGTCACCAAATAGTCGGCAAGATCCGTAGCAGTTGCAAATCCCTTCTCCAGTGAGTTTTGCATGGATTCAGGATGAAATTCCATTTCCTTGACCATAGCACTTACTCCCTCAACGGAGAGTAAGACCTGATCCAAAGTGTCAAAGAGAGGGATTTTATCTTCTTGAAGGTCTCTATTGTAAGACAATGGGAGTCCTTTTATGAGAATAAAGAGATGTTGAAGATTCGAAATGACCCTTGCTGATTTTCCCCGAATGAGTTCGGCAATATCAGGATTCTTTTTTTGGGGCATTATAGATGAACCGGTAGTAAGGGAATCAGGCAGTGAGAGAAATGAAAATTCTACAGATGAAAAAATAATAATTTCTTCACAGAGTCTGGAAAGATGCACCATGAGTTGAGAAGAAGCAAATAGAAAATTTAGTATATGATCCCTTTGTGATACGGAGTCTATCGAGTTTTCACTGACTGCGCTCATTCCTAATTCTTTTGCTAAAAATTCCCTATCAGTTGGATAGTTTACTCCAGCAAGTGCTCCTGATCCCAAAACTAGAGTATGATTGATATTTTTTGTAAACTCAAATTGATCAAAATCTCTTTTGATTGCCCAAAAATAACTCAACAAGTAATGCGATACCCTTATAGGTTGAGCAACCTGGAGATGGGTATATCCCGGCATTACAATGTCAATTGAATTTTCAGCTTTGTTGTATAGGATTATGAGTAACTTATATATTTCTGCCTGGATGGAAAGTATGCTATCATGTATAAAAAGTCGAACATCCTGTGCTACTTGGTCATTTCGTGATCTTGCGGTATGTAATTTTTTCCCTGTATCACCAATTAACTCGGTGAGCCTGGACTCTATATGCATGTGAATATCTTCGAGCGATGCTTTGAAAGGTAGTTTGTTCTCTTCTATTTCTTTTTCAATTTGCTCAAGCCCGGAAAGAATAGAGTTCATTTCCCGTTCGGAAAGTACGCCAATACGATGTAAGTTTTTAGAATGTGCAATGCTACCTCTAATATCATGCTTAAAAAGCCTATGGTCAAAACTAATGGACTCACCAATTCTTTCCATAATACTAGAGGTGGGGGAGTCAAATCTACCTCCCCAAAGCTTTGTATTTTCTTTTTCTTGTGACAATGTCAGTCCTTCTTTTTAAAATCTAAAGAAACGGAATTGATACAATATCTCAAACCTGTAGGCTTGGGCCCATCTTCAAAAATATGTCCGAGATGCCCACCACATCGATTGCAATGAACCTCTGTTCTGGTCATAAAAAAGGTTTTATCTACCTCTGTTCCAACTTTTTGTTCAGAAATGGGAGCATAAAAGCTGGGCCAACCGGTTCCGGAATCAAATTTTGTATCAGATAGGAATAGTTCATTTCCACAGGCTGCACAGATATATACTCCTTTTTCCTTATTATCATTGTACTTGCCAGTAAATGCTCTTTCAGTTCCCTTTTTTCGGATCACCGAATAAGCATCGGGGTTGAGAATTTTTTTCCATTCTTCTTCAGACTTCACTACCTTATCTTCCATCTTAGTCTCCTTTTGGTTGGGTTTAGAATTTTTTTGATTTTGGGGATAAAGAGAATCTGTATCCCTAATTATAAAAAATAGTAAAAGTAAAAAAACAATGTGTCTATTTTTTAGGTTTAGATTGGACAAAAAGAATCCAAATGAGATTCCAAGGATAAATAAGCTCACAAATCACCTCTCAATAAAATTTAAAAAAACTATTTTAACTTAGCTCATAGAAAATTTCATAGAGTAGATTGTAAATCTATTATATATTTACTTTGGGCACTAAATATTCAATTTTTAGTTCAGCATCACCCATTTCTATATACATCCAAATACCTTATTTTTAGAATAGACTAAATGAAGAAATAACGAAAAATGGTACGTACTAATTTGAAATAAATTTATATAGGAAAGTATTATGACAAATCCAGTAGGTTCCCCTATCTCCAAAGAGGCAGTAGGTAAAAAACTCGATCGATTTGATTTTATGGTCGAGCGTGGAAAAGTTAAAGAATTTTGTCTTGCAATTGGTGAGACTAACCCCATATATTTTAACATTGATGAAGCAAAAAAGGCAGGGTATGAAGATACTCCAGCTCCTCCTACATTCCAAACATCCATTCAATTTTGGGGATACCCTAAAATTTGGGAAGATATGAGTGCTCTGGGTATTGACATCAAAAGGCTACTTCATTTAAAAGAGGAATATACGTATCTCAAACCTATCTATCCAGGGTTGCATTGGGCACAATCTGAAGTAGTAGATGTAAAAACAGGTAAGATGGATATGGTAACTTTTCGTACTACATATCACAATTCTAAAGATGAGCCATGCATCCAGGCAGAAATGGCAATTGTAATACGTCCAAATTAAAGGAGAAAGTAAATGCATAAAATAGAATTTGATAAAATTTCCGAAGGTACTGAACTTCCTCCCCTCGTTTTAGATCCAATTACCCATGCAAATCTAGTTCGTTATGCAGGTGCAAGTGGTGATTTCAATCCAATTCACAACGATAAAGATTTTGCAATTGCAAACGGATTAGATGGAACCATAGCACATGGTATGTATATAATGGCTATGATTGGTAGGCTCAGTACTAATTGGGTAGACCAAAGACAAATTCATTTCTTTGGGGTAAAATTCAAAGCAATGGCAAAACTCGGACAAACCCTTACATGCAAGGGAGTTGTAAAAAGAAAAAAAGATGAGGGAAGATTGGTCACAATCTCTGTCGAAGCAGTAGATCAAAATGGTGAAGTCAAAGCTGGTGGAGATCTCATCATAAAGTGCTAATCTAGCTTGGGAGAAAAGAAATGAAACTGTCTAAACATATTATTGTATTGCAATTGGTTCTTTTTTCCTTAGGATTATTCTCAGAGCCAAAAGATGATCTCTTGGAAGCAGTTCGAGATGGAAATCTTCCAAGGGTCAGGTCATTAGTCTCCAAAGCAAAAATATCTTTAGATTTTACAGATACACGTGAAATGACTCCATTGATGATTGCTACAGCAGATAACAATTTGGATATGGTGCAATTGTTGATCGAAGCAGGTGCTGATATAAATAAGAAAAATTCTGAAACAGGTAAGAATGCTCTCATGTATGCAACCTCCAATGGTCACTCAGATGTAGTAAAATATTTATTAACAAACAAAGGTATATTGATCAACGCAAAAGATAAAGAGGGAAAGACTCCCCTGATGTATGCTGTAATGGGAGGGAGAAAAGATGTAGTACAGCTACTGATTGAAAGTAAAGTAAATGTAAATGCAAGGACAAATACCGATGAATCTGCCCTGAGCTTTGCATTAAAAACGGGAAGGGCAGAAATTATAGCACTACTTAAATCATCTGGAGCTAGAGAATAAAATGCAATTACTTCATAAAGTTAAAAATATCTCCTTAACACTTTCAATCTTAGTATTCATAAATATTCTTTTTGGACCATTGGTGAGGGCTACTAATTCTGGGTTGGCATGTCCTGACTGGCCACTTTGCTATGGTAGGGTGCTGCCTCCGCCTGAATTTAGAATTTGGATGGAAGTTGGACATCGATTTTATTCTGCAGGTATTGGTTTTGTGTTACTGTATTTGTGCTACACAATTTTAAAGTATTCAGAACTTAGAAAAAAATTTGGTGCTATCATAGGACTTGCATCTATTGTAATACTTGTTCAAATAACTCTAGGTGCACTTACCGTAACTAAGCTTCTCGATCCCACTACGGTCAATTTACATTTACTAAACGCAGTCCTTTTCCTGGTTACGGTTGTGAGTATCTTTTTTAAATCAAATTCTTTGATTTTAGCAGGGGGTGAGTACCCGAAAAACTCTAATTCTATTTTTTCAGGAAATACTATCTTTGGCATAATTATTTTTTTATTGGTATATTACCAATTGTACATGGGAGGAAGAGTGAGTTCTCATTATGCGGGGCTAGTTTGTCCGGATTGGCCACTCTGCCAGGGAACTTGGATTCCCCAACCGTTTGTGGGACCAATAAAGTATCATGTGGAGCATAGGTTTACTGCTTATTTGGTGTTTCTTCTTATCTTCATACGATTTATTTTGTCCTTTTTGGACAAACATGATAAAAGAGGCTTTGTGCTTTCCTCTGTAATGTTATTTTTTTGTGTATTGCAAATATTGATTGGTATTTATAATGTGTTATGGGGTATACCCACCTTGTTGACCGCTATTCATACAGCTAATGGAGTTGCACTATTGTTGAGTTCTTTTATTGTACTACATCATTCTATCTCTGCTAAAAACGTTACAGTAATCCAAGGATGAAAAATTTTTTACAAATTTGGATAAAGCTTACTAAACCCAGGGTTACTACTTTAGTCCTTGTGACAGCACTCCCCGGGTTGTATTTAGGAGTAGATTCTTCGCCCTCTTTGTCTCTAATTTTTAACACTTTGCTTGCAACTTTTTTTATGTCGAGTGCATCCTTTGTATTCAACCAAATCATTGAGAAAGATAAAGATGCCCAAATGGAAAGAACTAAAAATCGTCCTCTTCCTAGGGGAGAAATTTCGCCTTTGGGAGCATCCATAGGGGGAGTTGTCTTAATTTTACTCTCATTTCTAATATTTATTTTATATGTAAATCTTCTGGCTGCCCTTGTAGCATTCAGTGGGTTTGTATCATATATTTTTTTATATACAATTTGGTTAAAGCCCCGTACAGACCAAAATATCGTGATAGGGGGAGTAGCTGGGTGTGTGGGGCCATTGATAGGTTATGCAGCATCTACTGATACATTGCCTCTTCCCGGTTGGATTTTATTCTTAATTATATTCCTTTGGACACCGGCACATTTCTGGGCATTGGCAATTTTCCTTAAAGAAGATTATAACTCTGCTAACTTTCCTATGATGCCAGTGCTCCAGGGAATACCTAAAACTACTAAATCAATTTTAGTTTATACTATACTTTACTCTTTCTCTTGTATTGCATTTTATTTTTCGACAGATCGGGTAGGTTTTTTATATTTAGGTATAACCATAATTCTGTGTGTTTACATGACGTACCTTGCAATACAATTGTATAAAGTTCAATCTAGAGAGATGGCGAAGAGTTTTTTCTTTTTTAGTATCTTTCATCTTTTTTTCATAAATATTCTAATATTAGCAGATTACAGTCTGCAATGGAAATAAAATGTTCCTTCAGGTAGATTCCTTATCAAAAATATTTAAGGCACCATTTTCAAGGAAACCTCCCATGATTGCAGTGAAGGATGTTAGTTTTCAAATCAAACCCGGGGAAGTATATGCACTTTTGGGTCCGAATGGAGCAGGGAAATCTACCATAATTAAGATGATAGCAGGATTGATTATCCCAACATCCGGTTCGATTCGAATTGGAAATAAAGATACTTCTGGGAAATCGATTGTATATAAGCATTTGAGTGCAGTTTTAGAAGGAGCCAGAAATGTTTACTGGCGAATGAATCCTTTAGAAAATTTGTATTACTTTGCAAACCTTAGAGGAATTACATCAAATGAGATAGAAAATAAGACTCATGAAATATTAAAAGAGCTTAATATAGATGCAAAAAAGAAGAACCAAAGCCAGCATCTCTCACGTGGTATGCTCCAAAAATTAGCATTGGGTGTAGGGTTGATTACAAACCCCCAATTACTACTTTTGGATGAGCCTACATTGGGATTGGATGTTGAAAGTGCCAGAAAAATGAGAGATATGATTCGTCATCTGACACATGTAGAAGGTAGATCCGTTCTTTTGACCACCCACCAAATGGAGTTGGTTGAAGAATTAGCGGATCGAGTAGGAATTTTGAGGAATGGATCACTGATTCAGGAGGGCACACTCTCTGAATTAAAGTCTATATTTCATTCCTATATATATAAAATTAAGATACGAGGAGAATGGAAAATTTCTGATTCTATTCAAAAGCAATTTTCTATATCTAAAATTAGTACTACAGGCGACTCAATGGAATTTGATTTGGATTGCACTGACAGAGAAGGAATTTATAAATTTTTAGAGCATTTAAAAAATGAAAAAGTAGAAATAGTTCATTTTTATAGAATGGAAGAGGATTTAGAGGAAATTTTCCTAAGGGTGTTAAGATTATGATTTTTCTGAAAGATTTTTTTCTGATTTTAAAGGCTGAAATTAATCGAGATTTTATCTTTATGAAAAGATATCCATTGGAACCAATATCTTTTTTATTTTTTATGTACTTGATTCTCCTGGCTATTTTGTTTGGTTTTCACCAACTCGCTGGAGGCGCATCAGGAGTTTTGAATCGTGAAAAAATGATTTTAGGATATAGTTTGATGCAATTTGTTCTCTCCACACAAATGGGATGGTCAGGACAAATCCAAAATGAAAGTCAAACTGGAACACTTGAGCAACTATCTATTTCTGGACATTCATTGGGGGAAGTTTTATTAGCGAGAGGATTTTCTCAATTACCCCGTCAAATAGTTAGTTTTTATTTGTTAATGATTGCATACACAATGAGCCTTCCCGATTTAAAATTAGACCTTATCTCGACAATACCCAATGTAATTATAAACCTATTTATAATGGCAATTGGAATATTTGGGTTGTCTTATATATTTGCTGGTGTTACTTTAATTTTTAAGAGAGTTGGATTTTTCTTTCAGATAATTAATTTTGCCTTTTTAGGATTATTCTGGCAAGATCGATCTGCACTTTCAGATGGGGGAACAATGGCATTTATTTATGATCATTTTCCATTAACCATGGGAATGGCGGGTCTACAAAACTGTTTAACTCCGGGGAGTTCCATCCTCGAAGTAAATAACCTTTCTTTTTTAGTTCATTCGATCTTATTTTGTATTCCAGGTTATTTTCTATTTTCACTTATGGAGAGAAAGGCACGGGATGGAGGGCTCTTATCACAGTACTGATTCAAAGATAAGAAATAAAATGACAAAAAAATTGGTACAAATCTTATGCATTCCAATAATTATTTTTAATTTTCTCTATTGTGTTAAAAATAAATATCCGGAGTCTGTACCACCAAATGCAATTTATTCAAAAAAAACTAACTCTTACAGTCTTACAGTGTCAGGAATAAAAAAAGTTTGGAATGAACAAGGGCAGTTATTTTCACAAACGAATATAGGTGATAGTCTTCGAGAAAATGGTTTGAGTCTAACTTTTTTTCCAGAAACAGGTGCTATTCTTAGTAGAGGTAATTTTGTAGAGGGAAAAAGGGAAGGTATTTGGGAATGGTACTTTCCAGATGGAAAGTTATACTACAGGAGTGGTTATTCACCTGATAAGCAGAGAGAAGTTTGGATATCCACTAATTTATTGGGGAATGAGCATGGAATTCATGAACGATTTTACGAAAATGGACAGTTGGAAGAAAAAGGTTTTTATGAATTTGGTTTAAAGATAGATAAGTGGGAAAAATATTATAAAAATGGAAAATTAGAACAATATGGGAACTATAACCAAGATAAAAAAATAGGAGATTGGACATATCTATACCCGGATGGAAAAATAGTTGCTAGAGAAATTTATGACCAAACTGGTAAACTACAATTACGTAGTACTTTTTATCCGGATGGTAGCAAAGAGTGCACTCTAAATTCTAATAAACTAGATTGTATCTCTTTAAGATAAAAATGATACTTTGTTAAAATATAATTTTTATTTTGTATAAGTTTTAAATATAAATAAAATACAAGAATGGGAAAAGGATAAACCTTTAAATGGTTAAAAAATGAAAGAATCCTCAACAAATAAAAAATCAAAAGAAATTGCAGTATCATTTTTAGAGCTAGTTGCTAGGGGTAATGTAAAAGAAGCATTTCTAACTTACATTTCACCTGACTTTAAGCATCATAATCCTTTTATTAAAGGTGATGTAGAATCTTTGAAAGAGTCTATGCTAGAGTCAATTTCTCTCTACCCAAAGAAAACATTTAAAATACATAAAATTATTCATGAAGGTGAATTTGTAGTTGTACACTCAAGAGTTCGGCTTTTTCCAGAAGATATTGGATTTGTAGTAGTCTATATTCTTCGAGTAGAGGCAGGTAAAATTATAGAATTTTGGGATGTATCATTGAAGCTTCCAGAAGATTCTCCAAATAGTAATGGAGTAATTTAGGGTATTTTTATTCCTATATTTAGTGAGTAAAACCATTGACTCTTATGAAAATTAGGGGAATAATACAATTAGGAGATTCAAATGAATACTGAGCTAACACTTCCTCTTTTAGGAAAAGTTTATATAATTAATTTTCTGCTATTGACGATTCGCTATTTTATATTCTCTGGCTTTGCTTATTTTATTTTCTGGATATGGAAAAAAGATAAATTTTCATTTCATAGAATCCAAAAAAAATTTCCTGAAAAAGATAAAATTAGTTCAGAAATTAAATATTCTCTCAGCACATTTCTTATTTTTGCTTTGGTTGGTGTGGGAATATTCTCTGCTAAAAACTTAGGTTATACATATATTTACAATGATATAAACCAATATGGATATTTGTACTTTTTCTTTAGCATCCTTTTCACAATTCTCTTTCATGATGCCTATTTCTATTGGATGCATAGGCTGATGCATACCAAATTATTATTTAAAACAGTTCACCAGGTGCATCACTTCTCTACCAATCCTAGCCCCTTTGCTGCTTTTTCTTTTCATCCACTAGAGGCAATTTTAGAAGCAGGAATTTTGCCTATTCTTGTTGTAATACTTCCCCTGCATCCTTTAGCAATTTTAACCTTTATCTTTTTCATGACTTTTTTAAATGTTTTAGGACACTTGGGTTATGAATTATATCCTTCTACATTTGTAGCTAGTTCATTAACTAATTGGAATAATACATCTTTTCATCACAATATGCATCATCAAAAATTCAATTGTAATTATGGTTTGTACTTTAATTGGTGGGATAAAATATTTAAAACTAATCATGAGTTGTACCAAATGGAATATGAAAAAATTACAAATGAAAGAAATCTAGCACTCAAAAAAGAGTATATAAGTATTTAGTATATCTAATTTAATTACGTTTTTATTAAATAATTTTAAAAAGTGAAAAACCAAACCAAATCATTTATTCATAAATATTGGTAAAGGGGAAAGTGAAATGAAACCATTGAGATGCACGTCCGATTTAGTGAATAAGCTTAGGGAAGAAAATGAACTTCTAGAAATAAAAGAGGAAGTTGACCCTATTTTGGAGTTAGCTGAAATACAAAGAAGAGTAGTTTCTAAAAAAGGTCCCGCTTTACTTTTCTCTAATGTCAAAGGTTCAAAATTTCCAGTTGCTACGAATTTATATGGATCTCAAAAGAGAATGGAGCTGGCATTTGGAAAAAAACCTCAGGAGCTTATTAAAAAAATCGCTGAAACTGCACAAAATATAGTTCCTCCAACATTTTCTAAACTTTGGGAAGCTCGTTCATTGGCATTTGAAGCTTTAAAAGTAGGTATAAAAAAAGTTAGCAAACCTGCAGTATTAGAAAATCGTATCACACCAGTAAATTTAGATGAACTTCCTGCTTTAAAATCATGGCCTTTAGATGCAGGAAGATTTGTAACCCTACCATTGGTATATACGGAAAGTCTTGTGAATAAAAAAGGCAATCTAGGAATGTATCGCATTCAATTTCACAACCAAGATACTACAGGAATGCATATTCAAATTCATAGGGGAGGGGGATTTCATCATCACGAAGCTGAAGAAATGGGATTGCCTTTGCCAACCCATCTTTATATAGGTGGACCTCCAGCAATGACTCTAGCAGCAGTCGCACCTATGCCGGAAGAATTGAGTGAGCTTATCATTGCTTCTTTGCTATTGGGAGAAAAACTCAAGATTCATCGCAACCCTGTCGTCTCACAATTACCTATTGTTGCCGATTCTGATTTTCTTTTAATTGGTGAAATACTTCCAAATGAGAGAATGCCTGAAGGTCCTTTTGGCGATCATTATGGTTACTATGCTCTAAAACATGACTATCCTGTTTTTAAAGTAAAACATATATACCATAGAAAAAATGCTATTTGGGCAGCAACTGTAGTGGGCAGACCACCCCAAGAAGACCATTTCATTGCAGAATATCTACAAGAATTACTTTCTCCAATGTTCCCTTTGGTTATGCCTAAAGCAATCTCTATATGGGCATATGAAGAATCAGGAGTTCACACACTGGCTGCTGCAGTTGTTAAGGAAAGATACCATAAGGAGGCGTTTACAGCTGCAATTCGAATTCTAGGTGAGGGTCATCTTTCATTAAGTAAATGTTTATTGGTAACAAATGAAATTATTCCCTTAAAAGATTTTAGGAAAACCTTTATCACTGTTTTAGAAAGAATGAACCCTGCTACCGATATTCATATCTTTTCTAATATATCACAAGATACATTAGATTATACAGGACCTGAGGTGAACAAAGGAAGTAAAATGATAATTTTAGGTGTGGGAGATAAAAAAAGAGAATTAAAAAGTAACTTCGATGCTGACTTAAAAAGCTCTGTTTTCAAAAACCCTAGAATTTTTTGTCCTGGAGTTCTTGTAATACAAGGACCTGCTTATAAACGTCAAGACGGAATTCCGGAAACATTGGTTAAAGAAACCTCAATCCACAAATTTACTTTTGTATTTTTAGTCGATGATTCTATGGAAACAGTACTATCTGACTCAAATTTTTTATGGACAATCTTTACTAGGTTTGAACCTGCAGGTGATATCTATGGAACTACGAAGGTCGTTAGAAATCATATTTCTTTTGAGGGAGCTATTATTTTTGATTGCAGATTAAAAGATTGGTATCCTCCAGTTCTTACTCCAGATCCATTAGTGGTAGATAGAGTAGAAAAGAGATTTGGTTCTGTAATAAAAAATATTACTTAAAATATAATTTTTTAATATTCTTGGTTAATTGGATTCGAAATTTAAAAATACTCCTAATTCTAGTTAGGAGGGACTATGCAATGCAGTACGCAGGTGCGGCACTGGGGAGCTTATGGTTTTTAATTCAGGGATTTCTTTTATTACTTCTATATATCTTTATTGCTGATGGTATTGCAATTTTTAGAGGAGGAAGCTCAACACGAAATGTTCCTTTTATAATTTCTGGAATTTTATTTTGGATTCCAATCCAAGAAATGATTCAAAAAAGTACTACAATTTTAACAGAAAATCGATCAATAATAAAAAAATCCGGTATTGGATTGGATATTTTTTATCTCATACCAATTTTACAAATGCTGATTCATGTATTTATTCTTAGTATTCCTTCATTTTTATATATGATTTTAATGAATAAATTTAATATATATAGCATCTTGGTGTATCCATGGATGGTTTTTACTGCATTTTATTTATATCCTTTTTTAAGATATTTATCTATGTCAAATGTACTATTGAAAGATATTTCTCCAATTATTCGATTATTTCTTCAATTTGGATTTTGGACTCTTCCTATAATTTATTTTCCACCTTCTAATTGGGCTAATATTTTGCAATACCATCCATTGTTACCTTTTTTAGAAATTTTTAGAGCGATATTATTGCCTGAATATTTTATTCAATTAGATTATATGAAAATTATTATATATTTTATAATATCATATATATTTTTAAAGATTACTTCATTAAAATTTAAAAAGATGATTCCGGATCACTTATGATAGAAGTAAATAATCTCTCCAAATTTTATAGGGGATTTTCATCTAATTATCAGAGAATTTTTTCTGTTATTTCACTAGGATTATTTAGTGGAACAAAAAGTTATTTCGCTTTAGATTCAATCAGCTTTCAGGCAAAACCAGGTGAAATCATAGGAATAATTGGAAGAAACGGAGCGGGAAAATCTACTCTTTTAAAAATTTTATCAGGTGTATCTCATTTTGACTCCGGTACTGTAAAAATCCATGGAGTACTGAGACCTATGTTAGAATTAGGTGTGGGATTTAATGCAGAATTAACTGGTAGAGAAAATATTCTCTTTAATGGTTTACTTTGGGGTTACTCTAAATCAGAACTTAAGTTTCTGGAAAATCAAATATTTGAATTTGCTGGACTATTAGGATATGAAGATCAAATTCTAAAAAATTATTCAACCGGTATGATTATGAGGTTAGGTTTTGCATTGGCAACTGCTAATCGACCTGACGTACTACTAATTGATGAAGCACTTGCTGTAGGTGATGCTAGTTTTCAGATAAAATGTTTGGATAGATTTAAAGAATTTTTAGCTAGAGGTAGTACTATTTTAGTTGTAAGTCATGATTTGCAACTTATGGGGGCTATCTGTACAAAAATATTAGTTCTTGAAAAAGGAAAAAGTGAATTTTTCGGAGCTACTACTCCTGCATTGAGAAAATATATAGAAATTTTGGGAAGAAGTGAATCAAAGTCATCTTTTTCTGAGGATTTAGTTAAAAATTTTTCAATTGAATTAATTGATGAAGATAGTACTACAAAAAATATTTTTTTTATTGGTAATCAAGTAAGCTTAATTTTTAAATTTCAATTCAAAGAAAAAATTAAGCGTGTAACTGCAGGATTTCAAATAGATGACAGTAGAGGAATTAGAGTATATGGGATAAATACATATATATTAAAAAATGAAATTTTGGATATTGCTAAGGATTTTGAATATAAAGTTAAATTTACATTTCCATTAAATTTTAGAGAGGGAAAATATAGTATTGGGATTTCTTTGCATGAGGGAGACAGCCATACAGAAGGATGCTATCTTTGGAAAGATGCTATACTAGATTTTGAAATTGAAAGAATTGACCAACCCAAATTTGATGGTCTTGTATATTTGCCAACTAAATGTGAGTGGAGTAGGGTAGGAGATAAAGAATGAAAATATGCATTATTGGTACAGGGTATGTTGGTCTAGTTGCTGGGGCATGTTTTTCTGAATATGGAAATACTATCACATGCGTAGATATAGATGAATCTAAAATCAATAAACTAAAAAAAGGAATCATTCCAATTTTTGAGCCAGGTTTATCTGAATTAGTTATTAAGAATACCAACAACCATCGTCTTTTCTTTACCACTTCTCTAAAAGAAGCAGTAGAAAATTCTCAGTTTATTTTCATTGCGGTGGGCACACCAACTGGCTCAAATGGGGAAGCCGATCTTTCTATGGTCTACAATGTCGCTAAAGAGATAGGTAAATATATAAATGGTTATAAGGTAATAGTAGATAAATCTACAGTGCCCGTGGGGACTGCAGACAAAGTTAAAGAAATTATTTCTAAAGAAACAAATCATAAATTTGATGTTGTGTCGAATCCCGAATTTTTAAAAGAAGGAGCTGCCATAGAAGATTTTATGAGACCTGAACGGGTGATCATAGGTGCTGAATCCCAAGAAGCAGCAGATTTAATGAAAGAACTATACTCTCCCTTTGTTTTAAATGGGAATCCAATTTTGATCATGAGCACCAGGTCTGCCGAGGTTAGTAAATATGCTGCAAATTCATTTTTAGCTACCAAAATTTCTTTTGCTAATGAAATTGCTAATTTATGTGATGCAGTTGGTGCAAACTATGATGATGTTCGAAACGGAATCGGTACAGATTCTAGAATTGGAAAAAAGTTTTTATATGCAGGTATTGGTTATGGTGGATCCTGTTTCCCTAAGGATGTTCGTGCATTGATTACCACTGCAAATGAGTACAATGTTCCTATGCATGTCGTACAAAAAGTAGAAGAGGTCAATGAATCTCAAAAATTAAGGCTTTTGGTTAAGATAAAAGCCCACTTTAAGAATGAAAGTTTAAAAGGGGTAGTGTTTGCCGTTTGGGGTTTAGCATTTAAGCCCATGACAGATGATATGCGAGAGGCACCTTCTATTCCATTATTAAATGCATTGTACAAAGAGGGAGCTGTTTTAAAAGTTTATGATCCAGCAGCTCATGAAACATCTCAGGTATACTTTGAAGGAAAAGTGCAATACAAAGATAACCCATACCTAGCCCTAGAAGGAGCCGAGGCTCTACTTTTGCTAACAGAGTGGAGAGAGTTTAGGGAGCCAGACTTTGACAGAGTTAAACAATTGATGAAAACACCATTGATTTTTGATGGAAGAAACCAATATTCTAAAAAAGCGATGAAACAACTTGGATTCACACACTATGCAATTGGGGTTAATTGAGCTAATAATCTATTTTATCAAGAAATTCTTGAATTTTTGTCCGTCGAATTCCATCAGAAGTCAATGACTTTGCTCTTTGAAAGTCGTCTTTTGCTTCAGAATATTTTCCTTGGTAAAAATATGATACTCCTCTGTAATACCTGGCTGAAAATTCATCTCCTGTCGGATAATCATTTAAATATTTACTCCAAATAGAAATAGATTGGCTGAATTTTTTTTCTTGGACTTGGATAATACCTATGATAAAAAGGGATTCCATTTTTTTTTCGGGATAATCCGTTTTGGGAGAATTGATCGATTTCAAAAAATATGATTCAGACTTTTCAAATTGGTTTGCTTTAAAGTAATATATTCCCATCTTATAATTATTCAGAATATTCTCAGGATCTTGTTTAACGGATAATAATATTTGATCTTCTATATTTCTTTTGTCGTACACTTCTTTTAATTTTTTAGCCATCATTTGTGAACTGGGCAATCCCACAATTCGATCGAGGTATGCTCCATTCTTATCCAAGAATAACACTGTGGGATAGCCTGATACTTTAAAGTTACCTGCCAACTCAGGATTTTCTTCCCCATTGATGCGGAGGGTTGTAAAATTTTCTAAGAGTTTACTAACTTCAGGTTCAGGAAATATTTTTTTTTCTAGAACTTTACAGTAACCACACCAGTCGGTGTAAAAATCAATCACAACAGGTAAATTTTTTAACTTTGCTTGTTCGATCCCTTTTTTATAAGAATCTTCCCAGATAATTTCGGATAGTAATGGAACTGAAAAAAATAGAAATGTATGAAAAATATAAAATAAAAAGACAAAAGTTCCAGCTGGAAATTGATTTGTTTTCATAAGAACAGTATACAAAGATTCTAAATATCGACAATTAATAAATCCAATGAATTGGTGTTAACTTATCATTTATAATTTCAATAAACCATAACTTTTCGTTTACGAAATATTTGAGGAATGATTTTTAGGTTGTATGGAATTTTTACTTAAATTAGAAGATATATTAAAAGATAGGAAGACAAATCTTCCTGACAAATCTTATACTGCAGAGTTATTCAAAGCAGGGGTGGATAGAATCTTAAAAAAAATTGGGGAAGAAGCCGGGGAAGTGATTGTAGCTGCAAAAAATCCTGATCAGAATGAGCTGATTCATGAACTCGCAGATTTACTTTTTCACATGCAAGTCCTGGTTGTTAACAGAAATCTCTCAATCAAAGATGTAATTGATGAGCTTGAAGCAAGGCACAACTAGTTATCTTAGAGATTGGGCAGCCTTTAAAATCTGGTAAGCCCCATGCACAACTGCAGGTGTTCCCTGTCCCGGGAATGCGGTATCCCCACCCTGGAAGATTCCCTTGATGGGAAGTTTATTGGGAGGAAGCCGTAAAAGGGATGGAGAAATTGAGTGTGGAATTCCTCCCACGTACCCCTGTTCTCTCTTTGTAAATTTTTGAAAGGTCTTGGGTGATGCAGAGACTAAGAATTCTTTTTGGGCTTCTTTGAATTCAGGAAAATAGGAATCCAAGATTTCTAAAATATAATCTGTTGTTGCTTGTTTTTTTAATTTGTAATCTTCTTCATTCAAATTAAACCATTCCACAGAGTCGGTATGTGTTGAAATTGTAGCTGTTCTATGTGTTGAAGGTGCCCTTGATAAGTCTTCTTTCTTAGAAAGAGTTAAAAAAAATGCAGATGCTTCGCAATGGGGAATTTGAGTGGGGGTATGGATTTGGTAGTACCCACCTTCTATTGTATCACTTACCTTTATTCCAAAGTTTATTGTAAACGCGCCAGGACCCTTAGGAAATTTATCAATTTGTTTTTTATAATAAGATTTTAAACTCCCATTAGTTAATTTTTCCATGTTCCAAATAGGAATAGTTGAAACAACATATTTAGAAATATACTCATTCATTTTTTTGGTTTGTATTACGAACCCATTATTTATTTTATTAATACTTTGAACTTCTTCTCTAAAAAGTATACTTCCCCCCATGCTTATAAATTTTTCCAGTACCAATTCTAAAGGTTTAGTTATACCACCAACTGGATAGTACGTTTCTGAAGGATAGGCTAAGCCCATAGCGGAAGTTAAAATTGGTGCTTTGTCTAATGTACTTTGTGTGGTGATTAAAAGCTGTTCGTTTAAAAATCTTTCAAATTTTTGATCCTTAATATTTAAGTCAGACAGAAGAGATCCTAGTGGAAAAAAAAGTTTTGGTAGGAGATGAATTTTATTCCAATTCTTGGGTTTTGATAGTAGGATGAGATCTTTGAGAGAGCTAGGAGGTAGATTTAAATTAGTAGAGATAAAATCCCAAGCTGATGCATTGATACTATAAATTTTTTCCCAAAAAGTTCTTTGATTTTGTTTACTTTGAGGAAAACACTTTTCTGCTTCCTCGACCCATTTTTCAAAATCTGCATACCTAGTGATAGTTTCTCCATCCAAAAGAATCTTCATACCAGGATCTAGTTTTTTGAGTTCTGGAGTTATTTCTAAATCGAAAAATAGTTTACCCAATGGTTGAGTTGGTAATACACCACTTAGTGTTGTTGCACCAGCATCAAATAAAAACTGTTTTCTTCTAAAAAATGATGCACATCCCCCTATCAATGAATGGGATTCTAAAATTAAGACACTAAACCCTGCTTTTTGAAGCAATGCTGCGGTTGCTATTCCTGAATAGCCTGCACCAATTACAATGAAATCTTTCATATATCTTAGGCTCCGTACTACTTAAATTATGAAAATAACAACTATATAATATACTTATTTCCTATGTAAAACTAAGGGTAAAAAGGAAAAAGAATTTAAAAAAATTTTATTTTATCTTTTCACTAATTTATTTTAAAAAAACATGCCTAATGAAATGTTAGATTTTGTCTTAACTTTTATTGGTGCAGCAATCTGGGGAGATCTATCCTTAATTTCTAGTGGGGCAATGGTCGCATCAGGAGAGGAAAATTTATATTTGGATTATTCGGCATGCTTATTAGGAATCAATCTCCATGATTTTTTATTATTTTTCATTGCTTCTAATTATTCAGACACAATTAAAAATTTTGCATATTTTAAAAAGAGATTAGAATATTCAGAAAATTCTATCTATAAAAACTATTATAAAAATTACAAACTTTCGAAATTCATCAGGTATAAGTTTATTTCAAAAATTGTTATATCACTACCAATTGCATTGGGATTGGATAAAGAAAATTTTGTTGAGTATCTAAAAATATCTGGGATAGTAAATTTTATTTATGCATCATCTTTATTTTTTATATTTTATTATTTAAATTTATTAATATTGCAATTTGATATAATTCCAGTGATTCCTAAGATTACAGGAGTGATTTTATCACTTATCTCCTATATTATCTATTTATTTCTAAGTAAAATTATATTCAAAGAAAACAGATAATTAATCAAATAAATACATTTTCAAATTCATTTAAATGTGATATGAAGAATAAACTATTGTACTCTTTTAAATCAACTTCTTTATTATTACCTTTAGGTATAATAATTTTTTTTAATCCCATTGATTGTAGTTCTTTTACCCGTGCCAAAATATTGCTCACAGGTCTTACTTCACCTGATAATCCTACCTCTCCTAAGACTGCTGTAGAAGAAGGAACTTTCACTTCTCTATAACTTGATATAATTGAAATACAAATTGCCATATCTAAAGCGGGCTCATCTATAGAGAGACCACCTGCTAGGTTACTAAATATATCACATTCAACTAATTTTATATTTAAAAATTTTTCAATAACCGCTGCTAATAAAATCAATCTCCGATTATCAATACCCTCAGACATTCTTCTAGCCTGTGAGTATGCAGTTCTGCTAACCAAAGCCTGAACTTCAACAGTCAATGCTCTACTTCCTTCTAATACAGCAGATAGAACTGTCCCTGTTCGATTCTCGTGATCTCTTGAAATGAATAGGTCATGTTTATTTTTAACTTCTCTCAATCCCTCTGAATAAATTTCAAATACTGCTGTATCACCAACAGGCCCAAATCTATTTTTTATACCTCTTATTAATCTATAGTAATTTAATTTATCACTTTCAAAGTACAGCACTGCATCTACAAGATGTTCTAATACTTTTGGCCCTGCAATACTTCCCTCTTTTGTGATATGTCCTATTAAAATGATAGGTATTTCAGATGTTTTTGCTAATTCTAAGAAAAGTTGAGTACATTCTCTAAGTTGTGTTACAGTACCCGCTTGGTTAAAGAGAGATTCTCTGGAAATGGTTTGGATGGAATCTACAAAGACTAGATCAGGCTTTTCTCCTTTTACCATATCCACAATTTTTTCTGCAATTGTCTCAGAGCTGATAAAAACATTACTCCCAATAACTTTCATCCGATTAGCTCTTATTCGAATTTGGGCAGCTGATTCTTCACCGGAGATATAGAGGATCTTTCTCGTACTTGAAATTAACTTTGCAATACTCAAGATAAGGGTAGATTTACCCACACCCGGTTCACCACCTATCAAGATGATACTTCCCGGGACTATCCCCCCACCAAAAACAATGTCTAATTCATCATATCCAGTAGATAGTCTGGGAAGTTCGATACAATCACTCCCCTCTAAGGGAAGGGGTTGATTGTAACTTGTTTTTTCCTTAAAAAATGTTGATTTAGAGAATCGTTCGGAGGATTCTTCTACAATTGTATTCCAGGTTCCACAGCTTTCGCATTTGCCTGCCCACCTTGAATATTCTTGACCGCATGATTGACAAAAGAATTTTTTTGAAGCTTTTTTCAATGTTCTAAAGTATCTTTCATTTCCAAAAAATCTAATTGTATAAGGGTGGAAACAAACTGAAAGCACTGTTCTGCCAGTTCAAATCTCTTTTCTCTTATTAACATCTCTGTAAGGATCTGCTCTAGAGATACTAAAAACCTTACATCTTCTGCTGCGTATTCCAGTTGGTCTTTGGTGAGAATCTTTTTTCCCCAATCGCTAGATTGGTTCTTTTTATCCATATTTTCATCATAAAATTCACGTATAATATCTTTTAGTCCATGTTTATCTGTGTAAGTTCTACAGAGTTTACTTGCTATTTTAGTACAAAAAATGGGATTGACCTTGATTCCAAGATGAGTGTTTAAAAAAAGCATATCCATTCTCGCAAAGTGAAATACTTTGCCTATATCAGGGTTTTCTAAAAGCTTTTGGAGTCTGGGGGCTGAGTTTTGCCCTTGCAATATTTGTATAATACTAAAATGATTACTTGAATCACATGTTTGTACTACGCATAGACGATCTCTTCTTGGGTTTAGCCCCATCATTTCACAATCAACAGCTAAACGATTGTCTTTTAGATACAGTTCATAAGTTTCTTCATCCAGGTCTCCCTGAAAAACTTTTGGTTTTATTGTTGAATGTTTTTGAGGCATATTTTCCTATTTATACAAGACCTGACGGAAGCTACGGATGACCACAGCCAGACTAGATTACCAAATATTTGGTAAGAGATATAATACTCATTTTTCCTTTCAATCAAAAATTACTGAAATTTCGAGTGACAATCAATTTGAGCTTGAACTAATTGAAAAGAAATCTTCTTCTGAGGTTCTCTTTTCCGGTGGATTGACCTGGAAAAGCCTTCACAGACCTTCGGTTGGACTCAAGCTTACTACAATTACCCTTTCTATAGCAACCATAAATCCAGACGTTCCCTATGAAATTTTCCAACATGGATACCAATCTTGGGGATTTAGCACATTATATACTCATACTGAAAAAGATCAATCACCTCTTTTAGGTTTTCTGAAAACTTCACAAGAGAACTCCTATACAGAACATTCTGGAAAATCTGGTGACTTTATCAGTGAAGGCTTAGTAGTTTTATGGAATCGTGAATCGAAGTCAGGATACCTTTTTGGTGTTGCAGACCAATCTGAACAAAACTGTAAATTTCGGGTTGTTTTTTCCCCAACGGGAACCATCACAAATTTTGAAATAATTTATGATCTTTACTTTTCCCCGGAATTCAAAGGAAAGGATTCTGTTCCTCTCACTCAGATAAAAATGATTCCCTTGTCTTCTGATCCCTACCTGGCTTTAGAAGAATATGCAAGACAATTGGGTAAAAAAAATGGTGTCAAAAAAAATGAAGCTCCAGTGCCTACAGGATGGTGTTCATGGTATTACTATTATACGAGTATTTCAGAAAAAATAATTTTAGACAACCTCAGAGAGATTAAAAATAAATCCTTACCAATAGAGTTTTTTCAAATAGATGATGGATACCAAAAAGAAATAGGGGAGTGGTTAGTTCCAAACTCAAAATTTCCTGCAGGAATGCAATTTTTAGCAGACGAGATCAAAAAGGTAGGCTTGAAACCGGGGATTTGGTTGGCACCTTATCTAGTCAGGGAAAGATCATCTTTTTTTCAACTTTATCCGGAAGCTGTCTTGAAAGATGAAAAAGGTGAACCAATCCCTGCTATTTTTCAACCAATCTGGGGATTCTCCAATACCTATTGTCTGGATATCACCCATCCCATTGCTATAGATTATTTGGAAACTGTATTTAAAACAATATCAAAAGATTGGGGATATTCCTATTTAAAATTAGATTTTTTATATGCTGGCCTTTTGGATGGTGTTAGTTATAATACAAAATTAAGTCCCTCGCAGAGATATAGGCAATCTCTGGAAATGATCCGAAAAATAGTAGGAAAAAATACATTTTTATTGGGCTGTGGTGCTCCCCTGATTCCATCTATAGGATATTTTGATGGGATGAGAATAGGTTGTGATGTAACGCCATTTTGGGGTTCTGAAACTTCTCGCAATTGGTTGAGAGACAAACATGCTCTCTGCACAGAAAAAGCCCTAATTAATACCTTGAATAGATCTTTTATGCACAGAAATCTTTGGTTAAATGATCCGGACTGTCTAATCATTCGGAAAGATAAAAATAAAATGTCATACAACCAAACTCTCTTAATGGCTACAGTGATGGGACTCTCCGGGGGAATGCTATTGATCAGTGACAATCTATCATCAATAGATACCAATCGATTGCCAATATTAGAAAAAGCTTTGCTTTTGAGTAAAAAATGCCAGGCTAGTCCTTCCATTCCCCTTGGATTTATGAACTATAAGTTTCCTAGGGGTTATTATAATTCAGGTGGTGCATTTGGATTTTGGAATCCAGAGCCAAAGTCATCTGAGTTTACCTTACAATTTCCTACTTCAAATCTCCCTTTTGAAACTGAAAATGAGCTATGGTCAGGGGAGAAGTTCTTAAATTATCAATTTGATAAAGATACTTCCACATTGACTTTGAGAATGGAACCTTTTCAATCCATAGCCTACATTTTTGATTCAAATCATGGTTCATAGAGAGTAGGGAATTCCATTGGATGAGTTTGTAGTCAATAGAGATTTGCTAAATGTACTTGATCCTGATTTAAACTTAGAAGAATTTTATTATAGATGCTTAGATTTTATAAAGGGTCATTTTAGTCACAAAAACGCAAGTTATTTTGAATTTGATCATGACCAAAACTCTCTTGGATTGAGAGCTATATCCAATAAAAAATTAAACCAAACTGTTTATTCTAAGCTATACATCTCTCATTTGGAAGAAGATCATCCGTATAACAAGGCATTTTTTTCTGAGGATGTATCTCGTTTAGATGGAAAAAAACTTAAAGAGACATTTAAATATTTTAAGGTTTATTTTAGCCTAACGGGAACTACCAATCATTTTTTATACCCCATTCAATACAAGGGTAGAAAACTTGGGCTTATTTCTATAGATTTTTTTTCTAGTGAAGAAAGTGAAGTTTTTTTAAAAAAGGAAGAGGAATTTAAAATTTTTTTAGAGTATGTATCACATACAGTTTATAGTATAATTAAAAATAAAGATATTAATTCTAAATATGAAAAATATAAAAATTTACATGAATCAAGTCTAACACTTAATAAACTATATATGGATAATACGCAGGAGATACTTAAGATGACTCTCCTCGCTGTTTCAGGTATAATAGATGCTAACTTATATTTACTTGTTATAAGTATACAAAAAAAAGATTCAATGTTTGTAAGCAAGCTTTATAAGCATGGGGGAGAGTTGGATCTAAGTCAGATTCATTTGACTGAAGAAGAAAAAAATGAATCCTCTTTTTTAATGGATTGTAAGGAACCTACATTTTTTAATTTTAGAGATATCAAATTCTCAGGAAGGATAGGATTTCATGGAAGAGAAATTATAGCCCTTCCCACTTTTGAACTACAGGACACTCGTTATACTTTTCTATTTGGAAGGAATTCATTGAGATTATTTTCAAATGATGAAATTAGTATTACAAAAGCATTTTCCGAAGTAGTCAAAATCACAATTGATAATTCATATTTGTACCATAGGATGGCCAACCAAGAGAGATTAGAAAAAGAAGTAGAGATTGCCTCTGATATCCAAATGAATCTTCTTCCAAGAGAAACTCCTCTTGTGGAAGGGTATGAATTTGGAGGATTTATGATTCCCGCCAGGGAGATTGGAGGGGATTATTATGATTTTTTGCCAAGTCCAGATATGAAAGAAGTTACTTTTGCTATAGGGGATGTCTCTGGAAAGGGTGTGCCTGCAGGTATGGTAATGGCAACTGCCAGAACCATCATACATAGTATCATTAGACGTAAACTTACATTGATGGAAATATTAAATGATTTAAATGCATATCTTTATAACAATTATAAGAACTCAGTTATTTTAAGATTTATGTCATTGACATTATTGAAATTAAATTGTAATGAAAATAAAGTTTATTTTGCAGGAGGAGGGCATGGCAATATTTTAATTTATCGTTGTAAGACTAGTGAAGTTGAAATTATTCCTACAGGCGGGATGGTATTGGGAATATCTTCTGATATACCTGAATCTCCAGGTGAGATAAGTATGGAAATAGGTGATTCTTTGCTTCTTTATACTGATGGTATCACTGAATGCACAAATTCAAAATTAGAACAATACGAAGAAGAGAGACTTATTGAGTCGTTTAAAAAGCATCAAAATTTTGATGCAAAAGAAATTTTAATAAAAATTTATGAGGATTTAAAGGTTTTTGCAGCAGGCAATTCACAACATGATGATATTACTCTAGTATCCATGAAACGATTGGTATGATATACCATAATCCACTTCCTCCCGATAAAAAAAAATCTTTTCTAGAATTCATAAATGAAGTGAAGGATAACTCAATCATAGACTCTTTATATGAAACGTACAGAGAGCTATTTTTAAAAAAGTCTATTATTGCTTATTCCGGTGGAAAAGATTCTTCTCTTTTACTCTATTTGTACTACTATCTTGTGAAAAAGAAAAATATTCCCGTACCAATTTTATTTCATTTGAATCATAGTATACGTGATAACTTCGCCCAAGAATTCCAAATCGAAAGTTTTATGAATACTACACTTTCTAGAGTAATTTATCAAAAAAAAAATATACCTATTCTAGCTAAGAAACTTAAAAAAAGTTTGGAGGAAACCGGGAGAATTATTAGATACAAAAATCTTCAAAAGTTAGCTAAAAAAGAAAATGCAATCATTGTCACAGGACACCATACCAATGACTACCTTGAATCAGTTCTAATCAATTTTATACGAGGAGGTGGTATGTCATCCTTACGAACTTTAGATATTTTTAATTCAAATCTATTTAGACCATTGGTTTTACTTCAGGTTGCTGAAATAAAAGCTTTAGCTAAAGAAATAAACTTTCCAATATTTGAAGATGAGTCCAACGAATCAAGAAATTACTTAAGAAATAGAATTAGACAGGATGTTATCCCTCACCTAATGAGAGAAGGACTAGATACTCATAAATTATATTTTAATTTTCATGAATCGGGACATTATTTTAAAGAAGAAAATTTAAAAACTAGTACATTTTATAAAATTAGTACGATTGGTATCAAAGAATTTAGCCCAAACCAATTAAAAACTGTAATTGATGTATATCTAAACTTACTTAAGTGTCATCCCATACAAAAAAAAATATTGATAGAAATATTTACAAATATTCAAAATGAAAAAAATGTACTACAAGAAAATTCAGAAGTAATCTTTTGGAAATCACCCACATCAGATTTTTATATAATTAATAAAAAATCATCCTGCCTAGAGTTTGCATTTGTAGAGAATGGTATACTATCCTGGAATGATAAAAAGTTTCCATTGGATTTAAAATATTCTATTGGAAAAGTAAAAGACGGTATGAAAATTCAAAAAAATGGTAAACACCGAGAATTATCGGAGCTATTTCGAGAGAGGGAAGTTCCAATACCTGTAAGAGCCTTTTTTCCTGTATGTTTGCTAAATTCTAAATTGAGTTTACTTCCATTTAGTTTATGGGATGACAAAATCAAAGATTTTTATGGAGATTAAATCATGATTGATCCTTGGATTGAGAGTATAGAATTTCATTCGTCCCACCATGACCCTAATAAAATCCCACAAAACAGATCTATGCCACAAGCAGCCTTCTGTGGAAGATCAAATGCAGGCAAATCAAGTATCATAAATGCCATTGTAGGTAAGAAAGATTTAGTTCACACATCTTCCACACCGGGTAAGACTAGAAGCCTAAATTTTTTCCTATTGAATAGACGCATATTTTTAGTGGACTTACCGGGTTTTGGATATGCAAAAGCATCTCATTCTGTTAGGGATTATATGATAGAGGCTGTGAATGGATATTTAAACACGGTAGATACTCTAAAAATGTTATTTATACTCTGTGATTCAGCAAGACCCTTACCTGACGATGAAAAAAATCTTATCGATACTTGCTTAGTAAAAAATATCCAACCAGTTGTACTACGAACAAAAACAGACAAATTAAATCAAAAAGAAATGGCAGGACTTAAAAAAGAAACTATAGAACTTACAGAAGAATTTGAAGGACTATTTGTTATACATTCATCAGTTAAAAATGAATCAAGCATACAGAATATGAGAGACCTTTTGAAAACTCTTTAGGCAATTAAATCCAGATGTTTTTCTGATGAAACTAAAACATTGATATCTTCCGGGTTAATAAATCCTGTCTTAAGGTTATTTTGCATTTCTGCAACTTTTAGGAGCAATTCTTTGGATTTTTCTGCATCAACCCTTCTTCGAAGCTCATCCAGCTCTTTTTGAAGACGATTTCTAATCTCGCGATAGTTTGCTTGTTTTCTAAAGTCCTTATCATCTTCAACTTCTCGATTGTATATATCTCTGTAGTACGCTTTGTTTAAGATACTTTTTAATTCATTTTGGATGAGATTTAATTTTTCTTGTAAAATAGCTTCCTCGGAAATTTTTTCCATAGAAGGTAGCATTTCTTTGGGGGGGATGGATGAATTAGTCGGAAAAAGATCCATTTGTCTTCCTATTTCATCAGGAATTGGATTTTTTTCAACTGAAGTCATTTTCGTATTTCCACCAACTGCTACTAATCGTCCATCTCGAAATTCAAAATGGATCTTCATATCTATACTACGAATTTCTGTTTTATCCCGAATTGCCTGTGCTTTGAATTCTGCCACATGACCAAGCTCATGTGATATGACATGTAGTATGGAAGAGCTTTCTGATGCAGATTCAAGTTTACCATGACCTTTGAAGTGAAGCTCTGAATCTTCTAAGGGACGATTTTGAAAAAAGGTAGGAGTTATATCAGTGATCTTCATATTTAAATGATCGATCACTTTCTGAAAAGAATAAGTGAAGTTTTAAAAAAAGAGGAGAATCCCCTTAAAAGCTTCTTTTATATTTTATGGTTAGATCCTTTGTAGCCACTCAAAAGTAGTTGGAAGTGTTTTGGATACTTAGAAATTCCTTTTGCAATATTTGAAAACTCGGTTTCTTTTACTCCCGCCTTTTTTAAGCCCTCTCCTATACCCAAAAATGAACTTTCAATGTTTTTCCAATCGGAAAGCCCATGACGGAATGCGAGGGTTTGGATTTCATGTGTAAAGTCAGAATCTTGGTTTGATTGAACAATTAGAAAGGTTAGATCTCTGACATCTTTTTGGTACAGGGCATCTTTTTCTTTATCTTTTTTTCCAGAGGAAGAGCCACTGATAGATCCCAAGGAAGAGGAGATACTGGAGATTGAATTTAGGGATGTGGAGATGGATTGAACACTTGTAGAGATAGAATTTATGGACTGAGAAGAATTGGATACGGAAGTGAAGATGGCACAATTCCAAAACTGGATAGAAACAAAAACTAAGAATAATCTGAACATAAATCCTCCAAAAAGTAAAAAACTTTTCAATAATTTGATATTAAAATAAAAAAACTAATTGTGTAAAGCTTTAAATTTAGAATTTTTAATCTTCAACTACACTCATTGCATATTCAGAGATAGCAGTTCTTCTTTGTTCGGCGTAGTCTTTGTGAAACCAGAGCAATTGAGTTTTGTCCGCAGATTTTTTATTAAAGATAACAATCTTTGTCATACAATTATCTACAGCAAATTTCATTGCTTCTTTAGAAGTTTCACCTAAACCTTTGTTTCTTTTTTTACGGGTAATGTCTCCATTTCCCTTTTTTAATCTTTCAATAAGATCAGTATAATCTTTATCATCTGTGCAGAAAATTGTTTCCTTTTTTCCATCTTTCCATTTTATATCAACCTCATACAATGGAGCGGATGAAAAATGAATAACACCTAGATCAAATAGTTCTGGCCAATACTCATAAAAAAAAGAAAGCATAAGGCTTCGTATTGCATATCCATCAAAATCAGCATCTGTAATTATGCTTATTTTATCATAATTTAATTCACTAACTGATTTAACTTTTCCATCTAGTGGTAAGCCAAGGATAGCAACTATATTTTTTAATTCTTCATTTGCCAAAGCCTTCGCCAAGCTAATTCCTTTGCAGTTCATAGGCTTACCCCGAAGTGGAAATAGACCGTGAAGCTTTGGATTGCGTGCAGGTCGTAATCCTGCAATAGCTGAGTCTCCTTCAGCAACAAAAAGAACTCTTCCTATGTCTGACGGTTTTCCTGTGGGTGGCATCAGCTTGGGGATATTATTTTTAGATGCCCTTCGCAATCCTTTTTGAGCATCTTCCAATTCTTTCAATTGGGTTCTTTTTTCCATTTGCATTTTGACTTCTTCTAGCAAGTTAGTTTTTTTTATTAACTTGTCTAAATGCTTATCAACTGCTTTTCTCATGTCCTCATTCAAGTCATTGATGAGATAGGATTTATCTTGGGATTTAAACCTTGGATTTAATATTCGTAAATTGACATACATATGAAAACAGTTTCTAACATCATTACGGGTGCACTGAGTTTTTAGTTTTTTTTCTAGAGCGGTAATTTGAGATTTCTTTCTGACTTCATCACAAATTCTATTTTCTAAATATTCAATAGCAGAACCACCTTGAACGGCAAAGTTTGAGTTTACCCAGGCTAGTGTCTTATTTTGTCCAATAACTGCATAGGTCTCCATATTGATTTGTGAGACAGAAGATGTATCTACATAATCCATTTTGTAATATGTAAGATCTGAGCTCGCAAAAATTTCTTCTAGACCTTTTTTGAATTTATACTTTTCTGTTTTGTTTTTATGGATAAATTGAATTTCCAATCCGGGATTGGTCATTGCAATATCTTGTAAGTATTGCTTAAGTAGATCGACATTGAATTTAATATCTAAATCATTGAAGTACTTTGGGTCTAACTCAAACTCAACTCTTGTTCCATGCCTATCCCCGCAAGGTTTTATACTTTCTATCATATTGTTTTTTTCTAGCAAGGGTTCAAGTTTGCTAAATTGGTCTTTAGAAAAAAACGTACTTTCTTTGAAAGATCCATGCTCATCAAAGTACAAAAAGGATTTTTCTGTTATATCTACTGGAAGTTTATAGCTTTTAATTTGTTTTTTTACTTCATCAGCCAAAGTAAATTGCTTTTTGTACAACTTACCTCCATTGGCTGTTTCTACCTTAAAGAAAGCAGATACCATTCGAACCAAACTAATTCCAACTCCGTTCTGTCCGGCTACGTGGTCTTCTTTTACTTTATCATCAAAATTTTCGCCATACATCAAATGAAGGTAAACACCCTCTGCATTATTAGAAGGAATTCCCCTTCCATTATCTTCTACTGTAATACGTTTTTGATCAGTTGATAGACCAACCATCAATTTTGACATTTTATCTTTAGCAGCAATATTTTTATCATTAAGATTTTTTCGATATTCATCCACTGCATTCATACAAGCCTCATCTAGGCATTTTAATTTTGCAGGAATATCATTTATTTCTTCATGCGAAATTTCATAAATTTCGCCTACAGCTTTAAAAAAGTGCTGCTCAAAAGTGGAAAGAGAGTTTTGTCCGAGCCACATCCCAGTGCGCATGCGAACATGCTCTACATTGGATAATTTTTTAAAATTTCTAGCTTGCTTGGATTCATCTGTCTTCATATTTATTCCTATTATTTATCCCACTTATTTTTCAATTCACCTAGCTCATTTACCATAAATGCAACTAGCTTATCATCTTTTTTATACAGTGCAGTGTATTCATCAAACCTAGTTTTTGCTTCTATAATTGCTTCTTCACACTTTCTTACTTCATCAAGCGTCATACGATACACAGGGATTGAAGAAAGCCACTCAAAAAAGGTAAACTTAGCAGATTTTAATTGGTCTTCAAAATCAGATTTAGATTTGATAGTAGTTACTTTTTGATTCCATTTTTCTTTAATAAATCTTATTAACTCTGAATTACGGTCAATTTTTTCTTGCTCTAATCCTGCTAACCTTTTAAAACGCCTTATCAAATGTGTTTTACGAAACTCACAGAATCGTTTTATAATTTCATCTGGAGTAACATTCCTGAGTCTTCCCTCATGGGTAATTACATTGTATGTCAGTACTTCTGAATGTTCCTTGCTGAGTACTTCCTTGATTTGCAGGTCTGAAGGCTTTTCTCCGCGCTTGTAAATGAGCTCAATTTTAAATTTCTGGCTGGAATGATCCATATAGTCTTTAAGCCAACTATCCTTCTTTTCAATGAGGTCATCTAAATAATTGACTACTTTTTCTCTATTCCAAGACATGGGAGCATCTGTTAAGTATAAAGATTCTCCCTCCCACCTAAATGCAAAGGTAGTGGTCATAACTTCCGAACCATTGTCGTTCTTGGACATTCTGAGTTCACCATTGAACTCTTTGTACCAGGGCTTAAGCTTTTTAGTTTTTCCCGTTTTTAGATAGGACACTTGAGAATCAATGATATCTCCAAGTTTGTGTGCGGGGATAAAGCATCTGAAACCCGTTGCTATTCCCTGGATATTGTTTAAAAGTACGGTTGGCACTTTTCCCACAAAATGAATAGGTTCTTCTTCGGTTTCATCGTAGTTTTTTACATAGTCGATATCGGGTAAGCTTTCAAAAAAACCCAAATCCTTTGAGAAGTCACTTAGTTTCACTTCTGTGTATCGAGGAGATGCAATGGCTGCAGGGTCTAAGACGTCCCCAAAGGTTCCTTCTCCACTCACTAGGGGAATATTATTTGCAAATGTAAAGTCTTGGGCCATAGCAGAGAGTGCATCCTGGATGGATCTGTCACCATGTGGGTGAAATCCCATGGCAAGCCCCGCTACTTTTACAGTCTTGGTGTATCTATTTCTGGCATCGCTATTCCACATAGACCAAAGGATTCGTCTTTGGACAGGTTTCAGTCCATCAATCTCATGAGGTATGGCTCTGGAGTCACATACGTACCGGGAATATTTCCTCTGGTCATCGTTAACCTGGTCTTCGAAGGTCATTTTCGGCAGGTCTTCCATTTGATTTTCTGTCACATTATTTTTCATCTTTGAGCCGTTTTTAAAAAGACCTATTCTGCTTGTCAACTCTTTTAATATTCTTACTCTAGTAAGAGTAGATTTGGATAATTAAAAATAGGTGAAAATGGTTAATAAACAATGAAAAACATAGATAAGATCAAAAAATCATATAAAAATATCCTTTTTCATATAATATTAGTGTATTTTCTTCAATATTTATTAAATTGCTCTGGAGGAAAATTTCAGAGCAAGGATCCCATTCCTCCCCAGTCCGTATCAAAAACACATGTTGTTTTTTCTAACACAAACCCTCAAAATAAACTCTCCATTTACTCAGAAAAATTTACCCAAAAGGGATCAGTTCTTGTACTTAGACAAGGAAGTATTTTTCCAAATGCAATCATTGGAGAGTTCATTCTCTCTTCGATTTCTCCTAATTCTATAAAAATATCAAAAGCAATCTTTAAGGCGGACCTACCAAAGTACTCCCTTTCCGAAAAGATTTATTTTGGTTCTTTTGTCCGCAAAGAAAGAGGAAATTCCATTGAGGTTGAACTGGATAAGGTTTTTACTCGGACTAGGTTTGGGAATGACCTGGAGAGTCTTATGGATTTAAAATCTCCTCAAGAGTACATAGAGTCAGATGTTTTAGAAAAAATTGTATATATACCCAAAAAGGAATATTCCCTCTGGAAATTAGAAGAATGGGTAATTGAGAATAAAAAGCCTTTGCTTTGGAGAAACTTTGAGGAGGGAACAGGAATGCTTTCAAAAGTTTCGTTTACAGAGTTTGTATCTCCCTTAGGGAGTTTATATTCAAAAATTCAATCACCAACTGAGTATATCTTTGGTTTTTTAAAAGATGCCAATCCAATCACACTATTTTCTTTTTATGATTTTGAAATTTCTATGGAGATAAATAATTTTATAGGGGAAGAGAAAATTTCCCAAGGAACAAATCCTGTTCCAAACTTTAAAAATTCTCTTCCCAAACTATACATACGCAAAATCCTGAACACAAATGGAAATTAGAACAAGATTTGCCCCCTCTCCTTCAGGATTTTTACATGTGGGAGGAGCTAGAACAGCACTCTTTAACTATCTTTATGCAAAATCCAAGGGTGGAAAGTTTATACTGAGGATTGAAGATACCGACCAGGATAGGTCAACGGAAAGTTCATTCCAGACAATTCTTGAGTCTCTAGAGTGGTTGGGGATGAAGTGGGATGAGGGTCCTGGCATTGGGGGGGAATATGGTCCCTACAAGCAGTCAGAAAGAATATCCATATACCAAAAATTCACAGATATCCTTCTCACTAAAAAGCTTGCATATCGATGTTTTTGCACTCCCGAGGAATTAGAGGCAAAGAAAAAACAATCCGAGGCAATGGGCATTCCATATATATATGATGGCCTCCATGCAGGTATGACAGATTCTGAAATTTCAGAAAAATTAGATAAAAAAATTCCCTATACTATTAGATTTAAAGTTCCTCATAAAACCCTAATTGTAAATGACGTAATACAAGGTAAGGTAAAATTTGAAACAAAATTAATTGGGGATTTCATTATAGTTAAATCGGATGGTTTTCCATCCTACAATTATGCTGTAGTTATAGATGACTATTTGATGAAGATCTCTCATGTTATTCGTGGAGTGGGTCATTTGTCTAACACTCCCCGCCAGGTATTGATTGGAGAAGCCCTGGCTTTTCCAATTCCCATATTTGCTCATGTTTCTGAAATTGTAGGTTCGGATGGTAAAAAACTTTCCAAAAGAGCAGGTGCTACTTCTGTATTGGCTTTTAGAGATTTGGGTTATACAGAGGAATGTTTTGTGAACTACATGGCACTTCTCGGTTGGACGTCGGAAGATGGTTCTGAATACTTGCCCCATTCAAAAACATCAGAGATATTTGATATAGAAAGATGTTCAAAGTCTCCCTCTACATTTGATGTGTTTAAAAAAATGAAAGAAGAAGAAAAGGATTCAGTGAACTTAACTTCATTGTCTACTCGGGAATTATCTGAATACCTCAATCCAAAATCTAAGTTAAATTGGCTTTCTAATAAATTCATACGGGACATGGATATAGAATTGCTATCCTCACAAATACTTACCTTTATAAAAGATGCAAATGACATTCCAAATGAGATAAAAGAAAAAAACAATCCAATCCTTAGATCTATTTTAGAATCTATTCGGGTATATCTGGATAGACTTTCACAGGCTCCCCCATATATAAGTGAGTTTTTCAATAATGAAATTAGTATTGAAAATGAAGACTCTAGAGCAATTGCAAAAGCTACCGGTGCAGATAATGTGATGAAAAACTTTTATAACCAAGTATTAAATGCAAGTCCTAGTTCAGGAGATGATTATAAAAAATTAATGGAAGCTACTGGAAATGAAACTGGTGAAAAAGGAAAAAATTTATTTATGCCTATCCGGGTGATGACTACGGGCAAATCACATGGATTGGAATTGCCAATTCTATTCCCATTGCTGGGTAAGGAAAAACTGATTCTTAGGATGCAAAGAATATCCAAAGAACTTGGATTATCTCTTTAATTAATATCTGTTTTTTTAAGTAATGATTTTAATTTAAGTATTTGTGAGATTAGTGGGAATTTTTTTTCTGAAGATAAGAAAAGTTTTGTAGCACTTTCAGATTGCCCACCCAGTCTATATGTATCACATAATTGTAGAATAGTCAATATATTAGTCTCATTATTTTTATAAGACATTTGTAAATAATTTATAGCATTGTCATATAATTTTAAATTTTTATAACAAAGTCCAATTTTAAACTGTAAATCCGTGTCTGTATTTATATTTGAAAGTTGGAGATAGATTTCTAATGCTGATTCAAAATTTTTCATTTCATAATAGTTATCTGCTTTTAATCTATTTTCAAAAGAATCACTTAAAAATAGATTATTTTCTATCTTTTCAATATTAACACATTTGATTTGTAATACAGAAAAATCATCAGAGAATTTTCCAAAGTTTTTAATTTCATTGATTAGAAAGTCAAAGTCACCGTTTGATTTCTCAATGATTTTTAAAAATAATTTTTCAGTTTCACTTTTTGTTCCGCCATAAATTCCACCCAACTCTATAGTTTCTCGTCCATCAGAAGATATATAGAGAATATCATTGATTTTAAATTTATATTTGAAAACTGAAATTGGATTTGAATAATCTCCAATAAGATTTTCCTGAAAATCTGGCAAATAATCAACCTTGCCCTCTGAGTAGAGAATATTTTTAGGATGGCCTGTTACAGAATACAATAGCTCTCCAGTTTCCTCAGAAATAAGTCCCGTGCTCAAAGAGAGATACATATTACCAGAAAAAATTTTAAAAAGCTTGTTTAGAGTGTTTATTAGGTCTTCTAGAAACTCTTCTGGTTTTAAATCAATTTTTTTTGAGAGAATGGTTTCAAAATATATAAATGCAGATAAAGCTCCAATAGAACCTTTAAGTGACTTTCCAGTTGCATCCCCATTGCAATAAAATAAATAGAATTTATTTTCAACAGGAAAATATAATTTTTTAGTAATACAAAAATCACCACCAATACTTCTTGTATTTGACTTAAATGTAAATGAATTTTTTTGTTCTATAAATACATTGCAAATAAAATTATCTGAATTTTCAGAAATTTGTACTGTGGGCTCACTTAGAATTGAGGCTATAAAATATTCACCTTTTAGGGATTGAGCAGATACATCATTTTCTTGTTGTAGAGAAAATATGGAGTTGATCTTTTCTTTTAAATTACTATCTAGATATTCAATTTTATTTTCTGCTTTGTTAAGTTTATTATGTGCTTCAAAAATTTTGTAAAACGAAATAATAAATAACATAAGAGATAGGCTAAAAAACTCATAATTTATTTCTAAATTTTTCATAAAAAGAGTATATAAATCGTAAGCTGCTCCAAATAAAACTAGAAAGCTAACAGGGTATAGATATTGGCAAAATTTAATTTTTTGGGATGTCCCTCTAAAAATTTTACTTATAAAAGTGAGTAAAATTGGGATTGGAAGTAGATTTTTGATAGAATAGGGGATGATATGATCTATACCATAACCCGAAAGTAAAAAAAGTATAGTACTTGCTATAGTATATATTTCTATTATGATTATCTCCGAAACGCTTATAAAAATTTTTGTTTTATTGGAGATTAATTTATAAATAAAAAATAATCCAAAATAATATAATAAAAATTCTATATTATTGATTATTTTATAATTCAAAGAATAACCCAGGATTGTAATTAGGTTACTAAATAGATAAATCGAACTCATGGAGAACAATAGGAGAGATAGGCTAATGTACAAATGTTCAATTTCAAATTTTCTTATGAAATACAATCTAAAATGAAGTGAGGCTAATATAAAAAAAATTATTGAAATAAAAATAGGAATGTATGTTTCAATTAATGAATTACTCAAATAACTTAAAATTAATTCGTTTTCATCACCAATTATTAGAATTGTTGGAAAGTGAACTTCACTTTCAAAGTAAAGTTTAACTAGTAGAGTATTTTCTAAGTCGTAATTTATATAAACTCTTGGAATTGTAAAAATTTCACTTTTACCCCTATGGTTCCAGTGTAAATTTTTATATTCAATATTATTATTTATTAGATTTCCATTTAAGTAGAGTTCACGTTCCCATTGAAATTTATTTAATAAAATTGAAGTGCTCTCTCTCTGCAATTCCCTTGGAATCAAAAACTTGGCTTTTAACCATATATAACCTTTTTTTTCTGGAAAAGTTTGGAAGGATGGTGATTGGAACTCTTTGGGAACAACTTTGAACTCTTTATCAAGTGATTGGAAAATGGAATCATCTTTTTTGGAGACAGAATATTCCCAATTCAAATTAACCTTAAAGGAATTCTGTTCTTTGTGCATGCAACCAAAGGAGAAAAATAGGAAGATGATGAATAAATAGTATTTTATGGAGATTTTGCAAAAAATAAATTTTTGCAGAGAAATCATTTTTTAATTCTTTCGATAATTGTGTGGAAATTGGGAAAAGAAGTTTCAATCCAAGAAGAATCATCTATAGATAAATCTGAATTTAAAAGACTTTTTAATATTAAAAAACTCATAGCTATTCTATGATCCATAAAAGATTCAATGGTAGTATTTTGTATAGAATTTATTTCTTTAAATTCATATCCATCTTTGTGTTCTTCCACTTTGATTTTTAATTTTTGTAAATTAGTTACCATTGAATGGATTCGATCACTTTCTTTAGCCCGTAAGTCTTCTGCACCCGAAATTTTAAACCCGCCTTCGCTAAAGAGTCCCGCTATTGTGAGAATTGGGATTTCATCTATGATGGAAGGAATTAAATCTTCGGTAATGGTAATTTTTCTGAGATGGGATGGATAGACCCTTAAATTTCCGGTAATTTCCCCACACTCTTTTCTGAGATCCTCTTCTTCGATTTTTCCTCCCATCTCCCGTAAAACTTTGATAATTCCCGTTCTGGCCGGGTTCAAACCAATGTTTTTTACCAAGAGATTTCCTTTCTTGGAAAGCAATCCTAAAACAATAAAAAATGCTGCCGAAGAGATGTCTCCGGGGACTTTGAAGTGGGCACCCTCAAACGAAAATGGGGGTTTGATCGTAAAACCAAAGCCCTCTTTTTTTACTAACTTTCCCCCTAAAAACTCTAACATGTTTTCTGTGTGATCTCTGGAAAGCTCGGGTTCATCATAGTTTAGTTCTACATCAGAAGAAATGGCAGCAAGCATGAGGCAGCTTTTTACCTGGGCACTTGAAAGTGGCGAAGAGTAAGAAAAGTTTTTTAAAATTCTCCCCTTGATTTCGAGGGGTGCGGTTCCATCTCCCTGTAGGGATTTAATTTGTGCCCCCATGGCAAGCAGGGGATCAATGATTCGTTTCATGGGGCGTTTGCAGAGGGAGGCATCGCCAGTGAGGGTGGCTGCAAGATTAGGCAGTCCTGCTACCAATCCCGCAGAGAGCCTGATTCCTGTTCCTCCATTCCCAAAGTCCAGATAATTGGTGGGGGAGTGGAGGTGTTTCTTACCGGGGCTCTCTACCTCATAGGTTGTTGGATCCAATTTGGTATAGGTCACACCCAGCTTAGAGAAGGATCGCATGGTGTTGAGAGGATCCTCAGCTTCCAAAAAACCTGAAATTTTGGACTTCCCCTTAGAAAGTGCAGAGAATAAAACAGAGCGATGGGATACAGATTTGTCGCCCGGAACTTCTATTTCAAAACCATCGGGTAGGGAGAGATTTGATTCCAGCATTAGGACGAACTCTGTAATTTTAAGAACGGTACTTCTTTTACAATGCGTCTCATATATACCTCTACGCTCAATGTTTGCCTTCCAGAGCCTTTGAATGTACCTCTTACGGGAGAAATGTCATCAAAATCCCTTCCCATACCCACACGGATGTGTTTTTCAGAGGAGTACATATTGTTTGTGGGATCCAATCCATACCAAGAAAAATCGGGCATATAGACATCTAACCATGCATGACTCTGTTCGGAACCTATCATCCCGGGGTTTGTGGTGGGATCATAGGTTTCTATGTACCCGCTGACATACCGAGCGGCAATCCCTGTGGCACGCAAGAGGCTGATCATGGTATGGGAGAAGTCCTGACAAACTCCCTCCCGTTTGAGGATCACATCATCTACGGGAGTATTGATTTGGGTGGAGCCTGAACTGTATTTGAAGTCCTTTGTAAACATTTGGTTTAGATCCCAAACAGCTTCGGAAAGCTTTCGGTCAGGGTCTAAGACTTTCTTAGCAAAATCTAGCACCGTGGGAGTAAATTTGATGAAGGGACTTTCATTTACATAATCATAAAAATCATATTCATAGTTTCTAAACCACTTGATAGCTTCCCGGATTGTAATTTGAGATTTTTGAGCCTCCAGGGAAGGAACAAAGGTTGTAACATCAGATGTGGCGATGATCTCCAAAGTTTTGTGCCGGAATGGTACACTGAACTCATGGACGAGGTTTCCAAAGTAGTCTCTGTGGGAGTAGACGGGGACATCTGGTTTAACTTCAATCGTGTGGGAGTTTACTGATTGGCAGATAGTCTCGAGGGGTGATACTTTTACTTTTGAGTAGGATTCGAGAGCTTCCCATTCGTAGCTATAGATTGTTTTGTGGACTAAAGTGTATCTGTTTTGCATTATCCTACCACCGTAAATGGAGTTGGAGAAGATACATTGCTGTATCTATCCATGATTTGACTGCCTAAAAGTTCTATCCCTGCTTTTAGATCCTGAGCCCAAAATCCAGGTGTGATTTCCCCTTTCTGGGAAGCAAAAAATTGCACTCCCCTTGTTTGAAGATCGTTATTCTTTTCTTCTGCAAAAGCAAGCTTTCCTTTTAAATCAAAAGAGTATGCTCTAGAAATTAGCATATCACAAACAAACTCGGGACTACCATCTTTGTAGGTTCTATCTACACTGACAGCATTGAGGATAGTTTTGATTCGTTCTAGGGAGCTGACTAGAGAATTGCTAAAATCCCTATCCACAACCAACATTCTATAGGAAAGATAGGGATCGAATCTGGATTCATAGCTCCATTGGTATGCTTCATAGGAATTCAAAAATTTTAGTATTACAATTAAGAATGGTTGTAAGTTGTTGTACACATCCTCTCTTGAATTAGCTCTCACCAAGTATTGAATGGTAGATTTAAGGACAATCACTATGGAATTACAATGTTCAACTAACCTGCCCAGCTGAGCAAATTGTAGTACTTCTTGACGGGAAAATGTATCAAGAGTTGCACCATAAAAAGACTGGGAATAGTGTGCTACACCCGTTAGCCATTCGGAGAGATCTTCTATGTGCATATCCTGACCCGTTCTCAAATTCCCTAAATACTCTAAGAGTTTTTTGAGTGAAATCCACATTTCCCCACTCAGCATACTTTGGATTTCTTTGGCATTCATCATAGCATAGTTGAGGTTTGATCGCATGGAGCCAGGATTTTTCTGGTCCATTACTGCATGGTTAAAAAGTCCCATTTGCCATGATTCATTTTGGCGCATATGCCTTCGCAGTGGAGATCCAGTTAAATGGGATATACTGCTAATCAATGTGTTGTAGGAGGATTCTTCCTTTCCTAGTAGTACATCTATTTCAGAGGTATAAGCTACTTGTAATACGTTTGCTGTTGTGAGTGCTCTGTTTATATAACGTCCCAGCCAAAATAAGCTTTCCGCAACTCTTGAAAGTATAAAATTTTTGGAACGATTATTTACCGAATTGATTTGAAAGCGGGAAGCTGTCACTTCAGACTTCCCCATAATCCAAGTATCCTTGCTTCCCCCACCTCTTGAATTTGTTACTAGAATTGAGGTTTTTTTAGCGGACACTCTGGTGAGAGCAGAATTACTCAAACTAAACTTTGCGCCTAAGAAGGTAAAGAACCTGGTCTCTACATATCTACTTTCCAAAGTATCATTTGTAAATATTTGTGAGTTAGAGAGTGTGATAAGGGGTTGAGCAATAAAATTGCTGGGGTTTTGGCTTACCTTAGCTTTCATATTTTCAATTTCAGCTGGAGTAGCTTCGGATCCTATGACCATACCGACCCCACCTGTACCCTGGATGGGTTTTATCACATATTTTTCAATATTTTCAAAGATATGCAAACGCTCTTTTTCTTTGCTCATGAGAGTAGTGGGAGCAGTTTTTATGATGGGATCTTCATTCATGTAGTACTTCATGATTTGGTTCATATAGGGTAGAAGTGCTTTTGAACTTGCCACACCTGAACCAATTGCATTGGCAATGGTTACATTTCCTTGCCTCACACTAGAAAGAATTCCGGGAACCCCCAGTACGCTATCCTGGAAAAAGCTGACGGGGTCTAGGTAGTAATCTTCTATTCTTCTATAGATAACATCCACTCTGGACAAACCAGTAATGGTTTTCATATAAACAAAATTTTCTTTAATCAGGAGATCTTTGGGCAGAACCAATGGAATCCCCATTCGCTTTGCTAAAAGCTCATGTTCAGAGTATGCCTCATTGAATATCCCGGGAGAGAGTAGTACAATTTTTGGATTTTCTACACTGAGTGGCGCACATTCTCTTAGTCTGGAAAGGATGGTGGATGCTGTATCCCAAATTTGTCTGATCTGCATTTTATTGAAAAGATTGGGAAATTGTTGGCGTAGTATCTGTCTGTTGAGAAGGGAGTAGCTGATACCGCTCGGGATAGTTATATTATCATCTAATATAATAAAATCACCATTTTTATCTCGCAAGAGATCAAATGCTCCTATATGTAAATATACATCTCTGGGAACAGTTAAATTTACGCATTCTCTCAGATAATTGCTATCATTGAAAATTATATCGACTGGGATTACTTTGTCTTTTAATATTTGTTGCTTTGAATAGATATCTTTTAAAAAAAGATTCAGTGCTGTAAGCCTCTGTTTAAGACCTATTTCAATTTTTAAAAATTCATCATTTGTAATGACATGGGGGATCATGTCAATCATCCATGTTTTTTCAGCACCACCATTGGTTTGAGAACCACCAAATGTAATACCCTGCTCCCGGAGTACGAAATCAATTCTCTTTCGAATAGATTTTAGCTTTTCTAAGCTCATAGATTGGAAATATGGATATATGGTTTCATATCCCATACGGTACTCTTTTGATTCATTCAATAGTTCATCAAAAGTATCTGGATACTTAAGATTTTTTTCAACTTCCGGTTTTAACATGGAAGGGGAGGTTGGTATATCATTTATCATAAGATTTCCTTGGGTTTAGAATGATTGATGGAGGTGGTTTTACCGGTTTGGATGGAATGCAGAATAGAAGAGTGAAGAAAATTTTTAGCATGTAAGACTGAAGTTTTTAAATCTTGACCTAAAGCTAAATAAGAAGTGATCGCAGACGAATAGGTGCAACCAGTTCCATGAGTGCTAACATTTTTTATATATTCAGAGGGAAATACAGACATTTCCTTACCATCATATAAAACATCTTTTAATTTACCATTATTTTGGAGATGCCCGCCTTTTAATAAGATAGGAACTCCAAAAAGTTTAAAGAGAGCTTTGGTGGCATCTTCCATTTCATTTGATGAATTTATTTTAGATTTCAACAAGAGGGATGCTTCATCCGAATTTGGGGTAATCAAATAAGACATGGGAAGTAGTTCTTTTTTGATAAGTTCTATGGCATCATCTCTCAAGAGCTTTGCCCCACTGGTTGCCACCATCACGGGATCACAAATTAATTTTAGTTTCTTTTCTTTTACTATCTTAATAACTATATTTACGATATCTCTGGAGAAAAGCATTCCTGATTTTGAAAAAACAATTGGAAAATATTCAAGAACGGACAAAATTTGACGCTCGATAAGAAGGGAATCCACCTCCATAATCCCGGAGACACCACCAGGGTTTTGGGCAGTGATGCAAGTAATGGCTGTAGTTCCAAAAACTCCAATGGTATGAAATGTTTTTAGGTCGGCTTGGATCCCAGCTCCCCCCCCGGAATCGGAGCCCGCAATAGACAATACACATGGAGTAGGATTCATTTTATGTTGGGCCATCCAAAAATTTTAAAATCGATTTGACCGTCAGAATGAAAGACAATCCCTTCTATTTCAAGAAGTTTTCTTTGGAGATTAGCACGTAAAGGATCACCTTTGAATGATATTTTACCTTGAGAATTTATCACCCTCTGCCAGGGTACCTTTTGCAATTCATCTTTCTTTAAAGAATTCAGAGCATAGCCTACAGCTCTAGCCGCACGGGGGCTTCCCAAAAGATTGGCAATCGTTCCATATGATGATACTTTGCCTTTGGGAATCTCTTGGACTAATTCGTAAACTCTCTTATAAAAAGATGGTTCTTCCATTTGTAAGTTATAGCTCAGTGAATAGTATCTTACTTAACTATTTTTCAGCAAGAAGTAAACTTACAATTTTATATACTTGTTAGATTTGTTTTACCAACCGAAATCCAATTAAAAAACTTTTAGAGGAGGGGATATGATGGTACCTTTGTGTGGTTCTTGTCAGACGTGGGACGCAGTACCAACTCCCACCCCTCATGGTTTTAAATTCACCCTTTGCTGGACCCTGGGGATCATTTACGGGAGATTTTTGGTAGTACTTAGGATCATACCAGTCATGACACCATTCTCTTACATTTCCAAGCATATCATAGATCCCAAAAGCATTTGGTTTTTTGGTACCTACCACTTGGGTGGATCGATTGGAAGTATAACTAAACCAAGCATACTCTTCCAACAAATCGGATTTATTACTATGGTAGTATTTTGTGGAGCTTCCTGCCTTACAAACATACTCCCACTCAGCTTCTGTTGGAAGTCTGTATCCTTCCTTTGGTTTTAGCTTTTCTTTTTCATTTAATCTTTTGATAAAATCCTGAATTAAATACCAACTGACTCTCTCTATGGGATTATCATCTCCCAATTTTTTAAAGAAAGAAGGATTGTTGTTCATGATAGATTTCCAATTTCCTTGGGTTGTAAGAAATTTTGAAATATAAAAACTTTTAGTGATACGAACTTTGTGAATGGGGGATTCATCATCATTTGCATCCTTATCTGTGGGAAGGGCTCCCATGACAAATTCACCTGGTGGAATGAGAGAAAATTCCATTTTGATAGAATTTGTAAAATTTTTTGAAATAACAGTGGATTTTGTTTTCTTTTTATCCTCAATCACTTGAGATTGATTTTCCTCTTGGAGAGGTGCTTTTTGGTTGATATTTTTGGATATATAGGATTCAATGTAGTACTCAAAAATGAATTTAGCATCATTTAAGCAGTTTGCTAAAACTTCACTGTCTGGAGATGGATCTTCTAATGTATAAGTAATTTGGTTAAACTTATTTACAATTGAATCTTCGATTAGAAGTCCATTTGATTTTAAAATTTCAGAATATTCAAGGAGTGAATTAGAAATTTCATCAGTTGTGATCTCTTCCATTGGATTTAACTCATTTAATAAGATATGACAATAGGATTGGTATAAGAGCTGGATGCTATATATATAATTTTCTTTATCAAATTCAATAATGGAGTGATAGAATAAAGAAATTACAGTTTTTGGGAGGATCTCCATATGATTGATACCAACTTTTTTAAGTATACTTGTTGGGTACGAAGTATTAAAATTATGGGGATCACTTTTCATTTGTTGAATCCAAATTAGTAAAATTTAATCTAAAGTGAAATTTTTTATAAAGGATATATTTTGTATATATAAAATCAAAAAAGATTAAATAAATTTTAATATTAAGTAAAAGGATTATCAAAGGTAATTAAAATTATAAGAAATTAATAGAGAATAAAGATATATAAAAATTTCAACTATATATACTTTTTACATATTCTTTATCATTTTAGTTTTAGATGTTCATATAATTTTGATTCATCCGAAAAAAAGTTATAAATTTTAAGAATCTAAATTAAGGGTAATTCTTGTTTGAGTTTTAGTCTGGGATCCGAAATATATAGCTATGTCTGATTTTTACTTGTAAAGTCAACTTTTACCTGTTGGTAATTTCAAATAAGGTATTAATTTTTTCAAAAATAGAAAGATATTTAACTTACTGTGAAAGAAATTCCTATAATCTCCAAAGTATCATTGGATAAATAAAAAAACCTAAAAAATATTTCAATCCCCTGGAGGATTCTTCCCTAAAAGGGCGAGAAATAGTTAACCAATACTGAGTCATATCTACGCTCCTCAATAAGATATATTCTATTTAAGTGCATAAGAGAGGTTTTCAGGCTAAAAATTCATACGAAAGTAGCTCCGTTTTTACTTACCGAGTAATTACGTTTTTTTGTTTAAAATAATCTTTTTATTTGCAAAATTTCTTAAATAAAATTTTATAATCTTAAATATCAATATATGGTATAATTATAAAAACTGGAATCATAATAAGTCAGATATTATTATTCTAACTCCTATTATATATTGTAATAGCATCATTTCGAATTAACCAGGTATCTAAGTGCGATTGGTGTGAAAAATAAATATTATATCTTCAATAAATTTGGTTCATTGCACACTATGAAAAAAAAAAATAAAAAATTATCTCTCTCTCTCAATTCCAATGTAAAATCTGTTTCATCTAAGAAAAAACAAGTCCTAAAGACTAATAATGCCTTTCATTCTGCAAACTATCGAAGAAGAAAGAAGGGATTAAAGGAATTGACCTTTGCTGAATATACAAACCAAAAAATTGCATTGGATTCATCCGGGAGGTATCATCCCCGCAAAGAAAATGCTTTGATTCAATCTATAGAAATATTTGGAAAGGGAATTCTCTCCCAGAAAAAAATATGTAAGCGTTGTAATAAGAAAAAAAATCTCATTGAGTTTTCTATGAGGTACAGTGAAAAGATTATATTAAATGTTTGCAAGGAATGCGAACAGGAACGTCAAAAAAAATACTGGAAAAACTAAAAACTAACAAATGGATGAACAGCAAAGAAACGATCATTTTATACAAATATTCAAATCCCTATTTTCCAAAAATGTAAAGAAAGTATTAAATGCTGATCCTAAGGTTAGCATCCAAAAAATTACCACAAAAGAGTTTAAAGAAAAGCTAGATTCTACTGTTTCGGGTTTTGCATTTTTATGCTCTCTCGCAGAAGTAGATCATGAAGTGTCTTATTTTTATCCGGAATCTTCTATAGATTTATTGGTTAAGAAAGGAACTCCAGAGAGAGAAGTAGCCCTTTACAATGTTTTTTCAGAAATTGATTTAGATGTATCACTACTATTATCAGGAAAGCCTAAAACTCCTGATTCAGATGAAATCATTTTTTATCAGCCCTCTCGTATTTTAAAAAAGTATCCTGAGCAAGTATCAGAAGAAATTATTTGGCTCTCTGATAGGGGAAAAATTTTTGCTATTACAAATTCAAATCTAACTTTTTATTTTTTTATCAAAGAAGAATTATTTGAGAGGGTAGTAGTTGAAAAAATTTCCCAGCTCATTCAGGATCCAACATTTTCAACTAAAATTAAAAGTGTAACACAAACAAGGCTATTAATTTCTAATCCTACAGAGTTCATGATTGGCATGTACCTTTTACCATTTACAGCCAAGGTAAACCAATATGAAATATCAATTCGATTTTTAGAATTCTTATATTTTAATTCGTTAAATATAAACCAGAAGTTTGGAATATGTTATAAGCAAACATTAAAAATAGAAAGTACAACATATATTAATTATTTCTTTATTCATTTAAATTCTCCTGCGGAAGTAAAAAGTTATTCTGCGAGTCTCTTTGAAATATTTTCTCAAATGCATTTATCTAGTTTGGATTTCTTAAAAAAAGAACTATCAACCAATTCCATTAGCAATGAGCTCTTATTAGAAGTTGATTCAGCAAGCATCATGGGAAAAAAATTTGGTTTGTTTAAAACAGATTTAAAGATTACTAAAAACCACCTTTCACTTTTCTTAATGATTGATCCCGCTTATATTTTATATCTATCAGGCAAAGGATTGCAAGCTTCAGAAGTAAAACAATTAAAAGCTTTGGGATCCTATCCGCTAATGGTATATGCTCTCAATTCTACATATCTCCACAAGCATATTCAAAACTATGCTGAATTTTCATACCCTCTCCCAGACAATTCAGCTCCTACCAAAGATACAGTTAAGAAATTTCTCCTCATGGCAAGATTTCTCAATTTGATTGACACAAGAGATTTGATGGTTTTGGTTCAAAATTACTTTGTCCAAAATTATAAGACAACTGATCTTGTAGCACTTTTTTATTACTCGGTAATCAATCCCTCTACTAAGATTCGAAAAAATACATCTCTTCTGGAATTTGATGAAAAGCGTTTTACTAAATTTTTAGTGGGAGTACATATTGAGGAGTTTGAATTTCAAAAAACAAAAGAAGCTAAAAATATCGATTTTCTATACGATCATAATTTAAAACTATTCTTAGAATTAGGACAGGCATTAAAAAGTGATAAATTAATTTTATCAGAAAAAGGGTATCATGTTTTTTATAATATATTTATGGAGTACTACAAGGAGAGTAAAAAAGAAGAATTAAACCTTTTGGGAAATTTAGATGATTATCTTAAAACAGTAAAAGAATTTCCTAAAAAATTTGCATCTGAGATGATTAATGAACTTTCAAAAGAAGTAGTTTGTATCTCCTATATAGAAGATAGGACTGCACTTGATTTTTTAAGTGGTTTTATGAGTAAAAATAGAAAAGATCAGATGTATGAAGATTTTCAATACTACAAAAAACAATTCAAAGATAAGAAAATAGACATTCTTGATATTTATGATGCTAGAAAAGTATTATTCCAAAAGTACAATGAGCTTAAAGAAGCATTAAAAGACGAAGGCATGATTTAATTTAGGTATAAAATTCTTCTAATTCTTTAATAAATTCTCTGAGGGTACTTTCAAAACTTTCCACAAGGGGATCATAAGAATTTTTATCTTTATCTTTCAAAGATTTCTCTAAGTTAGATGAAATCTCTTGTAATTTTAAGTGACCTATATTTCCTGCAACACCTTTTGTGGTATGTGCAACCATCTCAGCTTCTTCTAGATTATTTATTTCAATAAAATTTTTAATCTTTTCAGCACTATCTCTTTGGTTTTCTATAAATTTATTTAATATCTTATTATATAATTTTTTATTTCCTCCAATTCTTCTGAGAGCATTTTCAATATCTAGATTATTTATGTTAGGAATATCATCTTCATTTCTGGGTGCTTTTTTTATTTTAATCCATTTTTCAATGGTATCAAACATTGTAATGGCATCGATTGGTTTTGAAATATGATCTTGCATGCCTTCCCGTAAGCATCTCTCTTTTTCTTCAATCATTGCATGTGCGGTCATTGCAATTATGGGCACGGAATCATATTTTTTATTTTCTCGAATATGAGTGGTTGCTTCATGTCCATCAACTTCTGGCATTTGTAAATCCATAAGAATTACATCATAATAATCTGGATCATTTTTAAAAACTTTAGAAATAGCATCATTGCCATTGTATGCCTCTTCAAAAAGTAGTCCTATACTTTCAAATAATTCAGATGCAATTTGTCTGTTTATTTCATTGTCTTCGACCAAAAGTACTCTTTTTCCTTTTAAATCTGGATAATTATTTTCAGAAATTAGTGGTACATCAGAATGATTGAGAGTAAATATACTCATCAAACAATCGATAAGTTGGGACTTACTCACAGGTTTACTGAGAAAATGATTGATCCCCACTTCTTCTGCACTTTTTTGAACTTCTTCTTTGCCATATGCACTTACCATAATAATATCAGGAAGCGGGGATGAAATTTCAGTTTTTAATTTTATTACAGTTTCAATCCCATTCATTCCTTGGAGATTCCAATCTAAAAATACTAAATCATAAGGTTTTTTATTATCTATTTCTCTTATAATAGACTCTATCCCTAACTCTCCAGAAGGAACTGAAGATACATTGAATCCAAATTCATATAAATAATCTTCAAGTATTTCTCGAGCTGTAGGATTATCATCAATTATCAAAACTTTTTTATCTGTAATGATTGAAAGGTTTTTAATTATTCTATCTGGGGCAGGTTTATTGGATATTCCAAAGTCTGCTTCGAATATAAATTTACTTCCAACTCCAGGCTCACTCTCAATATAAATAGAACCTCCCATCATTTCAATCAAGCGTTTGCTTATACTCAAACCAAGTCCAGTTCCACCATACTTTCTGGTAGTAGAACTATCTGCTTGGGTAAATGCTTGGAATAATTTAGATGATTGTTCCATTGTCATACCAATTCCTGTGTCTTCAATGGAGAATTTTAGTTTAACAAAAGTAGTAATTTCATTTAAAACCTCTGTTCTAACGATAACCTCACCTTTTTCTGTAAATTTGATAGCATTGTTAACTAGATTTATAAGAATTTGACTGAGTCGAAGGGGATCACCTTTTAAGCTCACAGGAACTAATTTTGAAGTTACAAATAAGTATTCTATTCCTTTTTCATGTGCTTTATGACCCGTAACGGATGATACATTGTTTAGTACATCCTCTAAATAAAAATCAATAGTTTCTACTTCCAATCGTTCTGCTTCTATTTTAGAAAAATCTAATATATCATTGATAATTCCAAGAAGACTCATTCCTGCTTTGTTTATTTTCTGAATATAATCTTTTTGACGAACGTCTAGATCTGTTTTTAAAGCCAATCCTGACAATCCTATGATTGCATTCATCGGAGTTCTGATTTCATGACTCATATTTGCCAGAAAAGAAGATTTAGCTTTTGTTGCAGATTCAGCTTCTTCTTTTGCACGTAATAGTTCATTTTGAGCTTTTTTTAATTCTGAAATATCAGTAACCAATGAGAAAAATCCAATTTTATCTTCGTACTCATCGATTAGGGGAGTGGAGTTAAATAGGCATGGAACTAAAGTGCCATCTGTTCTGATGAGTGATACTTCAAAGCTTCCCCTTTTTTCTGTTTCGGGGCTCTGGCTTCGTTCTTTTATATATTTAAAATGATCTTCATCTAAATATTCACTGAGTTTTTTACCTATACAATCTTCTTTGTTTATGGCAAGAATTCTACAGAGTTCATCATTTACTTCCATTGTACGAAAGTCATTATCCATCAACCAAAACCCTTCGCTTGAGGTTTCTAGAATTCTACGAATTTTTCTTTCGCTATCCTTTAGTGCTTCTTCCATATGTATTCTACTTGTAATATTAGTAGAAATACCACAAATACCTGTGATACTATTGTTATCTATTCTCATCGGTACTTTGGTTGAATAGAAAACTTCTTCATTTATACCATCATTGTACTTTGTTTCTTGAGAGAGGGGTTTTCCATATTCATAAATCATCAGATCTGTTTTTTTCTGATTTTCTGAAAATTCTTTTGAAAAAAGATCATTATCAGTTTTATTTAAAACATCAGTTCTATTTATTTTATAAATTTTTTCCCATTCTCTATTTACGTAGGTATAAAAACCGTCTTTATTTTTAGAATATATAACTGCATTGATATTTTCTAATACAGATTCCATAAGCTGTCGTCTTTCAGATAACTCTGCTTCTGATTTTTTTTGTTCTGTGGAATCAAAAAGAGTTCCATCCATATAGATTGGCTCATCATGACCCGGTAAGTAAACGCCTTTCCCTTTTTCAAATACCCATCTTATTTTTCCTTCAGAATCAGTGATACGATATTCAATTGAATAGGATTTTTTTTCTTTAATTGATTTTAAAATTTCGAATTCAACAAATTCTTTATCATTTTCATTTACTAAGCTACTAAAACTCTGATGATTTTTTTGAAATAAACTAGAAGGATATCCTGTAAGATCAAAAATTCCATCACTTACATAAATCATATTTCGTTCTGTGTCTGGATTGCATCTATAAACTACTCCAGGTATATTTTCTACTAGGGATCTGAATTGTTCTTCCTTTTCTATAAGGCTTCTCTCTGCTTCTTTTCTTTCGGATATATCTCGCATAGATGCCGCTACCATAGTTTTTTTTCCAGCTTGCTTGGGGAGGGGCGCCAAACCAATTTCTATAGGAAATTCTTTTCCTGATTTATGAAGACCGGTTAAATTCGTACTACCAATACCCATATTTCTAACCCTTGGGTTTTCAAGAAAACTGAATATGAGTTGGTCATGGGTTTTCCTGTATCGCTTTGGCATAAGCATTGATACATTTTTACCTATGATTTCATCTAAAAAGTATCCAAAAATTATAGAAATTTGATGATTTGCTAAGGAAATTATCCCATTTTCGTCCACAACTAAAATCCCATCCGGTGCACTCTCTAAAATACTTTTGTACCACTTTTCAGTCTCTTTTAGTTTAGCTTCTACTTCTTTTTGCTCGGAGAGATCTAGTATTACGCCAATCAAACCTCCGGGGTTCCCATTTCCTTTTTGAAAACCAGCTACTCCATACTGAACAATATGATCACTTCCATCTCCCAGCTTCATAGTTATTTCTTCTTTGAAAGACCCACTTTCTTCAATTAACTTGATATCTGAATTGTGATACTTAATTCTTTCTTTTTGGTTTAAAAAGTCTAAATCTAATAATGACTTATCTATTAGATATTCTTTAGTAACTCCCATTGTAACTTCAAAAGTTTTATTACATCCTAAAAATTTTCCTTCGGTGTCTTTGAAAAAAATAGGGACAGGAATTGTTTCAATTAATAATTCTTGGAATTTAAGTTGATAGTTAACCAGATCTTCTATTTTTTTAAGATCTGTAATATCCATTATAAATGCTATTGAGGAAAGAGAGTGATTTTTACCCAATGAAATTGTGCTTGAGCGAACATCTCCCCATCTGCTGGTTCCATCATTTGCGATAAATTTTATTTTTATATGAAAATTATTATTGGTACTATGCAATTGGTTTGCATGTTTAGAATGCCAAAGGTGTTTATCTTCAAGAGCAACAAACTCAATAAATTTTTTATTGAGTACCTCTGCTTCTGTATATCCTAGAAAATCTAAGAAAGATCTGTTACAATTTTGAATAGACTCATCATCATTGATACCTAAGATACTTACACCCGCATTTTCAATGATTGTTCTGTAGTAATTTTCACTTCTGGTCAATTCATCTTTTGCAGTTAAAAGGCTCTGTTGTTGGTTTAAAAGTTCTTCTTCTGAGCTTTTTAGTTCCTCTGTTTGTTCTTCTAGGGTTCTGGCTTGGTCTTGAACCTGTAGTAAAAGATTATTCATTTTTTCATTTCTGGAAATTATTTCTAAATTTAATCCAATAAATGGTGAAATTTCTGTTAATAATAAATGTGTGACAGAAGGCATTGATTCTAGAAATGCAAATTCTAAAACTCCAATGGTATTACCTTTCTGGACTATGGGATAGTAATAGATTTCTTTGGGAGGGATTGTGCCAAAGTTTGTTTTTATTCCAGAGGAGGGTGCTGAAAAATTTGAAAGGTGAATGGGTTTTTTATCCCGTGCTACCTGGTTTGTGATACCTTCTAAGACTTCCTCTCCTATCCTATCATCCAGCAAACCATACATAGAAATCATTTTCAGAGTATTTTTTTCTTCCACTATATAAAAAATAGCGGAAATAGAGTGAATATTTTGGCATAAATTTGATAAGAGCGTACTTCCAAATTCTCTCAGAGAAGAGGTAGCCTGAATTGCCAAAAGTGTTTCTGAGCTTAAATCTTTCATTAGCCTTTGCTCATATACATTTTTTGATATTCCACAAAGTGTGTAGATTGATCTGGCTATGTTTCCTATTTCTCCATTGTCATCTAAATATCGGATTGGTGCGGAGTAATCACCACCGGAGAGAGATTCCAATCTAATTTCTAGGTTTTTAAGTGGTTCAGAAATAGACTTGGTTGTGACTATTATGACTAAAACAGAGAGGAGAGTAAAAATAAAAGAAAGCCCATAAATTAAATTTTTTAAATTTTTACTTTCTGAGTTAAATTCACTTAGAGATTTACTTATTTTTTCTCTAAATTTTCTAATTACATTTTTATTTTCCTCATCTATTTTATCTCCATATTCCAAGTCAATTTTTTTGAGTCGGGCTAAGCCTTCGTCATATTTTCCCTGTGAAGCCAATCTAAATGAAATATCTATTTCTGAAAAATAGATAGACAAATTATTTTTATATGTATTGAGATCATCATCAACAAGTTTTGTTGATTTTATATGAAATAAATTTTGGAATATTATTTGCTTATTTAAGTTAATTTTATTTATTATATTTTCACGTAGATTTAAATCTTTTTCTACAATTCCCTCAAAAGAATATTTTCTGATATCAGAAAAATTAGATTCAATTTCAATCATTTGTGAAGAATATTCACTGTAATCTTCCACACCTTTGTTGTTTATATTTATAAGGGATTCCAGTTTAAATAACCCCGTTAGAACTATAATTATAGAGAGTGCGAGAACACAGGCTATGGATAAAAGTATTCTCTGGTAGATCTTTAAATTTTGAATAAATTGCATCATTTGCCTATTTCCATGTTTCAAACTAAAACAGGTTCATTTTATGGAAAGTAAAGTTTTCCCTTTTGACATTTCATGCTAGAAAGTATTAAAAAATTTCCTAAAAAAAATAGAGAATTAAAAATTCCCTTGAAATTGTAACAATTTTAAAATCATATACTTTATAGAGGACAGACCCTCTCTCATTTCTAGAAATCATGCATATAGTCAAAAGAAAAATTTTAATTGTTGAAGATGATGAAGTAAACCAGATGGTTTTAATTCAAAATCTAGAAGAACTGAGTATGTCTTTTGATATTGCAAGCAATGGACAAATTGCAATTGATCTACTTGAGTCCAATGACTACGATGTTGTACTTTTAGATCTAGTTATGCCCGTTATGAATGGCAAAGAAGTACTTCGGAAAATTAAAAGCAGCAGTCGCCTCAATCATCTACCTGTTATTGTAATATCCTCCGAAAGTGAGTTTAGCATTGTCATAGAGTGTATTGAAATGGGGGCTTTGGATTATCTCCCCAAACCTTTTGATCCTGTCCTACTAAAAGCAAGGCTAAAATCATCCTTAATTTCCAAAGATCTCTATGAACAGCAGCAGATCTATCTCCAGATGATCAAAGAAGAACAGAGAAAGTTGGAATTGCTACTTTTCAATATGCTCCCATTCCATGCCGCCTATCGACTAAAAAACAACGATACCATCATAGCAGATAAATATGAAGATGTCTCCGTTATGTTTATTGATATCGTTGGATTTACAAAATATGCATCCCATAACAAAGCAGAAGTTATTGTTAATAAATTAAACACTCTATTCACTGAGTATGATAAAAAAGTCCGGGAGTTACAGCTAGAGAAAATAAAGACAGTAGGTGACTCCTATATGATTGCTGGAGGAATTCCTAACTATACTGAAAACCATCTCGAAAATATTGCCTATATGGCAATATATGTAATACATTTAGTAGATTCGTACCAAAAAAGAGATTGGCCTGAGTTGAAAGTGAGAATTGGAATTCATACGGGTCCTTTGATTGGAGGAGTGATCGGGCAAAATAAATTTACGTACGACTTATGGGGGGACACAGTAAACATTGCATCCCGAATGGAATCTCATGGTATTGAGGGTAAAATCCAAGTGTCTGAAGAAGTTTATGAGAGACTGAAAGATAAATTCGATATCGAGTATAGGGGAACAATTGAAATTAAAGGCAAAGGTTCAATGAAAGTATTTATCTTAGAAGGAAAAAAGAAAGGGTAAGCATGGTAAAAAAGAGTGATTCTTATAAAATAGGAATTTGGGAAGAATATAATTTTAGATTCCTTTTAGCGGATTGTTCTAACTCGGTTGGAGAAGTAATACGCAGGCATAAATATAAAAATTCATCATCGATTTTGGTTGCAAAAACTATGATGGGAGCTTTTTTTTTGGCAGGGATGGTAAAAGAAGAAACCACTGTGAGCATCCAAATGGAAGGGGATGGGCAGGTGGAAAGAGTGATGGGCTATAGCGATAGAATTGGACGAATGAGGGGCTTGGTAAGTGTTCCCGATTATAGCTCTCTAGATGATTCTTCCTTAGGAATTGGAAAGGGTGTGTTTCGGGTCACACGTTGGGGCGGTATTCGAAAATTACACCAATCCATCACTAAACTGGAAAAAGCACCTTTTGAAAGTAATCTTTTGAACCATATCTCCGAATCAGACCAATTGGTCTCTTTTGTATCTATCTTTAACTCGGACAGTGAGTGCAAAGGTATGATCTTACAGGCTCTCCCATTTACCGAGCAATCAAAAATTGATGATCTTATGGATAGGCTCGGAGAGATGCAATATTCAACAGAAGAACTTTTCAATGGATCTCTTGACACTGTGCTTTCTCGATTGGAAGCAAGTTTAAAATCCAATGCCCTCACTTTAGATACGGGGATTCCTGAATTTTACTGTGGGTGCACAATTGAAAAAATAAAAAATGTAATACGTTCAATTGGGAAGGAAGAATCCTATTCAATACTGGAAGAGCAGGGTCGCATTGAAATTATATGTGAGTTTTGTAATGAAGTATATGAATTGGATTCAGAAGAAGTTCATTTGTTATTTATTTAACCTGGCCTGTACCTTTGCGGAATGATGGTAGAGATGATAATAGTTGAAGTATAGCATTTCTCGAACTGTGATGATTCCCATGATTGGATGGGGAATATTAGTTCTATCCAATTCCTCTTCAGTCCAATGATGTATTCCCTCTATAAGAGTTTGGATAGATGATTGCAATGAATTGATTTCAGATTCTTTTTTACCTATTTCTATTTTATTATTAGCAAAGAAAGGCGTAAAAACACCAGCCCCACTTCCCGAATTTAACCTATCATTGTAGTCTTTTATGATTTCAGGGATAGTGCATTGTGAATTGCCCCTCCCAAAGAG
>CAMCZP010000006.1 GCA_945887855.1 Leptospira interrogans serovar Manilae | reverse complement strand
AGTAATATTGTTCATGTTAGTAACGCAATCAACCAATTAGCACAGGCATCTCAGGAAAATGCATCTTCATCAGAACAGCTCGCATCAACTGCTGAGTTGTTTACAAAAAATGCTCAATCAATCACAGAAACCTTTTCGGAAATAATATAATGGTTTTAGAAATTCGAGATAAAAAGAAGGAGGTTTTACTTATTCTTTTTTCTGAAGATTTAGCTACCTATACAATGGAATCATTGAAAAATGATTTAGAAGAAATTTTAGAAGTTGTTATAGATGAATTTTCCGTTGTTTTAAGACTAGCAGGTATTAAAAATATTTCTCTCGAATTTCTCTATTCTATTTTGAGTTTTTCAAAATCATTACTGAGTATAAAATCTAGATTATTTTTAGAAGTTGAGTCAGAATTATCTATCCAATTATTAGATTTAGGGCTAGGATCATTAGTATATTCAATAGAGGAGATTCCCCTTGATTGATGATGAAGTATTACAGATATATCTAGAAGAATCTAAAGATCAACTAGACCAAGCTGAAATCGATATCTTAAGCTTTAGTAAAAATGAATCCTCAGAATTAATAAATTCAATATTTCGTTCAATCCACTCATTAAAAGGTGGTTCGATGATGATGGGAAAAAATAATATAGGAAAACTTTCCCATGCATTAGAAAATATCTTTGGAAAAATTCGATCAAATGATTTAAAACTTGATCAAATAATTATTGATGTTTCGCTAATGGCAATAGATCGATTGAAAGAAATGATCAACTCGATAGATGTTGAAAGTTCTTTTGATAATGACAGTTTAATTGAAGAAATTGAAAAATTAAAAAAGCCTAAACCAAGTGATCCTAAAATAGAAAAACCTCAGGAGAAGGAAGTTCTACCAGATATTAAATTAGAACTTAATATTGAAGAAACAAACAGCCTTGAAATACAAAAATATTTATCAGTTTCAGAATTAGATTTAAAGAATGTAGAGGAAGAAGCAAAAAGTCAAAATAAATATCTCTCATTCATATATATAAATTTATTAATTCAATCTATCAAAACTATTCATGAATTTAACGAGATACTTGAAGAAATATCAGATATTATAGTAAAAAAGAATATCGTAGAAAAGAAAATTCCAAGATTGAATAGGGAAGAAGATATTTTCCCCTATGCTATGATATTAATTTCAAACAAAGACCCAAGAGATATATTTGATAAGTATAATTTAAAAATTGAAAAAATATTTATATTAGTAGAGCCAAAGATAAGTAAAGATTCAGAGACATCTCAAAAAGATTCTAAAGAAAAAGTAGAAAATCAAAAATCAGAAAGTAAAGGCAAAACAGACCAAGAACCTACTGACGTACAATTAAAAGTTAATTTAGGTATAATTGATGAACTTATTGGGCTAGCCAGTGAAGCAGTGATTGTTAGAAATCAAATTTTACAGTCTGGCGAATGGGATGACGATTCCGAACAAGGAATCCGTATGGCAAGATTAAGTCAGATTATTACAAGTTTTCAAACTCGTGTTATGAAAACTAGACTCTTGAAATTACAATCTATTTATCCAAGAATATCAAGATCAGTTAGAGATATATCTCGCCAATTAGAAAAGGATGTAGAATTTTTCTTTGATGGCGGCGATGTTGAAATGGATAGATTAGTTGTAGATGCGATTATAGAATCTCTCACACATATAATTAGGAATTCAATAGACCATGGCATTGAAAGTCCGGATGAAAGGATTAATTTAGGAAAGCCTAAAATAGGTACTCTTCGATTGTCTGCATCTCTTCGTAGTGGTAACGTTCAGATCCAAATAAAAGATGATGGAAGAGGATTGAATTATACTAAAATTAAATCAATCGCTGTTTCTAAAGGTTTGATTACTAAAGAACAAGCACAGGAGATGAAAAATGAGGAAGCTCGTAATATTATCTTCTACCCTGGATTTTCAACAAAAACAGAAGTAAGCGAGATTTCTGGACGTGGCGTTGGAATGGATGTCGTTGATAGAAGTTTTAAAAAATTGGGAGGAAAAATCTCTCTAGAAAGCGAAGAGGGAAAAGGTATTACAATTACTGCCACTATTCCTCAGACTGTAACTGTTGTATTTGCATTAATCCTACTATGTGAGGGGAAAAGATACTCTATTTTTCAGAAATATGTATTGGAAATCTTTATTTATGAAAAAGAAAATCTTATTAATATTGGAGGGAATAAAATATATCGATTAAGGGAAAAATTAATACCTATTTTAGATTTATCTAATGTTCTTTTTCCTAATAAAGAAAAACAGGTTGAATCAGATCACATGGCAGTGATACAGTGGGAAGGAAAAGTATTTGGTCTTATTTTCGATCAGATGGTGGGAATTGAAGAAATTGTTATAAAACCACTAGGAGAACATTTTTTTGATTTAGAAATCTATACTGGAGCTACAGTTTTGGGAGATGGAGCAGCAGTATTAATTTTAGATCCCGGTGGTATAATAAATTCAACCGGTTTAGATTTTGAAGAAAAGCAGCTTGAGTCTAAAGAAGTTAATTTGATAAAAAATAATATGAATAGTTATATTCTATTTCAAGCATATAACCAATTATTATTATGTAATACTACAAATATTATGAGAGTTGAAAAACTTGAACCTAAAAGTATTAAAATTCTTGGAGATGAAAAAAAGTACATTTTTGAATCTAATCTAATTTCTGCTATTGATTTTTCAGATAAATTTAATAAGTGGGAAGAAAGTTCAGATGAATATATTATCATAGTAAATTATAATGACCAAACGGTAGGAATTTTGATACACTCTGTAGTTGATATATTAAGTGAAATTGTTTTATTAAATTCTGATCAAATATTTGATAAAGATCTGGTACTTGGACATGTTTTAGTTGAGGAAGAAGTTGCTATCTATTTTGACTTACAAAATTTTGTAAAACGATTTAAAGACTATAATAGGAGCTCTCTTGTATAGTTCGGATACATACTCTGATCAATATTTAGTTTGGCAAATTGATAAAGAAATGTACTGTGGTGAAGTAAAATACTGCATGGAAGTTCAAAAGGGGATTGAAATAGTAGAAGTCCCTAGGGCTAAAAATTTTATATCTGGCATAGCAAGTTTACGTGGTGAAATTGTTACAGTTCTTGATCTTCCTTCTCTTCTTGGCAGACCTAAGGATACAAACTTACAGGATGCTACTATTATAAGATTTCGATTATCTCAAAAAAGTATAGCGATTAAAGTAGATATAATTACTGAAGTTATCAATATATCAGAGACTGACCTTAAAAATTCATCTGGTTACTTAGGTATAATAGAACAATCATTACTTTCAAATGTTGCCTATTCTGAACTTGGATTGTTATTGGTTTTAGATATTGAAAAACTCTTTTCTATTCAGCTACAGTAATGAACTCAGGGAAGATTAAAAATCCCTAAGTTCATTGGAAGTTTTAAGTTAGAGAAGCAACAGGACTTTCAATTATTTTAATAGAACCATCCAATCCTTTAAATTGGTTTTTCCCTTGGGAAATAGCATTTTGTTTTAATCCTTCCTCTAACACATGGGCAGGGACTGTCTTTAAATCCCAAATAAGTCCAAACCAGCTTAACACTTTGAGAGCATAAAAAGTAATATCAATTTCCCACCAGTAGAATCCCTGATTTGCAGAGTGTCTATAGTAATGATGGTTATTATGCCAGCCCTCTCCAAATGTGAGTAGTGCTAACCATAGGTTATTTCTGCTAGTATCACCCGTATTGAATCTTTGTTTTCCATAAACATGTGCCAAAGAATTAATGGTCCAGGTAGCATGTCCTGAAATAAAATTTGCTACACCATAACCCCAGACAAGAACAGGCCAGCTAATTAAACCTAGTACAATTGAAAATGCTAAAGGTGGAACCCAATGGTATTTATCCATCCATACTATTTCAGGATATTTCATATAATCTTTTATAATTTTAGGATCATATTCATTGAAATCATCAACTAAGAACCAAAGCATATGCGAATACCAGAATCCATTTTTAGGAGAATGAAGATCTTTTTCAGTATCTGAATGTTTATGATGGTTTCTATGATGTGCTGCCCACCAAATAGGCCCTTTTTGCATTGCAATGGCACCTATCCAAGCCAATATAAATTGAAACACCCTTGAAGTTTTATATGCATTGTGTGAAAAATATCGGTGGTATACACCTGTAATACCAAACATTCTTAGTGAATAAGTGAGGATGGCAATTCCAACTAATTCCCAAGAGAATGGAACAGTAAAAGCAAACAGTGGTGTTAGTGATATTATTATAAATAAAGATAATGTAATGGGACTTGGTTTTGGTTTTACTCCAGACTCTAATGATGCATTCATAAATTTTTCCTAAACGTATTCGGAGAAAAGTTTTACTCCTAAAAAGTAGGATGCGAGTTCATTTAAAAAGTTGCAAAAATTGTTTTAAAAACTATTATCTTTTCCTGGAAAAGTGGAGCTTTGAACTTGGAAAGTGTATTGATTAAGTGCATTTTCAATGGATTCTGCTAAATTTAAGTATTTTTTAAGAAACTTAGGATTAAAATTTGGATTCATACCCAATAGATCGTACAAAACTAGAACTTGGCCATCCGTCTTGGAACCCGCTCCAATCCCAATGGTTGGAATGTTTAAAGATTTAGATATAGTTTCTCCAAGTTCTTCTGGGATCATCTCTAAAACAATGGAGAATGCTCCAGCATTTTGGATTTCAATTGCATCTTGGAGGATTTTTTCTGCATGTTTTGGATCTTTTCCTTGTACTTTGTACCCACCTAAAACTTGGAAAGATTGTGGGGTGAGTCCTAGGTGACCCATAACAGGAACACCCATTTCTGTTAATATTCTTATAACTTCTAGATTTCTATGCCCCCCTCCCTCAATCTTTATAGCATCAGCTCCCGTTTCTTTCATAACTTTTCCAGCAGAAGTCAAAGCTACTTCTAAAGATGTTTGGTAGCTTAGAAATGGGAGGTCTGTAATGATATACTTATTATTACATCCTCGTTTTACTGATTTTGTATGATAAATCATTTCATCCAATGTTACGGGTAGAGTAGAGTCATACCCTTGTACTACCATACCAAGCGAATCCCCTACAAGGATAGAATCTATATTAGAATTTGATATAATTCTAGAGAAAGAAGCATCATAACAAGTAACAAAACTAAATTTTTCTACATTTTTTTTATTTTGAAAAAATTGAATAATTGTTTTCATCAATATTACCTTTATTTAATATTTCATAGATACTTAATTCTGATATTGAATTTAATATATCTTTTATAAATGATCTGCTATACAATGAATGATGTGGGATAGTTAATCTTTCATTCGAAAAGGTTTGATTTCCATAGGTAAGAATATCTATATCAATTTCTCTAGGTCCTTTATCGTATCTTTTAATTCTTCCTATTTCTATTTCAAGCCCTTGAAGATAATCCAATAGAATTAATGGAGTAAGAATTGTTGATATTTTAATAATAGCATTTAAAAAATTTGGTTGATCTACAACTTCCAAAGGAGCAGTTTCTATAAATTTAGATACTTTAAGTATATTTATAGATGAATTTTTATGTATCTGATCAATAGAATTATTTAAATAAAATTCTTTATTTCCCAAATTAGAACCAATAGATAGGAATACAATATTATCGTTGGGCATTTAAAAATTTTAGCCTGTAGTCAGGACATTCCAGCTTTATTTCTTTTGCCATTTCACATAGCCTTGAAAAAACACGTCCTTCTCCTTTCTCTTTCCAATCTATCAATGGTTGGTTAGATGTTAGGAGTGTAAGCTTTTGTTTCTCATATCTTGCGTCAATTAAATCATATAATTTTGCATTAGCCCATTCTGTATCTTTTTGAACACCAAAATCATCTATTACTAAAACATCAAAATCTGCAAATTCTTCTTCTATATTTTTTTCTTGCCCATAGAATGTGCTATCTTTTTGATATGTATCACGTAACGCACTTAAAAAATCTTTGTTTATCTTTGCATATCTACATTCTAATCCATATCTTAAAATCAGTTCATTAAGTATTACACAAGCCAACAGTGTCTTCCCGGTTCCAGGAGCACCAGTGAGGTACATACCCTGTGGATTTTTACTCATATCCAAATAATTTTCAATTAAATCACGTGCCCAATCATGTGCTGCTAATAATGAAAGAGCATCTATCCCCTTTAGGTCAACAGATTCTAAAAATTTATATTTATATTTAGGGGGTATGTTAGATTTATTAATTTTAGTATCAATCTTGTTTAGCTGAATTCTGGCATGATGACAAAAGCATGGTAACATTTTATTTGAGGGCTCATCATAAACTAAATAGGGAGGTTTTCCATTTGAGGGGCATATATAACAGTTTTCTCTTACACATAAGCAAACTGAAAGCCTTGGAACCCTAGAATTTTCTACTATTTCATCTAAAATTAATCCTGTACCACTACATTCAGGGCAGTTGGGTAACCCGGCCTTCTCATTTTTTAAGAGATGGCTGATATTCATTTTTATTTACCCCGTCTGCTGCTTTTACGTTTTGAAGATCCACCTGCACTAGTAGGAAGCTCAACTTTTTTATTATTACGATTATTTTGATTAGGTTGGTTTGAAAAAATATCTATATTGGTAGCTTCCACACCAATTTTCTTATATTCTTTTTCTTCCTGAGTTGCTTTTTTGGGATCTGTAATTTCAACTCTCATTATAAAATTAATTATTTCATTTTTTAAATTTTCAACAAGCTGATCAAAGAGTTTAAAGCCCTGTAGCTTATACTCGGTCAATGGATTTTTTTCTCCATACCCGACTGTCCAAATCCCATCTCTAAGATTATCCATTACATGTAGGTGTTCTTTCCATCTGTGGTCTAATATCTCTAAGAATATATTTCTTTCTAAATGTGACCACATTTCTAAGCCTATTTTTTCTCTTTTTTTGTCATAGATTGAGCTCATTCCTTTCCATATAAAATCTAAGAGCTCTTCTAATACTTTATTGGATTTATTGAAATCTTTAATTTCTATTTTTATCTCATTATGAGTCAAACCTATCAACCATTCATTTAAATCAGTGATACTCCAGCTCTCAGGATTATTGTTATCACAATGTATTAAAATTTGGTTTTCTATGATCTCTTCCAACCATTTCTTAATAACTTCGCTGAGATTAAAGTTTTCATCAAGGGCTTCATTTCTTAATTTATAAATAAACATACGTTGTTTATTCATAACATCGTCATACTCTAATAGATGTTTTCGAATATCAAAATTATGACTTTCTACACGTTTCTGAGATCGTGCTATAGCACTTGAAACCATTTTATGCTCAATTTCCTGACCTTCTTCCATACCCAATCTTTGCATGATCCCAGAAATTCTATCAGATCCAAAGATTCTCATGAGATCATCTTCTAGAGATAAATAAAAGCGACTTGATCCAGGATCACCTTGCCTACCTGACCTTCCACGTAACTGATTATCTATCCTTCTGGATTCATGCCTTTCTGTACCCAAAATATGCAAGCCACCATTGTTGAGTACTTCATTATGGTTCTCTACCCATTGAAGAGCATCGTCATAAATTTCTTTTGCTTTTTTTCTTTTGCTTTGTGAACTGACACCTTCAATCAATTCTTTAGCTTTTGAGAAGTCTGATTTTTTAATTGCTAGTTTAAAATCTTCAATAGCCGTCTCTGAATCATTCCATTTCTCAATTTTCTCTTTGAATACCTGAGCGCCACCTAAAACTATATCTGTTCCCCTTCCTGCCATGTTAGTGGCAATGGTGATCATTCCTGGCTTGCCTGCATTTGCTATGATTTCAGCTTCTTTTTCATGTTGTTTAGCATTTAATACATTGTGATACAATCCAGACTGTCTTAACTTATGACTTAGCAATTCAGATTTTTCTATAGAGATAGTACCAACTAAGACAGGTTGTTTTTTAGAATGACAATCTTTGATTTCATTTAAAATTGCGTCAAATTTTTCTTTTTCTGTTCTGTAGACTCTATCTGCATGATCGATTCTTTTCATTTTTAAATTAGGAGGTATTACGATTACATCTAATTTATAAATTTTTGCAAATTCTTCTGCTTCAGTATCCGCAGTTCCTGTCATACCAGCTATCTTGTCATAAATTCTGAAGAAATTTTGAAATGTGATAGATGCAAGAGTCTGTGACTCTTTTGCGATTGGTACTCTTTCTTTTGCCTCTAAAGCCTGGTGGAGTCCATCTGAATATCTCCTTCCGGTCATCATACGACCTGTAAATTCATCTACAATGATAACCTCACCATTTTGAACCACGTAATCTACATCTTTTTGGAAAATCTTATGTGCTTTTAGTGATTGATGTACGTGATGCACAAGTTCAATATTTTCAGGCGAATATAAATTTTCTACTTTTAGATATTTTTCAACTTTCGCTACACCATCTTCAGTTAGTAATACATTTCTAGCCTTTTCATCAACTTCATAATCTACTTTTTCTTCTAACCTAGGGATGATCATATCCACTCTAACATAATCTTCAGTTGTATCATCTGTGGATCCTGATATAATGAGGGGAGTTCTAGCCTCATCGATTAGGATTGAATCTACTTCATCTATGATGGCAAAAAAATGATCTCTTTGTACTTTATGATTTTTATGTGTTACCATATTATCTCTTAAGTAGTCAAAACCATATTCATTGTTAGTTCCATAAGTTATATCAGATCCGTAAGCTTCTTTTCGTTCATCATGATCCATGTCATGCTGTATTACGCCAACACTTACATTTAAAAAGTCATAGATAGGCTTCATCCAAGAGGCATCTCTTCTCGCGAGATAATCGTTAACTGTAACTACATGTACGCCTCTACCTGCTAAAGAATTTAAATACACTGCGAGTGTAGAGGTTAAAGTTTTTCCCTCACCTGTCTTCATCTCAGAGATATTCCCTTTGTGGAGTGCAATCCCTCCCATCATCTGGACATCATAGTGACGTAAACCCATAGTTCTAATGGATGCTTCCCTAACAGTTGCGAATGCCTCTGGTAAAATTTGGTCAAGGGATTCCCCATTTGCCAATCTAACTCTGAAAGCCTTGGTTTGGTTCCCTAGCTCATCACTTGACATCTTAGAGATTTTTGACTCATGAGAATTTATTTCTTTTACGATGGGGGTGAGTCTTTTTAGATCTCTCTCGTATTTACTACCAAATATAAAATTTAAGACTTTTTGCAGCATGAAGGTATCCTTTTTCCTATAAGGAAAGTATATTTCTCAGAAGAATTTCTCCTGAAACTTTTTGTAGTTTTAATTGTGTAAACATTTCTTGATTTTCTGGGACAGAATTTTTTATTTCCATAAATTTCTTTCGCCAAACCGAAAACATGGCACTTGTCAATTCAAAATGAGGTAAAATACCAATTGCAGAATCATTGTAAGAAAACATTTGATTTTCGTATTTTTCTGAGCTTAAGAGTTTTTTAGATCCTTTGGGCAACGAAAAAATATCATTGTGAAAGTGAAAGCCTGTGATCTCATCCCCATCAATTCCATAAAATATTTTATTCTCTTTTTCTTCGATCTTTAATTTCCCAAAACCAATCTCTCCCCCCTTATCTCCTCGAGCTACAGTCCCTCCCAGGACGTGTGCCAGAAGTTGAGAACCCAAGCAAATTCCTAAAATCTTCTTTCCCTGAATCCTTAAAATATCTTCGATCAAATAAAAATAGGGGGAAAAAAAGGATTTTTTAGTAGGATCATAAACGGAATCTGATCCTCCCAAAAATAAAAAGAAATCAAAGAGCAAATGAGTAGAAGGTAGTAGATTTAGTCCCTTTCTAAAGGCATCATGGTATGTGATACTATAACCCTTTTCCCGAAGCAAAGGCTCCAATAATCCCGGACCCTCACAGTCCTCAAATCGAAGAATAAGACTTCTCACCTTAGATCCCTCCTATTATTCGTTTAAAAAATTTAACTTTTAAGTCATTTTTTAGATCCTCTAGTGACTCCTGTTCGCTGATACTCCCTATAAAATTATAATAGAGTATCAATGGAGTTGTTTTAAATAAGAGAGTTTCTGGTGTGCCAGTGATCAAACCTTCGCCCGGGGTAACTTTGAATGGTGGCTTCATGATTAGAATGGGAAGCTCTATTTTGCGATTTTTTACTTCTTCTTTCATCACTTTCATGGCTTCTGGATAGACATCCTCAAATGGCTTACCATCCATTCCATCTATTATAGAGTAGGGATCTACAACCATATAGAATTCCCCAAGCCTTGAATGTAACATTTCATTTCTAAGGTAATTTAAAGAAGGAATTTCTTTAAAACAGGGTATGCAGGTAGGAGAGTAGACGTTGATTGCTACCCGGGGAGTTTTTTCATCTTTCAAGGAAACTTCTTTTCCGGTAAGGTCAACTCCAACGAATGTTTGGACATTTAAGTTGGACTCTCTTTTTGTTCTACAATCCATACTAAAAATAAATAAAACTAAGAGTGGAAGTATTTTTGATTTCATTTCTTTAATCTACCACTTCGAAGAAAATAAGATAATCTGCAAGTAAAGAACAAAAAATTAAAGATTCCCTTCTCAGTGTTCGAAATAGCGAGTTTACAGAAAAACATCTTGCCTCCTATGTCTCTATTGGGACTATGGTATTCGCTACCCTTTACTGTACAAAGTTAGCTTAATTTCCCGCGTACATCTATTGTCCAGGAGTTGTATTTTTTATGTCAACAAACCAAAATAATGAATTTGATGTCCTAAAAGTTGTAGAGCTTGCCCGTCTCAAGAAATATGAAATCACCTCGGCAGGATTCGCAGTTCTAGACAAAATAGACAGAATCAATACTATCCCTAAAAAGATGAGAACTCGCAAACCTGCAGTCCAGGCACTTCATGCCTTGGCAGAAGGACTTGTGAAGTACGATTATTTCACTCCCGAAGAAAGAAGAAAGCTCATGCATGATAATGGAATGTCGGATGCACCATATAAATTCAAAGGTCTATTCAACAATGCCAATGCACCAGTAGCAGAAGAGGATATGGAAGAAGAATTTATCCCTGAAGACGAACCTAAGCCTGTATCAGCAGCCAGTGATGATGACAATGAGTTTGATGATATAGATGATGACAATGAGTTTGATGATGACTATGAAGATGAGGCAGAAGAGGTTGAGGAGTCAACCGACGAAGAACCCTAGTTTTTAATTTTTTTATGACACTTATCAGCTGCACCGGTAGAGATGGCTCCCAAAACTTTCGGGATATTGAAACCGGTGTTTATATTCACTCCAATTTTGATCCATACAAAGAAGCAACAAGGCTTTATTCTAATCTCCAGATTCCAGAGGATCATTCCCTTATTTGCTTTGGTTTGGGTGCTGGGTACATCCTTCCTGTTATCTTGGAATCTTCTTCTCCAATCCCATCAAACGTTATCATCTATGAACCCGAAAAGGAACTTTCTTCCACTTTTCCTGAATTAAAAAAAAAATCCTAGAATACCAAAGAAAATTTTCTAGTTTAGGTTCTAATCTAGAAATTCATTATCCAGAATTTTCATTTGAAAATGTAAAAAATTCTTACACACTTTTGATACTGCCTTACTATGCAAAAAAGTTTTCAAAACAATTAGCAGAACTTAAATTAGCACTCTCTAAAAAAAAATCTTCAGTTAATCATTCAACTATTCAACATTTTAGTAAAATTTGGCTCAATAATTACATTCAAAATGTAAGGGTATGTTCTGAGAGAGAAGATATTTATTCATTGTCTGACAAGACAGTAGATTGGAAAAATGTATCATTAGTTTTTACTGGTGCTTCTCCAATTTTAGAAGAGGAAATAGAGTATTTACTTCTTCACAGGCATAAATTTTTCATACTTTCATCAGATACTTCATCTTATTTTTTATATAAAAAAGGCTTAAAACCTAATGCTATTTTAAGTATTGATTCTGGACGTGGTACAGCTTTTCATTTTAGAGAAGATCTTCCAACAGATATACCAATCATTACATGGTTGGGAGGAAACAAAGAAATATTTCAAAGAAAAAACCGTATTTATTTGATTTATACAACGTATCCACTTGATCAGATTATGGTAGATAGGCATAAAGATTTATTCTTATTAAATAATCCTGGGCTCAATATTTCTAGTATGGCATTGGCAATCGCTGAAAAAATGAATGTATTAGATTTTACTAATGCAGGAATTTCATTTACTTCCTATAAAGGTAAAACCCATTGCCGTGGTACAGGCTATGAATATTTTAAACTCATAGATATTAGAAGAACATATACTATGGAAATGTACTCACCCGGAAATTATAAAACTGGAATTTCAAAAAAAAATAATTTGGCTTTAGATTTTTTGTTCAAAAGTAGATTTGGCTCAAAAAAACTTCTCGATTTACAGCCCTCGCTAATCCATGACTTTCAATTTCAAAAGAGGAATAAATTGAAAATAGATAGTAATTCAATTCTAAACATTTTAAACTCAGAAAATCTTTTAGGTTTGGTTTCCCAAGAATTAGCCTTACCTTCCCGATTGATCCAAAAGTACTTAAAATAAAAAAGGTTCTAATCTATTTTAGAAATACATAGATACTAATACCAAGGATCTACCTAAAATCAGTTTTTTTGCTGAAGTTGGCTCGGAAGGGTGTGAGTGAGTAAAAAAATGTATCGGATTCACATTCTTGGAAATTAATACGGGAACTGCAAAAAATTCCCTTTTTGATTTACAAAAATAAAAAACATTGACCATTATTTAAAGGTTAAATTTGATTCCTTAAGAAGCCTTTTTTCTAATTTTATAATTTTCAGCGTTTACTAAAATTTGGAAAATTTCGCTACTTAAATAGAAAAAACCTTATGGGTATATGTTCTAAAAATTTTTTTGGAAGAAGGTTTTTGATAAATGAATTGTTTTTATAAACTAGGGCTATTATGTCATGATTTTCGATAATTTATACGCATTTTTTTCTAATGATATGGGCATTGATTTGGGAACAGCAAATACGCTTGTTCATGTTAAGGGGCAGGGTATTGTTCTCTCTGAGCCCTCGGTGGTAGCTGTACAAGCTTCTACAGGAAAAGTGCTGGCAGTAGGACAAGAAGCCAAGAGAATGCTTGGAAGAACTCCAGGTGATATCGTAGCTATTCGACCAATGAAAGATGGTGTAATTGCCGACTTTGAAACAGTTGAAAAAATGATCCGTTATTTTATTGCAAAGGTTCACAACAGAACTACTTTTGTAAAGCCCCGTATTGTTATAGGTGTTCCCTCTGGGATTACAGAAGTTGAACGAAGAGCTGTGCGTGAGTCTGCTGAACAGGCTGGAGCTCGAGAAATCTTTTTAATTGAAGAAGCTTTGGCAGCTGCTATAGGTGCAAATATACCCATCCATGAGCCTGCTGGGAATATGATAGTTGATATAGGTGGTGGAACCACAGAGATAGCAGTTATTTCTTTGGGGGGTATGGTGATTGCCGAATCCATCCGCACTGGTGGAGATGAATTTGATGAAGCCATTGTCAAACACCTCCGTAACCAATACAACCTTGTAATTGGGGATAGAACAGCAGAAGACATTAAGCTAACCATTGGAAATGCTTACATGGATAAACGTGTGGATACAATGGAAGTAAAAGGTCGTGATGCTATTTCTGGACTACCAAGAACTCTAGAGTTGGAAAGCACTGAAATTAGAAAAGCACTAAAAGAACCTATTGACCAAATCCTAGATGGAATCAAACGAGTTTTAGAAAAAACACCACCAGAACTCTCCGCTGATATAGTAGAGAGAGGCATCATTCTAACAGGAGGCGGGTGTCTATTGAGAGGTTTGGAAACTTATATCTCTCGAGAAACAGGTGTTCCCGTTTTCCGAGCAGAAAACCCTCTTACTTGCGTAGTACTCGGTACTGGAAAATATCTAGATGAGCTAAAGTATATCAAACGCGGTGTAGCATAAAGCCATAGAATTAGATGCTATGGGATAGAATCCAACAACTCAGTGAAATCCTTTCTTTATTATTTTGTATAGGATTTTCAATAGTTTCTCTTGTTTGGAACAGTAATTTAGTAGTTAAAACAGTTGCCAGTTCTCAAAAAGCTGTAGATGTCATCACATCTTCTGTTGATTCTGCGGGGGGTATATTCTCTAGAGTTTACCAAAGGATCCAATCAAATGATGCTCTTCGAAGGGAGCGTGATTCATATGCAAAATTAGTTGATGAATATAAGATATACTCTCACGACAATAAAATTCTTTTAAATGAAAATATAAATCTCCGCAAAGATTTAGAATTCCAACCTAAAATAGACTACCCAACCACCCGAGCGGAAGTCTTATCTGTGCGGTTAAATTCAATCTATAGAACAATTGTAATCAATAAGGGTAAGGCAGATAAAATTTATCCTTTTATGCCTGTTATCTCTAGAGCAGTAAATGAATCTGGAGATATAATTCCTGCTATAGTAGGAAAAGTAATAGCATCAAATAGTTCCTCAGCCGTAGTACAACCAATCATTAATTCAAATTTTAATATGGGAGTTCAGGTAGAGGGGGGTAGTTTGTGGGCAATTCTATCAGGAAATTCTGGAAGAGGCACTTATGTTATTTTAAATTTCTTAGATTCTGGTGTGATTATCAATCCAAAACTATATTCTCAAATAGGACCTGTCTTAGCAGATGAAAATGGATTAGAAAAAGTGGGGATTGCCGGTCGGGAAATCTATTCATCCAATGGGGGAGGAGTCTTTCCTGCAGGATTACCAATTGGGGTAATTGTGGAAGAAGGTCCAAGGGCAGGATCTTTTAAAACTGCATACGTAAAACCTTATGTTAAATTTGATGAATTAAGTTATGTAACTATAATCAAAAAGCTGCCGGATAAATGGGTAGAAGATTGGCCTGAAGAAAAAAATATTACAATAGAAAATCCATTTTATGGAGAATTAAACTTTCCAGGTGAGGAACCTGAAAGTAAACAAATCCCAAAAGATCAAAAACAAACTGTTTTAAAACCTCAAGTTTCTGAACAAAGGGAATTAACCAAAAAACCAACGAGCAATTCACCAACTCCACCTCCTAAAAAACAAGAAGTGATGAAGAAAATGCCTCTATTGGATGAAGATGACGATGAAATTCTAAGAAAATTAGAGGGGAATTCCCCGTGATTTTTGAGAAAATTGTAGTACTATCAGGGATTATTTTAGCTCACATTCTAAATGGTTCTAATCTTTTTGATTTTGGTCCGGAAATCAAACCTGATTTTATGATTCTTTTGATCTTATTTTTTTCTCTTAGAAAAGGGGAGATGGCAGGCCTATGGGTAGGATTTATAGGTGGATTGTTGTCGGATGCTGGATTAGGTGGAGAAGAGGGAACAGGTGGAAAAATTTACTATAAAATAGGTGTGCATTCTTTAAGTTTTTCTATCATTGGATATTTACTAGGAAAATTTGGTAGATCTTTTTATAATGAAAATTATATTTCTATTACTATATACGCATTTGGTGTTACACTCCTTATGAGGGCATTAACTTATACTTTGTTTAGTTTCTTTTTTTATAATAATTTAAATTACTCTTTATTTATATGCTCTATTTACAATGCTGTTTTAGCTCCCTTAACATTTTTTGTACTGTCGTGGACATATAAATTACAACCATCAGAAGGTCTTCGATAATGGGAAGATCTGTATCATCTATAGAACATAAACTTGAGAAAAGTTTTAGACTTAGGCTCTATTTCTTCTCAGGTATAATTGTGATGGCACTAATTATATTTATTTTTCAATTATTTAATCTGCAGATTGTGAATGGATCTGAAAATTCCAGAAAAGCAGAAATGTTTGTGAGGAGGAGTGAATCTTTACCTGCATCACGTGGATTGGTATTTGATAGAAATTTTAAAACTCCAGAAGATTCACCTCCCTTAATTTCTAATAATCAATCCCTTGATGTGATAGTAAATGCATCTTTGTTTAAAAATAATCCAGAAAAAGTTAGAGAATTTATAATAGAATTTTATAAAACTTTATCTATACCAAAGGCTTACTATGAGAGTGAAATACAAGAGCCCAAATTTTCAAAGAAGATTAAGTCTAAAACTCCCATAATTTTATTACAAGGAGTTACACCTGAACAGCATGAAAGGATTACACTTTTTGATAATATTGGAAGAAATGTAAATTTTATCCCAACCCCACGTAGAATTTATCACATGGGACCTGCTCTAGCTCATGTTACTGGCTATGTTGGATTGCCTAGTACTAATGATTTAAAAAATAGAGAGATAAAATCCTATCAGCTCTTAGGTAAAAGTGGCTTAGAGTTACAATACGACCAGCATTTAAGAGGTTCAGATGGATTTAGAATTCAGAAAAGAAATTCAGATGGAAATATAGAAGAAGAAAGAATTATTGAACATGCTAGAATGGGAAATAATTTAATTCTTACATTAGATAAAAAAATTCAATTTGCAGCGTACAACGCCTTGAAAGATTTCAGAGGCACTGTTATTGCAATACGCCCGTCCACAGGAGAAGTTTTAGCTCTTGCTTCCAACCCAAGCTTTGATCCAAATATTCTATCTGGAAAAAATAAACAAAAGAGACAGGATCATTTCAATAAGATTAAGAAAAATAAAGGTTTCTTAAATATGGCATTGCAATCAAAGTTTCCTCCAGCTTCTACATTCAAAACACTGGTTGGACTTGCTGCCCTTGAGAGTGAGCATAAGATTAATTATATGGCAACAAATACTTTTATGTGTAATAGCCGTTTTTATTTAAAAAGCTCATTTGCTGGAGTACCGGACCAAGAATTTCTTTGTTGGGATAAAAAAGGTCATGGCAACAATGATTTGATACACGCTTTAGAGAAATCTTGCTCGGTATATTTTTATAATCTTGGTTATAAATTAGGTTCTGAAGCAATTCTATACTATTCAAGATTATTCGGATTAGATAAAAGAACTAATATTGATTTACCTGGAGAAATTGAAGGTTTTGTTCCAAGTAATGAATGGAAGAAAAGGTCATACGGTAATAAATGGTATGATGGAGATACTATCAATTTATCAATTGGTCAGGGATATATTACTGTAACTCCAATAGCTATGACATTATTTTATATGGCTATAGCTAATAATGGTAAGGTGTACCAACCTTATATTTTAGGAGAAATGAGAAATCCCTTAGATAACTCAATCGTATATAGAACAACACCTAAAGTACTAAGGGATATTCCCATAAAAGTTTCAACCTTAGAAGCATTGAACCAAGGTCTGAGGGCAGTAGCAAAAACAGGAACAGCATCAAGGCTCTTAAACCAACCTGACCTTCCTGAAATTGCAGGAAAAACAGGAACAGCTCAAACAAGAAGACGAGGTCAGTCATCCTCCAACCATGCATGGTTTGTTGGCTATGCACCCTTTGGAGCTCCTGCGGATGAACAAGTCATCGTGGGAGTCTTTGTGGAGCATGGAGTGGGTGGAGCAGTTGGAGCAGGACCAATTGCCCGTGATGTGTTCAAAGCTGCGTTTCCTCCAGGTTCATTTGTTCGTAGAGAGAAAATTGATGCAGGTCCTAAAATGGGAGAAGAAACTCCATTGATCCAAGAAGATGATACAATTGAGTCTGATGCGGATGAAGAGGTTTCTCCATAATGGAAAAAAGGTTAGAAAAATTAGATTATATTCTTATTTTTTGTGTAGTAGTTGCAGTTGCATGCGGAATAATAACTCTTTATACCCAAGAATTTAATATCATGGATGGACCTGGAAAATGGTGGAGGCAGCTAATCTACTTTTTCATAGGGATGATAGCGATGGTCTTGATGACTAGAATAAACTATCAATTATTGGGATCGTACGCTCTTCCTATTTACTTATTTTCAATAGCTTTATTAGTACTTACTCTAATCCCGGGTATAGGATATCTACCCTCGGGTAGAGGAGCTAGATCATGGTTAAAACTAGGTTCAATACAAATACAAACAAGTGAAATTGCAAAACTTGCTACCGTGATACTTTTGGGTCAATATCTTGTGATACGAGAAAGGGAGATAAGGAATATTTCAGTTCTTATAATTCCTTTCTTAATTGTAATACTTCCAATGGTGTTGATTATACTACAGCCAGATTTTGGTACAGCAGTGTCATTCCTTCCTATACTTCTAGCAATTTTATTTTTAGGAGGAGCAGATATTCTGCATATAGGCTCTCTGATAACTTTGGGGTTTATATCATTGGCAATACCTATGTATGTAGAGTATACAAAGATTACTCTCACTCAGCCATTGATTGATCAACTTATTAAGATAAATAATTCGGAACTCGTTAGTTTGGTAAATAAAGTTCAGGGAAAGATATGGTTGCTTCTAAAAAATAAAAGTGTAGTTATAGGAAATATTCCTATCGATCCCCCATCTCAAAAATTATTGCATGTACTACAGGAAGCAGTAGATCAAGTAATGGAAGAAAATACAAATTTCTTTTTCCAGATTTTTATGAATGAAACTATAATGACAGGGTTTGGTTTAATTTTAATATTCATAAGTTTGATACTTCTTATCATTCGATTTGCAAGAGGAAGAGATCAATTTCGTCAATACTATATAAGTTTAGGTGTATTAGGATTGAGTATTATTTTTGCATCTCTGGTCATTAAGTATATTCCTTTTAGGGAAAATCAAGTTATACGACTAACAGCATTTATAAATCCGGATCAGTTTAAACAGGGAGCAGGTTACCAACTTAGGGCTTCAAAACCAGCAATTGGGTCAGGTAGATTCTTAGGAAAAGGGCTTACTTATGGTGAAATGACAGAGGGAAGAGTTCCACATGTTCCTGAAAGTAGTACAGACTTTATTTTTGCTTCATGGGCAGAGCAAACTGGTTTTGTAGGTTCGGTATTCTTGGTTTTTATCTTGTTGGCAATTCCACTGAGAGGGTTGCAAGTCAGCTTTGAAAGTAAAGATAAATTTGGATCTTTACTAGCTGCAGGTATAGTTGCTTTGATATTTTTTCATATGTTTATTAATTTAGGAATTGTATTGGGTCTACTTCCAGTCACGGGTCTTCCTTTATCTTTTGTCAGCTATGGAGGATCTCACCTCATAATGTCTATGATGGCAGTTGGCATCATCATCTCAATTAAAATAAGAAAACATGCTAACTAATCATGGAATCAAAAGAAGTTCATAATAATAAGGATTTTTATGACTTAAAAGCTAAAGCTGAAATTCTATTTGATAGAATTGAAAAATCAACATTTTATAATAATGAACAGATGTACCAATTCGAAGGTATACTACGAAATTTGCTATCAATAGCTAAACAAGAAAAATCTAATTATTTTGAGGAAAGATTAAAATCTATCCAAGAAAAATTTGAATTGTTTAGAGCCAAGAAATCATATAAGAAAAGTGAATTCAATAGAATCCATTCTTTGCTTAATAAACTAAATGAAAAAGATACATCTAATCAAATAAGTTCAATTTATTATGAAAAAAAAGCAAAAAAAAATACGGATATAAATGAAGATATAGATAAAATAATACCTTCTTTTGATAAGTATTTAATTTTGCAATTTCAAGAAAGTATATATGTAGTACCAAATGTTTATAAGAAAGTTATTAAAAATATTGATTATTCAGTAAAATATTTATCTTATAACAATAAAAAAATTTCTATTTTTCCACTTTCTCCTATTCAAATCGAGTATCCAAATTTAAAACCAGAAAAATCTAATCTACTGATTCTTAGATTATTAGATGGATATAGATGTATCAGATTTGATTCTCTTATTGCAGAAGAAACTATGGAAGAAAACGAATTAAAAGAAAGAAAAATTGAAACTGGATCAAATATGGAAGATCTAAAACATTTTATAGTATGGAGGGGAAGAAATTGTTTTTTCCTTGATTATACAAAAAACTCCTATACTGACTTACTCTAAATTTTCAAATAGATACTTCTCTTTTGAATTATCATTTGGTGTAAAAGGCACGGGATATTTTCCTGTAAAACATGCATCACAATATCTAGATTTTTCTAAATCTTGTCCTGCCGCATTGTGCATAGTTTGTAAATCTAAGTAAGCTAAAGTGTCTACTCTTAAGTATTTTCTAATTTCCTCTATGGTATGTGATGCAGCTATAAGTTCCTTATGTGTAGGAATATCTATCCCATAATAACATGGATTTATAGTTGGAGGAGCAGAAATTCTCATATGTATTTCCTTTGCACCAGCATTACGAATCATTTTAACTATTTTTCTACTTGTTGTTCCTCTCATAATTGAGTCGTCAATTATAATTACTCTTTTATCAAATACAACATCACGTACTACATTATATTTAATTTTTGCACCGAAATCTCTAATTTTCTGATCAGGTTCAATGAATGTTCTGCCTATATAATGTGATCTTATTAAGCCCATTGCAAAGGGTATCTTGGAAGCTTCACTGTAACCAAGAGCAGCAACATTTGCAGAATCAGGAACTGATATCACAACGTCTGCATCAACGGGAAGCATTTTTGCAAGGTAGAAACCCAATTGTTTTCGGATCTTATACACAGATTCGTTAAATATATAAGAGTCTGGCCTGGAGAAATAGATATATTCAAATATACACAAACTATGGGATTTTTTTGCAAAAGGAAAAAAGGATTTAACTCCATAGTGATCTACTACTACCATTTCGCCAGGCTCTACATCCCGGATGTACTTAGTATCTGTAATATCAAATGCACAGGTTTCAGAAGCAAAAACTATTGATCCATCACTTCTCTCTCCCATAACCAAAGGACGAAATCCATTAGGATCCCGAACAGCTACTAGATACCGGTTGGTCATAATCAAAAGGGAATAAGCTCCATATATCTTTTTTAAAGCATCTGATATAGCTTCTAGGATATTACTACTTTTAGACTTTGCCATAAGGTGTACGATGATTTCACTGTCTATTGTAGTTTGGAAAATGCTTCCTTCTAACTCCAATTCTCTGCGGATATCATAAGAATTTACTAGGTTCCCATTATGGGCTAGAGATATCGCTCCAAGGTGAGATTCTACTCGAAGTGGCTGAGCATTCTTTAAAAAGCTAGCACCTGTGGTAGAATAGCGATTATGTCCAATTGCAGATTTACCTTTTAAATCTTTTAGGTTGGTTTGGTTAAAAACATTTGCCACCAAACCCATTCCAGCAAATCTATAGAGAAGCTCTCCATCAGTAGATACAATCCCAGCAGACTCTTGGCCTCTGTGCTGCATAGAATAAAGACCAAGGTAGGTAAAGTTAGAAGCCTCAGGAGAATTGTATATTCCGAAAATTGCACATTCATCTTTTGGTTTGTCATCCCGAGTAATTACAAAACTATGGATAGAGTTTGGTGAGTTTTTGGAGTTAGGATTGGCTCCCATAAATGGATACTGATTTAAAAGTGGATAAACATGCAAACGAATTCCAAATACATACTTATCGATAATAAAAAATCCATGGAACTAGCAGCTGTAAATCTTTCAGGTGCAAAGAGCATTTCTGTAGATACAGAATCCTCTGGATATTTTACTTATTACTCTAGGATTTGTTTGGTTCAAATCAGTGTGAATGGAAAAAATTATCTCATTGACCCTCTAGCACCACTAGACATGGCACTTTTAAATCCAATTTTTGAAAATGAAAAAATTCTTAAAATCTTTCATTCTGCTCCAGATGATGTGAAAGGATTAAAAAGGGATTTTGGTTATAAGTTTAAAAATATTGCAGATACAATGTACTCTTCTAAGTTATTGGGGATGGAGCACAACTCTCTCAACTACCTTGTAGAATTTTATCACTCCATAAAACTTTCTAAAACAGAACAGAAATCCAATTGGGAAAAAAGACCCTTAGATAAACAACAACTTCAATATGCTGCTTTAGACACTGCTTATCTGGAATCTATTTGGGAAAAAATGGAATTTGAATTGAGAGAATCTCAGCTTTTAGAAGAGGCTATTTCTGAATTTAAAAAAATGACGGAAGAGTTGATCAAAGGCAGAGAATCAACTGGGGAAATATCTTGGCATAAATTTCCCAATATATTGAAATTTACTCCTGAACAAAGAAGATCCGTGTATGACGTGTTATCTTTTCGAGAAGAAAAAGCAAAAAAATTAAATAAGGCTCCATTCAGAGTCATTAACAACGAAACAATATCAAAAATAATATCTGAAAACTTAAAAGAAGAAGAAATTATTAATTTACTTGGGAGAAAGGACGGATCCCAAATTGCAGAAATATTAAAAAATCCTTCCGGTTCAGCATTGAATAAAACTGACTTTCCTAGAATTGATAACAATATGACAACCCAAGAAGAATCTAAACTTAGGCATCTTCACAAGTGGAGAGATAAAATAATTAAGAAGAGGGGAGTTGATCACTCTATGATACTCTCAAATAAACAGCTACTAACGCTTATAAGGAATCCTCCTACAACTTTAGAAGAGCTAGATAAATTTCATTTTCTTTCTGATTGGAAATTACAAAATTATGGAATTACTTTACTTAAGGCACTGCACTCAGAACCATATGATGACTTACTAGAAGGATTGATTCCTATAAAAAGAAAAAAGTGATTCTAAAATTAGAATCCTTACCTATTGGGTATCCTCATAGGTTAAAACCAACCATTTCCATACCGGGACCAAAGCCAGCATCTGTGATCATTCCCTTATATAAAGATACAAATGGTCAGGATAATGTAATACTTACAAAAAGAAGTGAAACCTTAAAAAATCATCCCGGTCAAATTTCCTTTCCGGGAGGTGTCTGTAGCAATGACGAAGAATTATTAGAAACAGCAGAACGAGAATGGGAAGAAGAGGTTGGAGAACCAAGAACCACGTTAGACGTGATTGGAAGTTTTGGTGAATTCAATACGTTTACAGGTTATATCATTGTCCCATTCATTGCATTTTATTCAGGAAAATTCATTTTTAATCCCAATAGAGAAGAGGTGGATAAAATGATTTTTTTAAACTTGGAAGTATTCAATACAGGAGCTTTTTTTGAGATGGAAAATCCAAGATCCCCGGGGAAGAAAGTTTACTATTTGGAATTGGATGGAGACCTACTCTGGGGAGCTACAGCACAAATACTTGTAAGTTTGCTCCATGAATTTGGATCATTTAAGAGAAGAGGTATTCAAGTTTTATCAAACCTAGACATACCTCCCTTTTTTAATCCAAACATAGAATACAAAATTCAGCCCTAATCAGTTGTATACTTATGTGCATCTCCATTTACATAATTTGAGGTATTCTTCATTCTGTAGAAAAGAGTTGCCAAAATCGTTAAAATATTTAGAATAAAACTAAATTGGTCAAAGAGCCAATCTAATAGAAGAGGTACAAAAATGGATTATCAAAGATTTAAAGAAATCAACGATACTAGGTTAAATTATCGTGAGATGGATGATGCTACTGTTGTATCCAACTATCGAAATACAGGGTGTGGGGATGGGTATAGAATCTATTTGAAAATAGAAGACCAAAAGATCATTGATGCAAGTTATACAACAACTGGATGTGGGTTTGGAATCACAGCATTGGCTATGGCAACTCTCATTGCAAAAGACAAAACCATAGAAGAAGCAGAAAATTTGACGGAAGAAGATCTAGAGAAAGAATTTGAGTTTCCAGAGAGAAGAAAAAATTATCCAAAATCAGCAATTATGGCATTGCAACAGGCAATTAAGGACTTTAAAGAAGGAGCAGGGGTTCCCAAGGAAAAACGAATCACCGGAACAAAAGCGCTAGAGTTACTCAAAACAAAAGGCACTTTGTCTCATGAAGATCTCTCGAGTGTAATTTTGGAAAAAGAAAATTTAGAAAATGTTAATTTTGAGGGTGCAAATCTCCACAATGCATTTTTACAAAATAATAATTTTATCGGAGCAAATTTTTCTGGTGCAAATCTTAGAGGTGCATTCTTAAACAACAGTGATCTGCGAAATGCAAATTTACGGGGTGCGGATTTACGTTGGGCAAAGTTGACTGGAATAAAAATTGAGGGTGCTGACTTCACGGATGCTCTATATGATATTGGAACTAGGGTAGACAGTAAAAATTTACAGATTTTTGATGTTATGAAAAAAGTAGGAAAAGATCTTTATGTAAACCAGGAAGAAGTATGAATGTAGGAGATAAGCTTAAATTGACCAAGAAAACATTTATGCAAGACGGAATTTTTATTTTAACTAACTCTATTGTTGAGATAGCTGAAATCACTCCCGAAGGAATCCATGCAATTTACAATGACAAGGAAGGTTTTCCCCATACACTTAAAAACTTACATGAAAATGACTTGTCTCCTATTTGATTTCCCTTAACCTATCTATCATACTCCCAAAAGATTGACAGGAACCCATGAAGAAATCACTCATACTCACTCTTATATTGCTATTCCAATTTTCTTGTGCCAGTGGTTTTAAAACCAAGCGTCTCGTTTATTCCACACAAAAATTAGCTATCTACGAACTCGATAGAGATGAGGTTCCCAATAAGAAATACATTGAAGGTAAAATCAAACATCCCTATAGAATAACTCCAAAAAAGATTGGCGATATCCTAGGAAATATAAAATTTATTAAAACTACTAGGATTAATAAATACACGGATTATATTTTTCATACTGATGAATTGAATAACAACATGGATGATATTGCACAATCCCTAGAAAACTTTGATGAAAAAAAGATTTTAGTAGTAGTGAGTATACATGACCACTTGCAGTCTGTGATTTCTAATTTTAAGAGAACCTCCCTTTTATTGTGGATAGACAATGAAGGGATGAATGTAGTTTTTGGAGACATCCAAGACGATGTATCCAAAGATAAAGGTTTAAACTTTTATGATTGGACACAGATAGAACCCATTTCCTTGGAATTTAAGCCAGATGAAAATCAAATCATCACTGACAATGAAATTTTTTCATATAAAAAAGTAAAAGGCTATATGCATCGTAAATGGTTGATCTTTTCTTTGGATGATTTAAACAAATATAAACTCAAAGAAAGAGTTGATACATTTAAATAATCTAATTTACTACTTTGTTTTCTTTTTTAAAAATTTTTCTACTTTTGGTCTGACAACAAAAAAACAATACGAACTACCAGGGTTTCTTCTATAATAATCTTGGTGATAAGCTTCCGCTTCAAAAAAATCATTTAGTTTCGTAATCTCAGTAACGATTGGGTCTTTCCATTTATGAGCTATGGAGGCTATCATTTCTTCTGCTATAGCTTTTTGTGATTCATCAAGATAGTATATGACAGATCGATACTGACTACCTGTGTCATTTCCCTGTCTATTTAGGGTTGTGGGATCATGTATCTCAAAAAAAATATTTAGTATATCTTTATAACTTAGCTTAGAGATCTCATAAGTGACTTCCACAACTTCTGCGTGTCCTGTCATACCACTACAAACTTCTTCATACGTAGGATTGGGATTTAACCCTCCTGTATACCCAGATTTTATTTCGGTGACACCTTCAACCAATTGGTAGACTGCTTCTAAGCACCAAAAACAACCACCACCTAAGATAGCTTTTTCTGTATTTTCCATAGATTCTTTTTAAAACTGAGGTGTTTTATTGTCTCCATAAAATTTTGGACAGTAGTCTCCAATTCGAGCTTTTTCACATCGATCTCTGCTGGGTTTTTCCAATGTAAAGTGTTGTTCTTCATTCATCTTAAAGGGCGGATTTACTGGAGATTTTCCGTATTGGATGAACTTTAAAAAATTGATAGTACTTTTGGGATGCATACCCAATCTTCCAGAAAAATTTTGGAAGTATGCTGATTCTTCTGGTACATTATGATTTTTGTCTGGATCATTGACTGCAGGTTTTCCTATCCATTCGGGTTCTTCCCATTTTACTAACTTTGATATCTCACGTGATACAGATTTACTTATGTCTACATATTTTGTTTTTTTAGGATCAATCCATTCACCAGGTCCAATTCGAATATTTTTTAACTTCTCTCTGTTCAATGATTTTGGCACAATTATTTGTGCGGTTTCAATATCTGGAAAAATATCCTTAGGATTCGCTAGAGCATTGAATAAAAAGTTTCCGGCCTCGAGGCTTGTTTCATATCCACCATAAGCAGAAGTTGGATTTCCTCCATCCACACCCTTATTTCCATGAGCAATGTAGATGATTGGATGATTGTCGATGGAGTTGATGTTTTTCCATTCGGTGTCTAGCATGACATGGTTATGTCCGGTTGCCATAAATCGTTTTGGGGTACCTTTTGCATCACATAGTATTGCAAACGATTCAAAATCACCTTCGTGTTTATTCCCCATACCTGAAGGTCCTTCATTGTAGTCGTACCATAGGTAAAAAGAGATTACAATGTCAGCTTTGGCTTTTGAATACCTATAGTTTCTATTGTCTCTCCAACCGGGAAGGGAATTAGCGGAAGTGCCGGATACGAAAGTGTCAGCGGGTCTTACATGGAAGTACAAATGGGTATTTCCCCCATAAAGAGATTCATCAAACTTAAAATATTCATCTCTTTTAGGGTCATTGAGTTCATATAATTTTGAATCAAGACTTTTGCCCATATAGGTCTTTTTCGAAAATTTCAAATAAAATTTTTCTAGATTGGTGGGTAGAAAGCGTTTGTTTTTTTTTAAGACGATGAGGGGCGCTACTTTTTCTGCTAATCCATATTGTTCAGAATCAGGGATTGGATTTTCAGTGCTTTCAAAATCAAAACTATGTGCTAAAGATGGGGTGGGTTGGAAGGTATTTTTAAACCAAAAAGGATTCTCTCCTGGCGAATAGAGTCCCTCAATGGAGTCGGTCTCTAAAAGTCTTACATAAGCATGGGTCCATGTTATCGGAGGTGGGATTTCTTTTGAATAATCACTACCTATAGAGTTAATCGTAGTTTCCAGGAAATTCTTCCTACAATCATTTTCTAAATAAGGAAAGGTTCCTGTATCAGGATTCATCTTTCCAAAACTTTTTGGACAGTTATAAAATCGAATTTGTAACCGATACGATGGCTTTTCAAATACCTTAGGAGGAGATAGAATTTTTCCAGAAAAAAGAATGCCCTGACCCACGGGTGTTTCCATGGGAACCATTTTAACTTCTTTGCATAGAGTAAATAAAGTGGCAAAAAAGAAATAATAACTAATTTTAAAAATAATTTTAGACATACGATTCATAAAGGAAACTCACTTTTTCAGTTAAATAAGTAGATTAATCGTATCTGTATAGAGTAAGTGATTGGAATCAATTAAAATTAGAGGAACCGAAAAATAAAAAAGGGAGCAATCTATGTTTGAGCATATAGAGACAGAGAATTCTAAAATTGAACATGGTTCTACATTTATAATTTAAAAGTAAAATGGAAGGTGATTGAGGTGAAATATATTAATTTTAATTATAATATCATTTTTTTCTTGACTCTTGACTTACCAAACCTAAAAAATTGAGAAAATTGAAAAATTATCGGATCATTAAAATCCTTTCAAATCTGGATTTTGGTAGTCCAAAAGCGAGATATAGTATGTTATCATTAAAAAATCCCCTCTATTTTATAATTTTATCGTTCGTTATTTCCAATTGTACCCCACAGGAAAGCCCGACAAAGGTCATGGATCTAGTCCCCATAGCTCTTTTGGGTTCTCCCTCAGAATCTCAAAAGCCAATTCCTGATGAAAAATTAACAGTATCTGAAACGGCTGCACCCATAGTTGTACCGGTAGATGGTGTTATCACCCTGAGACCATCTGGAACAAGTTCCTCTTCCTCCTCAACTACTTCATCCACTTCATCCAATTCAACATCGTCATCAGGTACAACCACAGCAACAACTAACAATGTGCCTCAAAACTATTCTAACAAAAGTACTGACGCAAGATTTAGTATCTCAACATTTCCCCCCGGTAGCAATGCTAGTTCCATCTCCTTGGTTAAAACTCAGGATATTTTCGAAAATTTTGTTATATTTTTTGCAGATAATATGGATAGGGAGTCTGTAGAAGCCAATCTCCAATTGCTTGGTTCTGATGGGAAGAAGGTTCAATTGGAATCTTATTGGATAAATAGTAAGAAGTTGGTAATCGATCCCCTTCTGGAATTAGAAGAAGATTCTATCTACACTCTAAGTATTTCGGGTGCTACCCTAGAAGATGATACCCCTTGGACTGGATTCAATGTGCAATTCAAAACAGGGTCATCCTATGCCATGACTCATAAAATCAATGGAATCATTCCTTTCCAAACAAAAACAACTGGAGGGGTTGTACTAGAAAAATCTCTCCATCCAACTGTTACACTTGCAAGTTCCTTTGTAAAAAATGCACCACCGGGAACGGTAAAATCCGTAAGATTGTTTAGGTTGGGATATTCTACTTCTATAGAAGCGGAATTAGTAAAAGGGGAATATGTTACAAAGCTTGAGCCAAGTGCTGCCTCCGATACCATCTATAAGGTACAGGAGGGAGCTAATATCTATTACTACTGTATCAACCTAGACCAGCCCAATGACGGAACCAAACCTTGTAATTTAATACGGACGGTTTCCTATTATTATGGTAATACAGCCAAAAATCCAAACACAAATGTTCCAGATCCCACATCCATAGTATCAAAGTCAATGAAAGCAACCATCGATCAAGTTACTTTTGATACAATGGGAATACTTCTCCAAAGATATGGAACCGAAGCATTCACCCTAAAGCAAATGAGCTTAAATGGGATTATGAATGAGAAAACCACAAGAGATCTTTCAAAAGCCATACTAGATCCAAAAGGTCATACCTGCCGTGATATGAATATGAATGGTAATACACCCTCAGCCAATGTGAAAATAGACTATTTAAAACGGGTGGGTCCCTTTTGTGATATCTCTGCATCAGGGAGTACTATATTGACAATGAGATCTGTTAGGGTAATATTAGCAGATTTATTTGAAATTACAAATTACCAAGAGCAATGTCAGGGAGGATGGTTTGGGGCTCCTATTTTTGGATATATAACAAAGTGTATTGCATATGATTCTGCGGGGCTATTGGGTGATGATACAGAAGTATTAAAGCTGGACTACACATCCAAACTTGATGTGTACATCACAGGGATGCGCATAAACACTCCAAATGATAAACCAGCAGCTCCCGCAGACAATTTAAAGCTTGGTCTTTCTGCTGAAAAAGATAGTTTAAACATCAACTTGGCATCTCGCAAGGCTGTGGGTGGAATGGCAATGGTCATTGAAATGACTGGGGCATCCCAAACAGGAATGGGTTTGCTTGGTTTTATCCAAAATTTGCCAGCACCTGACTTCTTAGGAAAGGGAAAGTTCCAATTCAACACTCCCTTTGAATTAAATGGTCAAAAAATGGTATTCCAAACTGGTTTAGCAGATAGACCAGATCCTCTGTACCCATTAAATTCTGAATATCGAAATGCTAGTATCAAAACAACAGCCTCGGTGGATAAGGATGGAAATATCCTCGTCAAAGTTAAAGATCCAAAAGTTGCAGGAAACTTGGAAGTTAAAGAATGGGCGGAGAGGCTTGCTGTCCAACCTATTAACAAAAATCCAGACTCATACACTTTAAGTTCCACAGGTTTTGCAAAGTTTTTAGATGGATTGGTTTTTCCTGTATTGCGTGTGATTGTAAAACAAGCCATCCAGGAGCAAATGGTAGACATGGATCCGGATGCAGTAACACCCGGGGTTGTAAAAAGTACGGTTGGTGATGTTGCGGAAAGAGTCACTCCCGACCTACTAAATACACTTTTAGCAAGAATCAAAACGGGATTTGAGCTAAATTTACCTGATTACCTCCCCGAGCCAATTGCATCAATGGCACTCTCTATCAAAGCAATTCCCCAAGCAGCAACTCCAAATAGAGACGGGGCATACAACGCATTGGAAACAGATATGGGTGCGTCTATTACAGCTTGTGTGGGAACCATTGATCCAAAAACTAAAATTTGCACTCGTAAAGTGGGTCATCCTATACCTCCAGCAGTACAGGGAGCAAATTCATTTATATCCTTGAGAAGAACAGATTTCACTGGCAAACCAGCTGAGCTCCCTATACAGATCAAAGATGCTAATAAAATATATAAAGGAACTTTGATCTCTTTGCATGGGGATGCTGCAAACCAAGCTCTGTATAATCTATGGAAGGCGGGTGCATTTAATTTAAAGGTAAACACTGAAATCCTCAATTTAACTAAGCAACTTGTCAGCCAAATGGGAAAAAGCATAGAGCTACTCCAATTTGCAGAGTCTCTCTTGAATGGAGGAGCAATCACCACTGTATTTGATGCAGGAAAACCAACTTGGTATTCTTTGGATGCCACCACTGGATCTAAAATTCTTATCAATGAAAAGGATGTTGTCTATGCAGTTTTAGATCCACAAATATTTCCTCTGGCATACCCCTATTTAGATAGGAACGGAGCTGATTTACAAAAGCCTCAGTTAAAGATCATGTTTCCTGATTTAATTGTTCATTTAAGAGGGGCAAGTGTAGGTTCAAATGGTAACCCTGATGGTGTAAGGGATTACCTAATGGGAAAATTAAAAATAAATCTGAGTATGTTAGTGAAGTTTGATATAGTGAAAAAAGATGTCAAACACATCAGTATCAAACTTTCAAATGGAACTACTCAAAAATTTACATCCAACCAATATCTTCAGGTCATTGTTCCCAAAGTTACCAATGACACAGATGCTTTAGCGGCTGGGCTTTCCTATTCATTAGAAGTGTTACTTGGAAAAGAAAACAATCCACTTGGACTCAATCCAGTTCGAATAGAAGCTACTATGAAACCTTTGGTATATTCTCTTGTGCTACCACTTGTAAATAGTATCTTAGGAGAGATACCAATTCCTCACATGAATGTATGTGGGCTTCAGTTGGATGAATTAGAAGTATTGCCAATCAGTAAAAATGTTTTGGATCCATACCTTTTCATTAGAGCTAAGTTAGACCAGTATAAGAATTTAGATACAAATCAGATTGAGCTATTCACAGGAGATTGTAGTTTAGAAACTATTCTACCCAAATAAATATAGAAAAGCTATAATAGGGGAAAGATATTTTTTTTCAAACATAACAAAAGAAATATCTTTCCAGATAAAAAATTTCACTTTTCTATAATTATATTTGTATAACCTTTTTTTATTTTTACAATTTCTTTTTCCTAAAAATTTTTAATTTTGCTTAGAAAATTCTTGATTTTTCACCAATGTTAGATACCATTTCTAACGATACTTTACATTTGCTTGAGGTTCTAAATGAAAAGAATAGTATTATTTTTTATAATTATTCTGTTAAATAGCTTTATACTAATGACTTGCTCGAATAAATCTAAAGACCCTAAGTCCTTACTTTCAGAATTGGAACCACAGTCCCTCGAATTATTTACTCTTTTAAATCCTTATCCATCTGTTAAGAGTTCTTTTTATAAATTAAATCCAACTACCTTTAATCGGAAACTGAATGAGGGGATGACTCCTATCTCAAGAGACTCCATTGCAGATAGCTTAAACACTACAGCAAATCTACTCTTAAATGATTCATCTGGGCTTAGGGAGTCATCTTTAAATTTAGCGAAGTTATTAAAGAGAGTACGTACTTATGATGAATCTTCTTATGCATCTGCAATGGGATTTATGGAAAAAGTACGAAGAAGCCCTGCAAATGTAATTTCTACTGTATCACCAATCTCAAATGCAACATTGAAGGAAATCTATTCTACCCGTTCAAAAACTGAAGTATCAAATGCAATTATGGATATGGCTCTTGAACTACAAAAAAAAGAGTCCATAGATTTACTAAAATCTTTTGAAGATGTGATGTACAAGGCAACATACAAAAATGAAAATACAAAGTCCGGATTGAAACAAATCATGCAGGGACTCACTGATGAGAGTATTATTGGAGATAAAACTCTAAAAAACCAGTTAGTGCAGATCATTGGTTCAGTTGGAGACATGATGAATAAGCGTTCTGGTTTTTCCAATTTTACCAGTGCAAACACAGTTATCAAAGAACTTTTACTGAATTTGGAACAATTCAATACTGTTGGGGGTAGTATATATTCAAGCAAAGCAGATTATACGAGTACTGGTTATACAAATGAACTTTCTACTTTAATCACAGATCTCTACCCATTGATCAGAAAGTTATTGATCAATGATACAAATCTTGTCAAAGATCCGTCAGTCACTGTATTGGATCGTTTGTTGACCACTCTCTCCACATATGAAACTAGTGACTTTGAACTTTTTGATGATACAATGTTGAAGCTAATTGGTATAGACTATCTGGGTAGAAATAGATACGAGACAGATCTATCTAAGCCTAATGGAGATCAAATCACTGCACTTGAATCTTTGATGTTTATTCTGGCTCTAACAGATATCTTTGGATATGAGTGGGATGATTCCAATTCTGCAAATCCAAAAGTCGTGGGCATGATAGGCGAATCTTCTGGAACAAGTTCTCAAAGAAATCGGGGTTTATTGAATGGAGCTATTACGTTAGGGGATAGTACATCAGCTTTAAAGTCAAGGTTAGTAGGTGGAACTATTGGAATGGTAGCATTTCTAAATAGTAGTAAAACAGCTGCTGGAGCAGTAGGAGGTACTACTGGTGACGTACTACGTGATGGAAAGAATTTTCCTATAAGCATAAATACACCTGCTCTCTGTCTATTGCAGGGTGAGAGTATGGGCGATATAAATGCTAACAGCCAATATGCATCTCCTTGTGAAGATCCCATTTATACTAAAACAATCCCTTGGGTGATGGGTATGCTCAGCCGTGTAATCTTTGAAGGGTATGGGCCGTATTACAATAGAAATAAAACTAGCCAGTATGCTAATCTTTACAAATCATCTTGGCAGACAAGTAAATTTAGAACTAAGGTAAAATGCTCTGGTTGTACAAATGCAGGAGCTGGATTTTCTTATGCAGGTTTAGATGGGACTGAAATTTCTACAGGGAATGGTACAGCATATACTATTACAGAGATTCCGATTTCTGATAGAGCAGTAAATACTGATGAAGAAGCAATCTATAAAAATTTTATGTGGTTAGTTCATGAGAAGAGATTCGTACTTGTAATACCAGTCAATGCTATCCTCTCTGGGGGAGCAAAAGATGGGACATTTATTACAGTAGTTGCCAATGGGTTAAGTGGTCTTATGTCAGCAAAGCCTTTTTGTACCAGTACAAGTTGTGGAACTGAAAATAATGGAAAATGGAATAAGCTTGGTTCCTTTATTAAAACAAATAGTATAGGAGGAGATTTCGCTACTTTTTCCTCTCTTCCGGGCGATTCAGTTCTTTTGGCTCAATCCTTTGGTGGAGGTGAGACAGGAGCTACTGCTTACCAATTCTCTTCTAGTATGATGCCAATACTATGGCCATTATTATTTACTAGCAATGCTGCTCCAGATGGTTTTTATGGTGCCATTCCTCCTGTAATATCACAAAATTTTGCTATATTTGAAAGGTTAGGATTTTTAACGGATGTTAATGGAACTTTAGGTACTACAACAACTGATTCTCTAAAAACTACTATAAAAGTAATTAGACCATCAGATATAAATACTAGTGATACTTCATCCAATTCTATCTGGAAAAAGAGAAATAAACTCTTACCAATGGTCGCATCTTTAGCAAAGGCATTAAAAGATAGTGTGGACACTACAGTTGGATCAGAGAAAAACTCTTTTAAAATTTTAACAGATATTGCTAGAGTTTTAGTTCGACCATATCTTTCTAGCTCAACAGTAGCCAAAGTTTATATAGGTGGAGTTAGTAATTCTTGTGATCAGTCTATCACAAATCCCATTTTAACTCTCAGAATTGCATCTGATTTAAGTGATACATCAAGGAAATTTCTTTGTACATCAGAAAGTACTCCATCAGAAAATTCGTCTGCCTCGGATGTGCGTCAAAAAAACAGATCCAATTACTGGCCGGACAATTCCCTTAGATCTCTTCTTTCTCTTTTGGTGGAACCCTATACTTCACGATTCAATAACTTACGTGGGGCACAAGATGGAGTCTTAAGTTTAGTATCACAAACAAAGTTGATCTCCAGTACTGCATCCATGTTAAATGAGCTCTCTAAGGCAGAACGTAAAGCAGGTAGAGATAAGGTAGTGGCAGGCTTGATCAAAATTTTAGGAGAAGTGAAAATTTCCTCTGAGAATCCCACATCTGTGCAGTTTAATTTACAGACCACAATGCAAACCATAACAGAAGACTTAAAAACCTATGTCAGAGGACGAACATCCCAAACTCCCTCTGACCCAACATGGTCAAAAGTAGATTCAGTAGTACAATTTTTGAGGGATTATTTTTCTACTACATCCAAGTATACATTAGTCAGGAACATAGATGGACTATTTGATATCTTGATAGATTCAAAGCCAACGCAAGCGGAAGCAGCAAGTTTGGTTGAAATTTTAGCTGCTGTATTTACAAAAGAAGATGGAACCCAAAGTTATTTACTTACAACTATTCTAACAGAGGATATGCCAAAAATCATTAAAATAGTAGCTCCTGATGGGAGAAACTTTGTAGTACTACTAGAATCTCTAACTCGCCCGGGTGGGTTTTTAGGGTATATGCAAGATGAAATGCAGACGAATGCATCAGCGACTAATTTATTTATGGATGTGGAAAACTTATTGAAGTCGGATATGCTTCATACAAAAGCTAAGGATAAAACGTCTCTCTTCTATTCAACTGGAATTCTATTGAAAGATTTTGCCAAGGCTATAAGGTTTGGTAAAAAATTAGATAAACCAGGATTTCAGTTTGGAGATAATTTCAATGAAACAGAAGCATATGATAATAGATTTTATGTTTTAAATTATATTTTTAGTGTAAAATGAAAGTACCTATCCAGGTAGGTTGTATTAATAGTAAGATACAAAGTACGCAACTGCAATTACTATCTTTTTCCGCCGGTAGGCGGAAAAAAGCCTAGGATTGTTGCGAATAAATTTGCAAAAACTAACTTTTTGCAGGAACGTCATTAATATTTAATTTTATTTTCTAGGCTAACTAAATATTCAATTGCTTCTTTAGTGTTTTCATGGGGAGCCCACTCAGCAAAATCTTTATCACTTGCAGGATTGTAGGGTCCATGTTTCCCTTCAAAACAAACAGCCGTTTCACTTATACAAACTAAAGAGTGCCAAACACCAGGGAGTATATCTATTCCATAGTTAGGTCCCCCGGCTTCTAAGATATGGGATTCAATTACATTGCCTTCTTCTGAAAAGATTAAAAATGAAATCTTGCCTTCAAGTATCAAAAAAGTTTCTGCTTTAGGAGGATTTGTGTGGCGATGAGGTCTAACATAAGTTCCCTTGCATAAAATATTTAAAAATCTTTGATAGGTTTCATCAAGCTGATGGAAATTATAGTTGAGCCTTTTTCTAGGAGCATTGAGTGCTTTATCTCTAACATCATTGATCAGTTCTGAATTAATTAATCTTACACTGTTATTCATATATAATATCCTAAATTACCAATTAATACCCCAACAGAAAAGCAAAGTAGTCTCACGAATAGAATAAAAAAAGTATAGCTATATATGTAAAAAGTATTTTTTTCAAAATCTATAGTAAAACTTATATCCTTTGGTTTGATTTTTTGTAGGAGTATATATTCTTGCAGTAAAGCCGATAGTGAATAATTCTACAGAAAAGGATACAAAGTTTGGATTTAAGTAAACTCCCATTTCAAAAATTTTTACTTTTTATCTTATTTATATTTTCTCTATTGAGTGCCATCGCCTTTCTTTTGCATAAGGTCACAGATTTAGAAAAAATGGGCTACTTTGGTTTTTTAGTCTCTTTGTGGATGCAAGTGATACTCTTGTTATCGAAAACTTATTTCATGAAGGGGAATTGGAAGCAAACTGCTAAGCCGCAATTACTACTAACTGGGATATCATTATTCATAAACATTCTAATTCTAGGCTACTTTTCCTTTTTTCAAAAGAATCTCTCATTTCTAATCGGGTTTTTTATTGCAAATTATTTTACTATGAAAATATTTGTTTCAACTGCACACTTACTTTTAAAATATGAACTCAAAAATGAATAAACTTTTATCCTATGTTTTATTGCTTCTAACGCTTTCTTTTTCTCCCCTCTTGGCTTCTGGTGGCACAGATGAAAAGTTTGATTTAACTGGAGTGATTGAGCACCATCTAGCTGATCACGCGGAATTCCCCCTAAATTTTGGAGGAATCAAAGTATTTGAGGGAGACCCAAACTTTGATCTAGAACACCATGCTACCTTCGAAGACAATGATTCTAAAAAGCTATACCACTTTCTTGGTGGTTTTGACATGCATATAACCAAAAGAGTTACTATGATGTGGGTGGTATCTTTTTTTCTATTGGTTACGTTTATCCCCATCGCTAGATCAATTGCTTCTAATCCTTACAAAGTTCAGTCCAGAGCAACAGGAGCTGTCGAAGCAATTCTCCAATTCCTTCAAAAAGATGTCATAGACGTCAATATGCATGGTCATGGTCATGCATATTATGGCTACCTCTTTAGTTTATTCTTCTTTATTCTCTTCTCAAACCTTTTTGGATTGATTCCTCCTGTTGGAGAAATTATTGGCGCACTCACTGGTGATCCTCACCATTCCATCTTTACTAAAATATGGAGTGGAATTACTGTTACGGGTGATATTTCAGTTACAGTTACATTGGCTGGAATTACTTTGATTATGATTTATGGAACTGGTTTTATTTACCAAGGCCCATTGTTCCCTATTTATTCTGTGCCTAATGGAGTCCCTGCTGTTCTATATCTCTTAATGTTTCCTTTAGAATTTGTAGTATCTCCTCTTGCTAAAGCATTTGCGCTCACTGTGCGTCTTCTAGCTAATATGACTGCTGGTCACGTTGTGATCCTTGCACTTTTAGGATTTATTTTTGAATTTCAATCTTTCTTTGTAGTTCCAATTTCTATCTTTGGAGCAACTGCAATTTATATGTTAGAGATATTTGTAGCATTTTTACAAGCATTTATATTTACGCTTTTAACATCTCTCTTTGTAGGGTCATCAATGCACAGGCATTAGAATCATATTCAATTAAAAATTAATTTATAGGAGAAAATATGGATTTCGGTTTAGGTTACATTGGTATTGGAATTGGAGCAGGTCTTGCAATTCTTGGAGCAGGTTTGGGTATTGGTAGAATAGGTGGTCAGGCAGTAGAAGGAATGAGTCGTCAACCAGAGGCATCCGGAGCTATCCAAACAGCAATGTTGATTTCTGCAGCTTTTATTGAAGGAGCGGCTTTATTTGCTCTCGTTATTATGTTCCTTTCAGGTGGTGCACTTAACACTAACCTAACAAAGGCAACAGATGCACCAAAAGCTTCCGTTTCGGCACCTGCTGAAAGTAAATAAGGGGTACAATTTTGATTAATCTGGCAGCAGGTGGGTTGAACTTACTTAGTGTCAATCCTGGTCTTTTAGTATGGACGGTAATTACATTTTCTATTGTTGTTTTAATTCTGTGGAAGTTTGCATGGAATCCTATTATCCACGCTCTGGATGAAAGATCTCACAAAGTCCACGGTGATATAGAGAAAGCAGAAAACCTTCGCAAGGAAGCAGAAACGCTTCTTTCTGACTACAAGGCAAAAATTGCCGCTGCCAAGGATGAAGCAATCTCAATTGTAAATGAAGCAAAATCAGACGCAACTGTAGTAAAAAACAAAATGATCTCGGATGCAACTGTAGAGATTCAGGCTCGTAAGGACCAATCCCTTAGAGATATTGAGCTCTCTAAGATGAAAGCTCTCCAAGAAATCCAAGAAAGTATAGTAGATCTCTCTGTAAATATTGCTTCTAAGATTATAGAGAAGCAGCTCAAAGCAGAAGATCATGCAAATTTTGTTAAAAATGAAATTTCTAATCTCAAAAAGATGAAAGCATAAACACATGGAAAATTCACAAGTTGCAAAAGTCTATGCGAAGGCTCTGTTAGAGGTTGGGCAAGATTCCAAGCAAACAGAAGAATTCGTTTCAGAACTCAAAGATATTCTAAGTATCCTCTTAGCAAATGAGGATATTTGGAACTTCTTAATCTCTCCTCAATTTTCTAAAGCAAATAAACTCAATTCTTTAGAAAAAGCACTCAAAGGAAAAGCATCAGAACAAATTTTGTCCTTCCTTTCAATATTAATTAAGAATGATAGAATATTTTATCTATCAGACATTTATACTCAATTCTCTGCTCTCAATGATAAAGTTAACAATATTCTTCGAGTCACCCTACAAAGCGCGGCTCCCTTATCTAATGAGAATCTCTCTGAGATCACAAAATGGTTTCTGGATGAATACAAAATGAAAGCGGAAATAGTAACTGTAGTAAGACCAGAATTGGTCGGTGGGGTTGTTATATATTTTGATGACAAGGTTATAGATGGATCTATACAGAGTAATTTGAAGAATATAAGCAAATCAATACTACTACATGCTGGGGAGCAACTCATCAGTAATAAAAATACCGGGGCATATTATGAAAATTAAAACAGATGAAATCACATCGATTATCAAAAAAGAAATTCAAAGTTATAAACAAGATCTAAAAGTAGATGAAGTTGGTACAGTTGTTGAGGTCGGAGACGGTATTGCAAGAGTCTTTGGGCTCAAAAATGTAATGTCTGGAGAATTAGTAGAATTCCAAAATGGAATTCGAGGCCAAGCATTCAACCTGGAAGAAAATTCTCTTGGGGTAGTTGTGTTGGGAGAATACAAGCACATACAAGAAGGATTTACCGTAAAGAGAACTGGTAAAATCTTCGAAGTCCCAGTTGGTCATGAAATGTTGGGCAGGGTTGTAAATCCATTAGGGCAACCTATAGATGGAAAAGGTCCAATCACTACTACTAAATTTAGACCCGTTGAAATCATAGCACCTGGTATCTCTAAGAGATATCCAGTCACTGAGCCTCTCCAAACAGGGATCAAAGCAATTGATGCTATGATCCCTATCGGTAGGGGACAGAGGGAATTGATCATTGGTGATAGGGGAACTGGTAAAACAGCAATTGCTATAGATACCATTATCAACCAAAAAGAAACAGGGGTAATTTGTGTATATGTAGCAATTGGGCAAAAAGCTTCTACTGTTGCTGGTCTTGTGAAAAGGCTAGAAGAAAATGGTGCTCTTTCATACTCAATCATTGTAGCAGCAAGTGCTTCTGATCCTGCTCCTATGCAATACATTGCACCTTACTCAGGTTGTGCAATGGCTGAATTTTTTATGTACGAAGAAGGAAAGCATACACTAGTTGTTTATGATGATTTATCTAAGCAAGCTGTGGCGTATCGCCAAATGTCACTTTTACTACGTAGACCTCCCGGTCGCGAAGCGTATCCTGGGGATGTGTTTTATTTGCATTCCAGACTTCTTGAAAGAGCTTGTAAGCTAGATAAAAAGTATGGTGGTGGATCCTTAACAGCACTTCCTATTATAGAAACCCAAGAAGGGGAAGTATCTGCTTATATCCCTACCAATGTGATCTCAATTACAGATGGTCAAATTTATTTACAGTCTAGCTTGTTTGCTTCTGGAGTAAGACCTGCTGTTGACGTAGGTATCTCTGTATCACGTGTGGGTGGTTCTGCTCAAATCAAAGCGATGAAGAAAGTAGGGGGAACTGTCAAATTAGACCTTGCTCAATTCAGAGAGCTAGAAGCATTTGCACAGTTGGGAACAGAACTAGATGCCACCACCCAATCCCAATTGGATAGAGGTTACAGAATTGTTGAAATATTAAAACAAGCCCAAAATAAACCATTTCCAGTTGAAGAGCAGGTTTTGGTTATTTTTGCAGTCACTAGGGGATTCATGGATAAAGTTCCTGTTAGTAAAATTCGGGAATGTGAAGCATCAGTGCTTGACTATTTTAGAAATCATACACCTGAGCTTTTGAAGTCCATAAAGGATGAAAAAATAATCAAAGATGAAGATGCACTTGGTGCAAAAGTGAAAGAAGTGGTTGAAACCTTTCTAAAAAAGTCATAAGGAACTAACTTTGGCTACACCTAGAGAAATAAAAAAGAGAATCAATTCCGTTAAAAATACGAGAAAAATTACTCGTACAATGGAAATGGTGGCTACATCAAAGGCAAAAAAGATGTCTAACAAAGCCAATGCTTCTAAGCCTTATGCAGAAAAGATTTCAGAATTGGCTTCTTCTCTTGGGAGTATGGCAGCTAATGTAAACAGCCCTCTACTAAGAAAACCAGAAGTGATAAAAAAAGTAGGTCTTCTAGTAGTCACTGCTAATAGGGGATTGTGCGGTGGTTATAATGGAAACGTGATACGTCTTGCGCGTGCTAGAATGCATGAGCTGAAATCACAAGGCATTGAAGTTGAGCTGTATGTTGTAGGTAAGAAAGGGATTTCTTTCTTTAAATATGCAAAAGAAAGTGTAGTACAATCTTTTACTAACCTAGATGATAAATCAGGGTACGATGTTGCAGAAGGATATGCGAATATTTTTAAAGGTTTATTCATTTCTGGAAAAATTGATAAAGTAGAAGCAATAACAACTGTATACCACTCTTCGGCAAATCAAAAAGCAGAGATAGTTTCCATTCTACCAATTGAGCCCCCAAAGGGTTCGAAAAAAAGTAATGGTCTGGTAATTTATGAGCCAAGTCCTGAAAAGATTCTAGAGTCGCTTCTTCCTGAAGTTATAAATATGGTATTTTATAAACTTTCTTTAGAAGCTGTGACCTCAGAACAAATTGCAAGAAGGGTTGCAATGAAGTCAGCAACAGATGCAGCAAGTGAAATGATAAAATTACTCACAAGAGGTTATAACCGTGTGAGACAAGCGAAGATCACTCAAGAAATTTCAGAGATCGTAGCTGGAGCAGATTCGTTAAAGTAAAAGATGATATAGGGAGAGACAATGGAAAAGGGAAAAATCAAACAGGTCATAGGTTCCGTTTTAGATGTTACGTTTGATAAAGGTCATTTACCTGAAATTTACAATGCATTAGAGATTGATCTACTAAAAGATGGGTCTAAGCAAATTTTAGTTGCAGAAGTACAACAGCATCTAGGTGATAATACAGTTCGCGCAGTAGCTATGGGTTCCCCAGATGGTCTAGTTCGTGGACAAGAAGTTCGAGATACAGGTGGACCAATTATGGTTCCGGTTGGAAATTCCACTTTAGGTAGGATTTTCAATGTGCTAGGACAAACTGTTGATGAAATGGGTGATGTTGAAGTCAAAGAAAGAAGATCAATCCACGCAGATGCACCTAAGTATGAAGAATTAAAACCAAAAACAGAAATTTTTGAAACCGGTATCAAAGTAATAGATTTGATCGCTCCTTATATCAAAGGAGGAAAGACAGGTTTATTTGGAGGTGCTGGAGTTGGTAAGACAGTTGTTATCATGGAGCTTATAAATAATATCGCCAAGCAGCATGGAGGTTTTTCCGTATTTGCTGGGGTAGGTGAGCGAACTAGGGAAGGAAATGACCTATGGCGAGAAATGAAAGAATCAGGTGTAATTGATAAAACAGTTCTTGTTTATGGTCAGATGAATGAGCCTCCTGGAGCTCGTCTTAGGGTAGCATTGACAGCACTTACCATGGCAGAATATTTCCGAGATGCTTCTGGGTCTGATATTCTGTTGTTTGTTGATAACATTTTCCGTTTCTCACAAGCTGGATCTGAGGTATCTGCACTTCTAGGACGTATGCCTTCTGCGGTAGGATACCAACCTACACTTTCTACTGAAATGGGAGCTTTGCAAGAGCGTATTACATCTACCCAAAGAGGATCTATTACTTCTGTTCAAGCTATTTATGTACCTGCGGATGATTTAACAGACCCTGCACCTGCTACAGCATTTACTCACTTAGATTCCACAACTGTTCTTTCTAGATCTATCTCTGAAAAAGGAATTTATCCTGCAGTCGATCCATTAGATTCAACCTCCAGAGCATTGACTCCAGAAGTAGTAGGGGAAGAGCATTACAAAGTAGCTAGGGAAGTTCAGAGAATTCTTCAAAGATACAAAGATCTCCAGGATATTATCGCAATTTTAGGAATGGATGAGCTTTCAGAAGATGATAAAATTTTAGTTGCTAGAGCAAGAAAAATTGAAAAATTTTTATCTCAACCTTTCAGCGTTGCTGAGATATTCACTGGTTTTCCAGGAAAGTACGTAAAATTGGAAGATACAGTATCTTCGTTTAAGCGTGTGATCTCAGGAGAATTTGATCATCTTCCCGAACAGGCTTTTTACATGGTGGGTGCAATTGATGAAGCTGTTGAAAAAGCGAAGAAGCTGAAGGCATAAGATGGCTGATAGAGTTTTAAATGTAAATGTCATTTCTCCCGAAAAGATCCTCTATTCGGGAGTTGCAACTTATATAAAAATCCCAGGATCAGATGGATCTTTTGGAGTTATGTACAACCATGCTTCTCTAGTTTCTGAGATAGATTTAGGTATTTTAGAAGTTCAAAATGGTTCTGTAAAAACAAAAATCTTTGTAGATGGTGGGTTTGCTCAAATTCAAAAAAATGTTGTAAACATACTGGCAAAGAGTGGAGAAATTTCAGACCAAATCAACAAAGCAGATATACAGGCAAGACTCAATGAAATATCCTCTAAAAAAGATAGTGCATCCTTAAAAGAAATAAAAGTATTAAAATCAAAGCTAAGTATTTAAGTATACTTGGCATATGCCTTTTTCTGCAAATAAGGTTTAACTACCTTATTCCTGCAGGAAAATCTCAATAAAATAATTACCGAACTCTTCTATAAAAATATTTCTTTCTTATACCGTGAGGTGGAAAAAGGCTACTAAATTTTAAAAGTTACAGAATAAAAATTGAATAGTATTTGAATTATAAAACAGTGGTTCGATTTATCTTTCTCCTTAAAAATTTGCTCAAGTTTTAGATTATGACCGAAAATGAGTATAAGTGCTTGTGAATTCAAAAAATCTACTTGTTCTTTCTATTTTTTTAGGAATAGTTGGAGCTTGGATTTATGGTAATAAGAATAGACATTTGCTAGATTATATTTATAAAGAACAAGATATCAGAGTGATAATCAATGGGAAAGTTGTTAGAATTCCAGAAGGATCAAGAGTAAAAGATGTTCTTGGTCTAATAAATGAAGGATACAGTGAGTTAGAAGGTCTCGATCTAGAACGAGAGCTTTCTGATGGGGACATCATCGAGTTAAATAAAGGGTTGTAAATGCTGGATAAACGAAAGAAGGAAAATTATAATAACCAAGAATCTAGGGAAAACCGAAATCCCATTGATTTAGAAGAAATCTTAGATTTTGATTTTTACTTGGATGATATTGTATCTCTCAATGAAGAGACAATTGATGAAGATGTCTTCGATGAAGACCAGGATGAATCTCCTCTTTCTGATGTAATAAGTTATAGGGATGTGCTTCCAGATTCTGAATTTGCAGATGAAGATGAGGAAGTTCAATACAAAGACCTTAAGGATGCAGAAATTGTAGAGCCCAAGCCCAAAAAAGTGGAAAAGGCACCGAGCATCCAGGAGGTTTCGCCTCAAATTGAAGATAAAGAAGATGTAGAAACTGAAGACCCCGATTCAGAAGTTCTAGATGAAATTATGCCCACTGCTCATTCAGAAGAAGATTTAAGAGTAAATGAGCAGATTGAAGATGAAGATAACATAGAAGTAGACAAAGAATTTTTAAATAAAAAAGAAAGAGTACCCTTTAGTCAGGAAACTGATAACGATGATGATGACGAATCTCTAGATTCAGATGACATTGCTGATATCTTAGAAGAAGAGGATGAAGAGCAAGATTTTTATTTAGAATCTCAATTGGAAGAAGAGGAAGAGGAAGATTTTGGCGGTTCTTTTTTTGATGATGATGTTGAATTGGGCGATGGTTTAGAAGACTATATTGATTCCGAAGAAGAAACCGAAGAGGAATCAATCACATTGTCTCCCGATGAGCTCGGAAACATAACTGGTGAAGATTCTGAAACAGAAACGGGCGAGGACGGGGAAGAATCAATCACCCTATCATCCGACGAGTTAGGAAATATATTGGGCGATGAAGAGGAAGAAGGAAGCTTTTTTGATAGGGATGAAGAAGAGACCGAAGAGGAATCAATCACATTGTCCCCCGATGAACTTGGTAATATAACTGGTGAAGATTCTGAAACAGAAACGGGCGAGGACGGGGAAGAATCAATCACCCTATCATCCGATGAGCTGGGAAATATACTTGGGGATGAAGATGAGACCGAAGAGGAATCAATTACATTGTCCCCCGACGAACTCGGTAACATAACGGGCGAAGATCCCGAAGCGGAAACGGGTGAGGACGGGGAAGAATCAATCACCCTATCATCCGATGAGCTAGGAAATATACTTGGGGATGAAGAAGAGACCGAAGAGGAATCGATCACATTGTCCCCCGATGAACTCGGTAATATAACTGGCGAAGATTCCGAAACAGAAACTGGTGAGGACGGGGAGGAATCAATCACCCTATCATCCGATGAGCTAGGAAATATACTTGGGGATGAAGAAGAGACCGAAGAGGAATCAATCACATTGTCCCCCGATGAACTCGGAAACATAACTGGCGAAGATTCTGAAACAGAAACGGGCGAGGACGGGGAAGAATCAATCACCCTATCATCAGATGAGCTAGGAAATATACTTGGGGATGAAGAAGAGACCGAAGAGGAATCAATCACATTGTCCCCCGATGAACTCGGTAATATAACTGGTGAAGATTCTGAAACTGAAACGGACGAGGACGGGGAAGAATCAATCACCCTATCATCCGACGAGTTAGGAAATATATTGGGCGATGAAGAGGAAGAAGGAAGCTTTTTTGATAGGGATGAAGAAGAGACCGAAGAGGAATCAATTACATTGTCCCCCGATGAACTTGGTAATATAACTGGTGAAGATTCTGAAACTGAAACGGGAGAGGACGGGGAAGAATCAATCACCCTATCATCCGATGAGTTAGGAAATATACTTGGGGATGAAGAGGAAGAAGGAAGCTTTTTTGATAGGGATGAAGAGGAAGCCGAAGAGGAATCGATCACACTGTCCCCAGATGAATTGGGGAATATTGTAGGTGAAGAAGAGGCGGAAAAGAGCTTTTTTGACGAACAGGAAGTAGATGACGATGAGTCCATAGGATTGTCTCCCGATGAGATGGAAGAGCTCAACGCAGAAGAAGAGGTTGAGAAGAGCTTTTTCGATGAACAGGAAGTAGATGACGATGAGTCCATAGGACTGTCTCCCGAAGAGATGGAAGAGCTTAACGCAGAAGAAGAGATTGAGAAGAGCTTTTTCGATGAACAGGAAGTAGATGATGATGAGTCCATAGGACTGTCTCCTGACGAATTGAGCGAAATTACTGCTGAAGAAGTAGAAGAAAAAAGTTTCTTTGACCAAGATGACCAAGATGAGAAAGATGAGGATGAATCTATAACACTCTCTCCTGATGAACTTGGTAATATTGCAGATGAATTTATGGAAGATTCAGATGGTATGACAGACGATGAACTTTCAGAGATCATGGGAGATGAAGAAATCTCACCATCAAGTTTATATGATGATGAAGACCAGGTACAAGAAGAAAAGGTCATAGATGAAGAAGAGTCAATCACACTCTCTGATGATGAGCTTGGAAACATAATGGATCATGGTGATATTGATGAATCAGACTCTGTACTACAACCTGAAGCACAAGAGGTAGAAGATGATGATATCGCATTGTCAAGTGATGAAATCAATAAAATACTAGACTCTCAAGATGAATCTGATGCAGGCTTTGCGTTTTCAACAGTGAACAAAGATGATGTCAAAAGACTTATGACATATATAGATGAATTGATGGGATCTATGCCAGAGGAATTCGTGCAGGAGTTTGCTAAATCTGAATATTTTGAATTATACAAGAAAGTAATGGATGAGCTAGATATATAAATGGGCCTATACCTAAAAGCAAGATCTTACCTTGATCGGGTAGGATCTGTTTCACATAGTAATGAACATTCAAAAAATAGTTTTCTGAAGGGAATAAGTTTATTAAACAAAATATCTAACAAGGAAGATTTACTTACAAGAGAAGAAGAGCCTCTCTCGGAATCCATTATAATTCGCGATGAAGAATCTGAAGTGTTGGAATCCTCAATCGATAGCACTCCGAATGAAGATAGTTCGATCCCCTTAGAAGAAGATATAAATTCATCTGATTCTGATACATCAGTCTTAAAGTTTCCAGAAGAATTTGCTTTTCAAACTTCTATAGCAATACAAGAAAATGATGAGATTGAGCTTGATATAAATATTGATTTTTATTCAGAATATTCAGACATAGAAGATGAAGGTATTCCTCTTGAAAATATAGATGATAATGTAGTACAAAATGAAGAGTATGAAGATGAAATTAGTCCTGCAGATACAATTGAATTAGGTTCTGAAAATGAACAAACAGATGAAAATATTCAAGAATGGGAAAAAGATTTATCAGAAGAGAATAAAATAAATGAAGCTGAAGCAAGTGATAAAGAAGATGAAATTGAATCTGAATCTGATTCAGATAAAAAACTAGATTATTATCTTGTTTTAAATGAAATCACTAATGAGCTTGTACAGTCCTCTACATTTAATGATTTCTATGATAATTTATTATATTCTTTAGAAGGACAATTAGGTTCTAACTATATTATAATTGTATCATCCTTAGATGAGAGATTTGAAGAATATGAAATTATTTCTTATGATGGAATTGTACTCACAGAAAATATAAATATATCAATTGAAAATGAGTCTATTCAAAAAATTATTAGTCATGGTAGTATTTTAGAGTCATTAAATTTAAATTATAATGAATTAAATGAAGATGAAAGAAAAATTTTCATGTTGAGTCCTAATGAAGTCATAGCTCCAATTATATCTCAAGAGAGTTTAATTGGATTTGTTGTTATAGGTGAATCAAATTCAGGTGAAAAGTATCAGACTTATGATATAGAGTTTATTACTTTATTAATGAATGTATCTTCAAATATACTTGTTAAGATGTACAACCAAGAGAAGATCCAGAAGGAATTAAATGAAGTTAATTATAAGAAAGAAAAAATAGAGCTCTTGAATAGTTTTTCATCTGAAATTTTAAAATTCAAAAACTATAGAGATCTAATAGATAGTTTTATTGATATACTAAGAAAATTTGAGATTAATGAGAAAGTTAGTGTATATGCAATAGATAGTCATAATAATTATAAACTAATATATAATAATGAAGTAGAAATATCTGAAAGTAATATCATTTTAGTTGATGATATACTAATTAAACAAATAAAATCAAAATTAACTTTTCAATTAATTAATGATAGTAATGAAATTGGGAGGTTAAAACTTGGGTCAGGTTCAAAGATCATATTTCCTTTAATTGAGGAAGAACAACTTATAGGATTACTAGTAACAAGTAGTAAAATTAATTATGAAAATGAAATTTTTCAAGCTCTATTAAAAATAGTTACAGGGCAACTTTCTAGAATAATAGTTGAGGAAAGATTATTAGAGTATAGTTTTAATCCACTATCTAAAGTAGAAGAAATGTTAAAGCACGAGCTCATTTCGGCAAGAGAAAAGAATGAGAGTTTTACGCTTTATGTTATAAAAATTCAGAATGTGGGAAGAATTATTAATATATTAGGCAATGAATATTTTGATCAGTATGCAACTTTTATAAAGAATACTATTAATTCTAGTATTTTAAAAAGTGATACATTAAGTAGAGTAGGCCAGTCTAAGTTTTCAATATTTTTGAGGGATAAAACAGCTGAGGAGTTTGAGGAATTTCAAACTGCAATTAAAACTAAACTTAATGAGTTTCAAAATCCTCCAAGAGATTTCAAAATATCTATTCAAATATTTACATTGAGATTTCCTGAACAATCAGTAGACTTAAGAAAATACATTGAATTAATTGAAGAAACTTAATTTTTTTCTAGAGTAGCAGTCATGGATCCTTTTGATATAGACATTCTAGGATCAGGGCCGTATGTCAAGATTCGATCTTGAATATGTTCAGCGTGTTCTAATTCACCGGTAAATACAATTGTTTTTTTGTCATTGTCAACTTCTACTGCATGTTTAAATGCTTTTTCAATGCTCATTGCACATACCTCTACAAGCATCTCAATTACATAATCATAAGTATGCTCATCGTCATCCCATAAAACGACCTTCCATGGGCCTATAGGTTCAATATTTTTAGATTCAATTACCTTTTCAACTTCTTCTACAACTGACATCATCTTCCAGCTTAGACCAATAAGGTATTTTTGTCATTTCCTTTATTTTTTTAAAAATCTATCCATTTAGCTTTGAGGTATATACACAAGAGAGTAAATTAAAGGTTTGATTATTATGAGAACTTTCAAAATATTCGAATATAGAGGTAATTATGAAAAATTATTTCATGTTTTTATTATTATTTTTATCGTTTATTTATGAAGTGAGAACTGAGTCTTGCGAGTACCAATATGATCATACTTCAACTTTATTTAAGTGGAAAGCCTTTAAATATAATGAAAGAACAGGTGTTGAAGGAACATTTGATAAAATAACTGTTTTACAAAAAACACCAAATAAATCTTTAGAAGAATTTGCTGAAAATATTAAATTTAAAATTGATACAACATCTGTTAAATCTAATAATCCTGAAAGAGATGAGAAAATAAAAACTATATTTTTTGGATCTATGAAAGATTCTAGAGAGATAACTGGTGATTTTCGAAATTTTAAATTTAAAGGTGAAACTGGTAGTGCGGATTTATATATAAAAATGAATAGTAAAGAAAGTTATATTCCAATAGATTTTATTATTAAAAATGGTACAGATTTAGAACTAAGAGGAAACATAGATATCTTTCAGTGGAATTCTAGAAAATCTTTAGAAAATTTAAATAAAGAGTGTGATGTCCTTCATAAGGGAAGTGATGGAAAAAGTAAGTTATGGAATGATGTAGATATATATCTTTCTACTGTAATAATTAAAAAATGTAAATAAGCAGGATTAAAATTGAAACTATCTTACCACTGGTTAAATGATTATATAAATTTATATTCTATACCTTTTGAAAAGGTTACAGAAAAAATAAATCTTTCTATTTGTGAAATTGATCATATTGAAGATTATAACCCTATCTTAGAAAAAATAATTTGTGTAAAAATTATATCTAAAGAAATAATTAGTGATAATAAGTTAGGAAAATATATAGTAACAGACGATATAAATACCTATCAAATTATTTCAGCAGATTTAAATATAGAAGTAAATGATAAAGTTCCACTCGCACTTCCGGGTACGAAAATCAATGATAAAATCATAGGGATAACAGAAATAAAAAATAATAAAAGTAACGGAATGTTTTGTTCTCAAAAGGATCTAAATATTTCAGAAGATAATTTAGGGGTAATGATTCTAAATGATTTTGAATTAAAGATAGGAGATAATTTAAAGCAAATAGATGGGCTTACGGATATTATTTTAACTATAGATAATAAATCTATTACTCATAGACCAGACTTATGGAGTCATTTTGGTTTTGCCAGGGAATTAGCATCTCAACTTTTGCTTGATTTAAAATTTGATCCTTTCGTAATACATTCCAAATTTATTTCTGATAAAGATAGTAATGAAAATCTAAATATCATGAAATCAAATCATGCTCATTCCTATAAAGGGATTTCTATAAAAAATATAACTATCAAAAATTCAAATTTTAAAATTAAAAACCGTTTAGAGAAATGTGGATTAAGATCTATAAATAATGTAGTAGATGTATCAAATTATATTCTTTTGGAAATGGGTCAGCCAACTCACTTTTTTGATAAAAGTAAATTAGGGAAAATAAATATATCAATAACTGAAGGAAATAAGGAATTAAAAATAAGTCTACTTGATGAAACAATAAGAAGTACAGAAAATTGTATAGTAATAAATAATAATAATGAGCCTGTTGCAATAGCTGGAGTCATGGGAGGTAAAGAATCTTCGGTGACAAGTAGTACTACAGATTTATTTTTAGAATCTGGTGTTTTCCTAAGGGAGGAAGTTAGAAGATCTATTCGTATTACAGGAATTCGAAGTGAAGCTTCTGTAAGATATGAAAAAGGATTAAATCCTGTAACTACTGAGGCTATACTTAACAGAACTATTGATTTACTAAAAGAGAATGGATGCCAAAACATATTACATTCAGATATAATTGGTTTCGATAATAAATTTCTCCCAAATAATAATATAAATTTAAGTTTTGATTTTATAAGAAATAAATTAGGATCAAATATTAGTGATACAGAAATTACGAATATTCTAAACAGATTAAACTTTAAAGTACAACCAGATAATGATTCATTTAATATATTGGTACCATCATATAGGAGTCAATATGATATAACAATTAAAGAAGATTTGGTTGAAGAGGTTGGTCGTACATTAGGATATAGTAATATACCTTTACATCCCGTAATCTCAGCAATAATGCCTGCTACTTTAAATGATACTAGAAATTTAGAAAGAGAGTTAAAAAAAATATTTTCATACCATTTAAAATACAACGAGGTTTATAACTATTCATTCAATTCGAAGGATGATGTTAATTTTGAAGGGAATGCAGAACTTTCATTGGAAATAAAGAATTCTATGCCAGAAGAATATCAATTCTTGAGAACTTCTCTTTATCCAGGGTTAATTCAAAATATTATTTTAAATAAAGATAGATTTGATGTGATCAAGATTTATGAATTTGGTAGAGTATATTTTAAAGAAAAAGTAGGATTAGGTAAAGAAGAAAAATATTTAGCATTTTCTGAGTATTATTCCTCAGCAGATAATAAATTAGAATCAGAGCAAAAATTATTAAAGTTTCGAGAAAATATATTGTATTTGTTAAAAAAACTTAATATTCATAATATTTCTTTGGAAGATAATAGTAATAATTATTTTCATCCTACTTCGGGTAGTTCAATTATAGTAAATGGAAATGTCTTAGCGGAAGTTGGTATCTTACATCCAGGGATAAGGTCTCAAAAAGGACTGAAGAAAAAAGTTTATATAGGTAAATTAAATATACAAAATATAGTAGAACAATATATTAATAATAAAGTTAATTATAGTTTTAATGTTCCATCTCAGTTCCCTCAGGACAGTTTAGATATCTCTATACTAATGGCTGAAAATGAAAGTACAGAGTTATACGCTAATTTAATAAAAAACATTAAAATTAGCGAGATTGAAAATATCTATGTTGCAACTATTTATAGAGGTGAGTCTATTCCTGTAGGTATGAAATCAGTTACCTACCATCTTGAATTAATTACTTATAAAGAAACATTTACTCAGGTAATTATAAAAAGTATTACGGATCAATTGATAAAAGTTGCTAAAGACAGTGGATACCAAGTGAGATAGCAATGTACTGTTTTATTCCAGCAGCGGGTTTTGGTAAGAGGATGGGTAATTTAACTAGAGATTTGCCTAAGCCTCTCTTAAGAATAGGTGATAAGACATTGCTTCATAATACATTTAATTTATTGAAAAGTTGGGGATTAAATAAATTTGTAATAAATACTCATTATAAAGCAGACCTTATTCATAAAGAAATAGAAGATATTAAAGATATAGATATTATTATTTCATATGAAGAAGACAAAATTCTTGGTACTGCAGGTGGTATTAAAAAAGCATTTGCTAACATTTTACAAAATGATGATTATTTTTTATGTATCAATCCAGATATTATATATGAAACCAATCTGAATATTTATGAAATAATTAAAGATTTTAAGGGAAAATGTTTACTTTACTTATTTGAAAATAAAGATAATTCATCATATACAAATTTAAATTTTCGTAATAAAAAAGTATATTTTGAAAATGGAAATTATATGTTTATAGGATTATCAATCATGCAATTTTCTATTTTTAAAGATATAGGAATAAATGAATATTATGATTTGGCTGATATTTTTAAAAAATTATCTGTTAATGGGGAGCTGGAAGGTGAAATCTTTCCTGGTAAAATTATAGATTTAGGTGAAGAGGATAAATATTTAAAATATACAGAAAACCTATAAATTTATGACGCAACTGCAATTACTATCTTTTTCCGCCGGTAGGCGGAAAAAAGCCTAGGATTGTTGCGAATAAATTTGCAAAAACTGACTTTTTGCAGGAACGTCATTTATATTTCATTTAAAATTTTTTCTCTTAATTTATTGTACTCTTTATCATTAATCATTTTATTATTTTTCAATTCATCTAAATCATCTAATCTTTCTTTAGTTGTTTTTGGTATATTTGTAAATTTCTTATTTGAAATTATATCTTTTGGAAAAAGAGTAAAATCATTATAAACTCCATTTTTGCATATTTTAGAATTAGTAGGTAAAACAAATTTTATTGTATCATTTATTTGTAAGTTATTTTTATAATTACATTCGTTTTCATCACTAATAAATGACCAGTCAGTGTATGTAAATTGATTTCCAAAAATATAATATTTTTCAATTTCAGTAAACTGAATATTTATTGTATCAGCTAATAATGAAACCATTATACAAGTTCTATATATCCTACTATATGGAGCCATTGGTTCTTCTCTTTTAAATATAATTAATAAATGATCAGAACTACCACTATACTCAAAAATTTTTGAAGAAATTTTATCAGATTGCACAGAATCAAATATATAAACTTTATCAGAGACTATTGGATTAGATTTTAAATAGTATATATTTTTAAAAAATAAGTATAGCTTCTCATAAGAAACTACTTGGTTAGATATATTATTTATTTTTTTTGGAGTTGTATTAAATATTATAAAATCTTCATTTCTATGTACTAACTCAAATTTATTACCATACTGTAATGGATTACAATAAGCTAAATTTAAGATTAAAAAAAAATGTATGTAATTCTTATTCAATTTTAAGACTCATTTTATTTAATTTCATTGTTATATAACTATTCTTAAAAAATAGAACTTTTTCGAATACTTTTCAAAAAAACAAAACCCATCCTCAAAATATTTATTCTCAAAGATACTTTTCAAAAAAAGGGAATCCCTGAACATGGAATTATGATAGGTTTAAAAAAGAAATTTTGTCTCTTATTTTTCGGACTAGCTTTATTATCATCTAACCTATTCCCAGATACTTTAAAAGAAGCAAAAAAATCATATTCAGGTAGGCAATACCAAAAAGCAGTAAAATTATTTCAAGAATATTCCAAAACCAATCCTTCAGATGGGGAACCCTATATGTACTTGGGCTATATTTATGAGTCCTTGAAAGAATATAATATCTCAACAGCATATTTTAGAAAAGCATCTGATTTAAAATTGAGTCCCAAACAAAAGAAAACTGTTCTCTTAAAACTTATAATATATTTTAATTATATGCATGCATGGAATTATGTTGTACATTACTCAAATCAATATCTAATCTTAGATCCAGGAAATGTAGAAGTTGAAAAAATTCTGTCAAAAGGTAGGGGAAATAGGGGAAGCGATCAAATTGCATCTGTTAATTTACAATATCAGGATCGAGAAAAATCCAACAAACAAGATAAAACAAAAATAACTGAAACTGAATTGAAGCCATCTACAAAAGATCCGAAAAATGAAAAAGCTAAGGAATCAAAAAAAGTTTCTAATGAAGAAACTGAATTATGGGATTTGGCACTTAGATCAATAGAGAAAGGTGAATATACGAATGCTTTCTCATTTTTATCTAAATTATTAGAATCTTTTCCTGATAATAAAGATTACTTATATAAAGCTGGAATAGTTAAAATGAGGCTAAAGGAATATGATAAAGCGGTTGACTATTTTGATTTGGCTCTTAAAAATACAAATGAAAAAAATGAAACTATGTACTACTATTTATATTTAAATAAAGGTATTGCTCTAAGTAAGTTAGAAAAATATGAGCAAGCTTTAGATGTATTAAAAAAATCTTATAGTTATAATAGATCTTTTTTACCAATCCTCATTATTATTAGATTAAAATATGAAAATGGAGATTATGAAGATGCATTGAAATACTCTAAGTATATACTAAATATAGATCCTGAAAATTTAGAATCTCAAATGTATAAATCCATATCTTTATTACAGCTTAATAATAGAAAAGAAGGATTTAAAGAATTAGTTATTTTCTCTAAAAAAATTAAAGCTACTTATCCAAATTTAAATACTATTCCTGAAAGTTTTCATCCTGGTATTCATTATTTAGCAGTGTTTTATTCTGGAAGGAAGAAATATAAATTATCTAATAATTACTTATCTGTTGTAAATAAAACAAGACCAAGTTATAAGAGCTATATATTCACTTTAGGAAAAAATTTATATTATATGAAAAATTATGAAGCAGCACAAAATGAGCTTCTTAAACTCTCAGATATTCCTGCTGCAAATTATTTATTATCGAAAATATATTTAATTTCAAATAATATAGAAAAAACAAAAGAATCTCTATTGAATGCTACATCTAAGAAACAATTGTATTGGTCTAGAATATTAATTGACCCTGCTTACAAACCAATACTACAAACTAAATCAGATCTTTCATCTTTTATCCTAAATAAAGGAGTTAACCCTGTTCCATCTAAGGAAGAGGTAAAAATTGTAATTCCAAGTCCAATAGAAAACAAGCAAATTCAAGAAAAAACCACTGATCAAACACCAAATCAGATACTACCACAGAACCCTTCTAAGTAGATTTTATCTTATTTTGATTATTTCTTCCTTTTTTTTTCAGAGGCGAGATGATCCAGTATGCTAAACTAGGAAATAAATTTCCCAATTTTGCTAAAATTCCTCTATAGGATGGGATTAATATTTCTAATTTATAATTATTTATAGTATTAATTATGATATTAGAGATATCACTGGGTTGAAGGGTAGATCCAGAAAATGTTAGGGATGCTTCTTCATAAGGAACCTGTAAGTCAAGCATAGGTGTGTTTACTGCATCAGGACAGATAACAGATACCAGTATACCCTCACTTTTTAATTCATATCCTAGAGCTATGGAAAATCCTCTTACAGCAAATTTACTGGCTGAGTAAAGTGCAATACCAGGAATTGGCGCTACACCGGCTAAAGAAGCAATATTAATCAAATGTCCTTTTTTATTATTTTTCTTTAAATATTGAGATACAATTGTACAACCTAAAATTGTACCTTTGGTATTTATATCAAAGTGAAAATCAATATCTTTTATTTGAATATTTTTTATATACCCAGGCAATAGCACTGCCGCACAATTAATAAGTCCATATAAATCCCAACCTTTAGAGTCAATCTCAGAAAGTATAGAGAGCCAATCCTTCTCATTTCGAACATCATGTTTCATAACTAAAAGTTTTGAACTATTGTTTGGTCTTGAATTTAAGTAGTTTCTTAATAAAGAAATATCGATATCCGTTGCAACAATATTGATATCCAAATTTAACATATCTTCAACTAATCTTTTGCCAATTCCTCCAGCAGCCCCTGTTACAATAAACGTTTTCTTAGTTATAAGTTTATTCAAAATATATGCTCCAAACATCTTCTTTGTTTAGTACTTCCCCTGGTTCTGGATTTTGTTTAGAGCAAAAACCTGAACCTGAAATCTTGTATTTTACTCCATATCTCTGTAGAATGGAAATAGTTTCTGATAAACTTTTACCTTTTAAATCTGGAACATTATTTAGATTTAATGTTTCTTTGGGAAGATTTATCTCCGAGAGAGTATATTTATTTGCATATTCTTGGTAATCAATAATTGGTAAAATATTTTCTACTACTTCTTTAAAAACAGGCGCTGCTATTCTACCACCTGTATGTTCTATACCGCCTGGTTCATCAAAAACAATGAGCCCTACAATCCTAGGTTTATCTGCTGGAAAGAATCCTAAGAAAGATGCTGATATCAAACCATCTGAGTAACCCCTGCCAGGTTTTGCTTTTTGTGCTGTTCCTGTTTTACCTGCAATGGCGTAATCTTGGATAAAAGCATTTTTTCCAGTGCCGTGTTTGACTACTTTTGTCATTGCATTTAGAATATAACTTGAAGCAGACTCATCAATATCTGTAAATGTAGGCTCGGATACATATTTTTTTACAATATCTCCATATACATTGGATAGGTGAGATACAATCACAGGAGTATGTACCCTTCCATTGTTAATGATTGCTGCGGCAGATGTGACTAGTTGCAGAGGAGTTGTCTCAATCCCTTGACCAATTGCCAAATAATAGGGAGTGCTTGTTCCCCAATCTTTGTATAGAGGAAAGATTCCTTTGCTTTCATTTGCAGAAAATCCAGTTTTTTGTCCAAATTTAAATTTTCTTAAATATTCATATATAACTTTAGGATGAACTTTTTTTATAGCTTTTATGATTCCAACATTGCAGGAATATTGAAGAATTTCTTCGATATCTACAAGCCCATGTTGATCTGTACATCTTACAAGTCTTGAGCCAAATTCAATATATCCTGGACAATAAAACTTTTCATTAAAGTCTATTAACTTTTCATTGAGTAGAATCAAAGCCATAAATATTTTCATTGTGGAACCTGGCTCATAGACATAACGAATAGCCCAGTTTGTTTTAGCTTCCTCTGAATAATCAGAATAGCGATTGGGATCAAAATTTGGAAAGCTTGCCATTGCCAAAACATTTCCATTGTTTACATCCATAAAAATCCCAATTGCTTTTTTTGATTTAGTATCACGAAATGCCTTACCCAAACTCATCTCTAATCTGTATTGGATGAGACTATCTATGGTGAGGTACATATCTAATCCTCTTGGTATTTCTTTATCAGTCATTGTTAGTAGTTCTGCATTGAACATATTTTCAAGACCTGATAACGCCTGGTTATCATCCATGCCTGTAAATCCAATTAAGTTGGAAGCAAGAGCACCATTGGGATATACCCTTTTGTATTCCCTCTCAAGACGAACACCTGGCAAACCCATTTCTATGATTTTTTGGGCATTGAAGTTATCCATTTCTCTCTTGATCAGGAAATAATTTTCTTTTTCATTGATAGATTTCTCAATTTTTTTTGCGGGTATTTCCAGATATGGAGAAATCTTTTGTGCTGTGAATACAGGATCATAAATTTGTTCAGGATTGATTCCTATTGTAGAGGAATCATGGGAAAGTGCTAGTTCAATTCCACGCCTATCATATATGATTCCCCTTTGGATTTTAACATCTTTCTTAACCTCGATGATATTCTTATTAAAAAAAGTCAGAAATATTACCCTTCCATAGAGTATAAGAAATAGTAGTACTAAGAATCCCAGTAAGATTCGAAGGCGTACAAAATAGGATGGGTGTAAAGATGTTGTGGAATTAGACAAGAGGGACCTCTAATCTATGAGATTTTCAATAAGAGAGGACGTAAACTATTTTTCCCCGTAGATTTTCCTCTGCTATTAAACCCATATCCCTAGAGTCATAAGATATTCTTCGATTGTCACCTAGAAGTAAATAGTAACCGGGTGGGATCCTACCTTCAGACAATAAATTATAGTAGAAGGGATTGGAGTGATTGTCCAGTGGTGCTGGCTTGAAAGGAATGGATTCTGAAGAAAGTGTATAATTTTCAATCAATGGTTTGTTATCAATTAGAATAGAACCACTCTTAAACGCATAAAAATCCCCTGGTAAACCAATGAGGCGTTTGACCAATAGTTTGCCTTCTCCAGTATCAAAGAGAAGTAAATCAAATCTTTTTATTTCTAACTGACCAAATGTTAGAAACCTCTCAGACAGAAGTGATTTTTGAGGAAAATTTCTTTTATAAACCAAAACTATACTACCATCTTTTAAAGTAGGTAGCATTGAGTTCCCTTTTATAATAATTATTTGGAAGAGGAAGAGTCTTAGAAATATCAAAGATATCGATAAAATAAAAACATATAGACCATACTTTGCTATTCTAAGGGAGATACTCATTTAGTATTACATAGAGGATCACTCATTATTTTTTAGAGTGACCCTCCTAGAGGTATTAGGTGCTTAGGAGATTAAGAATTTTTTTGGCATTTTTATTTTGACCGTCCTGCTTGAGAGCAGTTTCAGCATATTTCTTTGCCTGTTCTTTATCTCCTTGGATTCTAAAAAGATCAGAAATATTTACAATATTACTAACATTTTTAGGTCCGAATTCAAAACCTTTGAGTGCACTATTCAATGCATCTTGTATATTTCCTAATTTCTTATAAGCGATGGAAAGATAGTAGTAAAGATCATCTTCTCCAGACTCTTTAGTAAGATATTCAGAAAGGAGCTTCACTGTTTTTTCATAGTCTTTTGTTTTGAAGCTAAGAAGACCGTAAAGCTTGTTTAATTTGGGAACGTTTCTGTCTAGTGAGAAAGCTTCTTCCATTCTCTCTTTAGCTGCTAAAATTTCACCAGAAAGATATAGACGTTTGCTGTCCTGGTAAAGTTTATTAAGCTTATCAATCACATCAGAGTTTCTTGTGTCTGTAGTAGTGATAGGAGCACTGTCACTCAAGGAAGATTCTAGGAGCGGACCCATTCCTACTCGATCCTCTTGGAAGGATACTTTCACAAACGAGAGATCATCTGTGATATCTCCTTTTGATTTTAAAATCTTCACCATAGTGTCGATATCACAACCTGCATCTTCCACAACTTGTAAGAAAACCATCTCATCATCATTGATTGTTCTCACAGCTTCTGTTGGAGTTAAATCAATGTCATCTCTTCCATCAGATGCTAGTAAGTAGATATCCCCGGGTTCCATTTGGAACTCGTAGACAGCAAACTCGTACTCTGATTCCAAGCCAAGTTTTCGAAGACGAAGACCTGGTTCTATAAAGGAAGCGGTTTCATCCCTATAGAGGACTGAAAATGGATGTTCAGCATTCCAATAAAACATCTTTCCTGTGATATCATCAATCAAAGCAACCGTTGCGGAAAGAACCATTGTTCCATTGAAAGTCTTGAAAACGGAATTAGTTTCTAAATACACATCAGTGAGCCATTTTTCTGGAGATATATCTAAGATTCTTTTGTTGGAAGCAGAACGAGCCATGATAGAGTTCATTACAACTCCCATCACCAAAGAACCTCCAGCACCCTGCATGGATTTACCCATGGCATCACCATTCATAACCATTGTAAAACGTTTGAAATTATCAGGAGTTCCAAACTTTAAATTTCCAGAGATACAAATATCCCCACCTAGATCAGCTTCTTTAGTTCGGAAAGAAAAGTGCTTCTTTTGTTTAATTAAAAAGTCTGATTTTACGAGTGTTGATTTGTTTGCATTGAAGAATAAAGGTTTAGTTAAGAGAGATGTTAAGAAATAGTCTCCATCCTGCTGTACTTTGAGACGTTGGACCTCTTCCATTTTTTCTTGGAGTTCTTTGGTTCTTTCATTAACCATTTCCTCCAGATTGTTTGCATAGTCTTGGAGTTCCATCCTTGCCTGCAAGATAGAGTGCACCATCCCATTGAACGACTCTGTGATAAATCCAATTTCATCATTGGTCTTAAGAGGAACTTTTACGTCTAGATTTCCATTGTTTACTTTACGAACCCCAAGTAGCAAACTATTCAATGGGCTGACCAAGCTACCATGGAAGAAGTATGGATACAGAGTTAGTAAAACTACCAGAACTACACCTAAGATGATAAACTGTTCTTTAGCTGATAGGTGCATGTATTGGCGATAGGATTTGTAATCATACCCAACTTCTTTAACAGAATGATCTGCAGGGTAGTACTTGGTGAATGTAACAAAATGAGTCATACCATCGTACGATTTTCTGAAGAGACGCTGCCCGGAAGGCTTTAGATAACGGAAGTATTTATAGATTTCTCTACGAAATTCTTTGACTGCAATTTCTTTCTTATCCCACAAACAAACATCATTGGTAAACTCATATCTCCTTTGGATAGCTGTTCCAAAATATCTATTATTATTTGGTTTTTTAAAGAATATCATACTTTTCTTAGTTTCTGGAAGCTCAGCAAGGAAAAATTTATTAAATTCTTTGCAAAAAACATCATCTTGGTGGTTAGCAAGTACGCTGGAGAAAATGAATGCTTCTTTGTTTAACTTTTCCATGTGCTTTAAAGTAGCAGCTTTTAAATTTGGATTTGTAGATTCTAAGTTTAAGAAGTCTAGAATTGCTTCTTTGTATCCTTCAAAATAGGGATGGGTATTTTTTAGGATTTCATTGACCTCAATGATAAACTTATCTTCTGATGCATTTGCAATTTGTTCAAAAATAGAGGAATTTTGAAAATCAACTTGGATCAAGGAAAACTCTAAACCGTCTTTTTCTGCGTTTGTTTGGGAATACAGAGTTTTAGTGACTTCATTCGTACTGGTGTTTAAACCAATTATATATTTTATTGTGATTGTATTAGCGTCTAAATACTTCACTATGTTCGGGTTGTCATAACTACTTTCTAAAATTCGTTCTGTATACTGAACATGGAGACGATCATATTCTTCTTCACGATCTTGCATGGTAAAGTATCCTAAACCTTGCATCATCAATAGAAAAGTAACAAGAGAAATTCCCACAATTTTAGCCATGAATGTGGTTCGATCATGTGTATTTTCAAAATAAATCAACACAACAAAAAAGAATCCAACTACCGTGAAAACGACAAAACTGGTCATGAAGTCCCCTCTATCCATCCTGCCTTCCCGACTCAGTCGATTTAGGATCACGGGGACAAAACTAGCGATCATAACGCAGATGGTCATTTTTAAAATGCCCCATCTTTCCTTGGATTTAACTTTGAATGTTTTCCATATACCAACCCCTAGAAAGAGCATAGCATATGCTAAAATAATAATAGCAATACGGCCACTCAGTGCTTCCATATCAAAATCATAATAGTGACCTGCAAAATGATACTTAACAGGGGCATGGAATGTTAAATAGTAAAAAACAGCTACACTCATTATGAGAATTACCCACATAACGACAAAAAATTTCTTTCGTATACTACGTTCCGTATCTTCAGGGAAGTAAAATACCCACTGTATATAGTAGATAAATACTGGAAGTATAAGGCCTACTGTTCCCCATCTATGAAAAGCAGCGAATGGATGGTAGAACATAGAACCAAATACATAAGATGCATTAAAGCCCGCGAGAACCATGAAAACTGTTGCAAGCCTACTGGTACTTTTGGATCTGTTTTTTAAATTAAGCATGAATACACCAATAATAAATGTAAACACACAGGCTAAGAGGGAACCAAACACAAAAAAGTTTAGGTAAATTGAGTCGTAAAGGTCTTTAATTAGTTGCATATTCAAGGGACTCCTGCGTCCAACTTATTGAAAAAGGTGAATTGATTTTACTTCATTCTTAATAAATGACAACTCATTTTTTTAAAAAAAAGTAAAAGAGATTAGTTCTAATTGGAATCTATAAATCTTGTATTATCATTTTTTCCCGTTATATGGCAGATGGAGTTTTGTCCAAAAATTTTGTATCTATTCTTAGCAATAAAGTCATAAATGAAATCTCTTATAAACCCTGGAATGATATAAGTGACTTTAAATAGTGAATAGGGAAAACCAAGAGAATCTGCAATTTTTAAGATAGCTTCAGATTTAAAATATAGATTGGAACCGTCATAAAAAACTACGGAAGTTTTTGATACTATTTCTGTATGTTTGCTAGCAAAGAAAGATACAGAAAAATCAGAAAGCAATGATGAAAAATATAGGTTTTTTTGCGAATCTATCCAAAGTAGAGTCTTAACCAAGTGGTTGCAAAGGTTACAATGACCATCTACGAAGATGATCTTTCTTGTTTCCAATTCACCTATATTGTTTGTCATCTTGGACTCATTTGCAAAAGAGAATTGATTTTGCGTTTCATATCTTCAATTTGGAAGGGCTTTGTGATCATATCATTGATTCCTGCATCTAGTACTTTTTCTTTAACGTCTCCCGTGATATCGGCAGTAAGGGCTAAGATTGGTACTTGATAGCCTTTCTTTCTAAGTTCTCTAGAAGCAGAATATCCATCTAATACTGGCATCTGCAAGTCCATAAGTATTAAGTCAAATTTTCTCTTTTCAAATTCAGAAATTGCATCCTGACCATTGATGGCTTGGTATACATTGGCCTTCCATTTCACTAAGAATTTTGTGGCTATTTTTAGGTTCATAGGATTGTCATCCACCAAAAGGATTTGTAGATTTTCAGGAATCTCCATTGGTTCATTTTCAGTTGTCTCCACTTTTTCTATTTTTAAATACTCAGTGGGGCTCTTGGGGAATTTTATTTGGAAATAGAACTTGGATCCCACTTGGGGCGTACTTTCCACATGAATCTCACTTCCTTGGATTTCTAAAAGACGTTTCACGATAGACAATCCCAACCCTGTTCCCCCATATTTGCGGGTTGTATCAGAGGAGGCCTGAGTAAATCTCTCAAAAATCATACCATGTTTGGATTCTGGGATTCCTATTCCTGTGTCTTGGACTTCAAAATAGATTGTGACTGATTTATCTGAGGAGTCTAAAGTTGAGACAGTCACTTTTACACTTCCGGTTTCTGTAAATTTTATAGCATTGGATACTAGGTTGTTTATGATTTGGCCAAGGCGCAATGGATCTCCCAAGATACCTGGAATTTTTTCATCGTATGTTAAAAATAAACCAATCCCTTTGTTTTTTGCATTTGGACTGTTTAACTTTACAGTGTTCTGAATGATAGTCTCTAAATTAAATTCTATTGTTTCTAAATGTATGTTTCCATTTTCAATTTTAGATAAATCTAATATATCATTTATTAGAACTAAAAGGTTATCTGCTGAAAACTTTAAGGCTAATAAATGTTCCTTTTGTGATTCAGTTGGATTTTCCATTAAAAGTAAATTTGTCATACCAAGAATACCATTCATAGGTGTTCTAATTTCGTGACTCATTGTAGATAAAAAAGAAGATTTAGCCTGTGAAGCTTTTTCTGCTTCTTCTTTTGCTCTGGTAAGTTTATCTTGGAATTCTATTCTTTCCGTAATATCCATGATAGATCCATAAAATTTAATAATTTTTCCATTTGAATCTAGTAGGGGTTTTCCAATGATCTCTGCATATACTTTTGAAGAGATGTTTTTTTGTATTACAAATAAATCTTTAAAGCCTTGTTTCTTCAATAGGATTTTTACTGAGTTGTATAACTTTCTTTTTTCAGATATATGAAATTTTGAAGACAGGTCTTTGTAGTCTGGAAATTCTATATTTTTAACTTCAAAGATGCGGTGACATTCCTCTGACCAGTCTATCCTTTTGGTAGAGAGATCAAATTCCCATGTACCAATGTTTGCCATTTTTTGAGCTTCTCTCATCAGTTTTTCACTGAGGCGATTTTTTTCTTCTACTACTTTACGATGTGTTTCCTCTCTTGTAATGAATATGAGTTCTAAGGGATCTCCACTTTTCAAATCTCTTTTAGAACAGACGATTCTGGATTCCAAATATACATAAAAACCCATATTATGTAGTATTTTGTAATCTAGCTGACAAATACCATCTGCATTTTTTTTGATGAAGTCATACAATTTAGCCGAAAAAAAGTATCCATCATCCTGGTGAACATAGGCTTCTATGATATTATCAATATTACCGATTAAATCATTGGATTCATAGCCTAAGATATCGTACACTCTATAGTTATTGCTATAAATAGTTTTTTTTCTTATATCATAGAAAAAGATAATATCCGGTATCAGATCTGTGATATCTGGTGAATCTGCCAATGGTGTACCTTTTCCCGTGAAAATTGTAAAAAAAGAATCATTTTGCAGGGCAGTAGAAAAGGCAATTACCGAGTAAGACAAAGAATTAGTGTTTTTGGAAATACAGCATTTTAAAGAGGTAGATTGAAATTCTGAATTCAGCCGAAATGAGTGGAGGAGCTCGCTAGAGAGTTGGGTTAGATCATTTGGAAGGTCTGAAAAGAAATCTCCTAGGGAACTTCCTGGAATTGGGTGAAAACCAAAAAAAGATAAAAGTTCAAAAAATCGTGGATTAAACTCTAAGAGTTTTAAGTCAATATCAAAGGAAAAATAAAGTAAGGATGAGAGAGCATTGGGTGGAAATTCGGTTTTCATACAGTCTCCATGAATTTTTTTTATTTTTAGATAAAATCCCCTTTGATTAAAAGCCTACTATAATTTAAATAGGGGATGAATCTTACTTGAAAATGAAGAAAAGTTCCGATATTTGTGTATGGTAGATCTGTGATTTTCCAGTTTTAATTAGCATAAAATTTATTTTTCAACAAACAAAAAAAATCTTACCACATTTCTAAAGTGTGCTATGATTGAATGGGGAAAGGGTATGCAAGATTTAGAAAAAAAACTAATATTAAAAATTATTTCTGCCACACTTATAGTTTTCCTTACCAGTTGCGGTCCTTCTAAAGAACCGGTTCCTTCTGAAACAACAATTAAAGCATTTTCACAGGTACTACAGGAAAATGATAAAGTCATCGAATCTATAATTAAAGATGGAGAGAAGGTGCCTGATCTGACTGCACTTCTAACTGTAGTGGAAAATGGAAAATCTGTTGTGGTGGAATCTGGCTTAAAGAGGGCACTCGAAGAGGAAAGTCGAATTCTCCAAGATGCATCTAAGAAAGGTAAAGAAGAGTTTTATGAAGCTTATTCAAGATTTGCAGAACATCTTTCTGTATCAATGACCACAGGAGGCGTTAAATTGGAAGAATACAATCGGTTTTACTGTCCTATGGAGTCTAAATATTGGCTTGCAAAGGGGACTGAAATATTGAATCCATTTGCACCTGAAATGAGAGACTGTGGAGAGATAAAAAACTAAGTTGCCAACTAATTCTCAAAATCCAACGCCTGTACAGAAAACCAAAGGCGAAGAGAAAAAATGTTTCTTGGGGACATCTATACACAGTGCATGTCCAAGCAATTGCAAAACCGTTTTGCGTGAAAATAAGTGGATGGGAAGTTCTAATCAGCTTTGCATTGCAAAGCTTAAACTTCGAGAATTTGTATTTGGTAAAAATACGTTCACTGCTGCTGTGACAGCATTTCAGCAATCCCAACCTAGTATTATAGAAGAGTTTGCCTCTGAAAACGAATCTACTATGGATTTAATACGCTACTTTCTAACAATTTGTGAACCGGAAGATGTGCAGGAAATAGTAGAATCAATGTCTAATGAATTGTTGTACAAGATACTAGAAGTAGACTATGAAAGTTATTTAAATATTAAGAAAGCATCAGCAAATGTTAAAGGAAAAAAAGGGCCGTTAAACTACTTTAGTATGAAAAGTAGCAGGTATTGGGGCAGCATTAGCCAAGAAAAATTGTGTGAAATGATTGTATATTTGATCAAAGAAAAAACTTTGTTCAATCTAGCTGCTCAATTTCTGCTAATTTTATCGCCCGATGTTATCTCTCAATTCAATAAGTATACAAATTTAAGTGAAGACGATGAGAGAGAGTTATTTCTTGCACTAGAAGATAATATCTACAATATTCCCCTCATCTCTCCCAAGATTTACCAACACATGTTGGATATTTTCAAAGATAATTTTGAAGTATTCTTTATCCTAGAAACAATGGGAGCACTGGTAAAACGAAGGGGAGAAATAGACGATATCACTAATTCCTTTGTGAAATATTATAAAAAGTCCGGTCAAAAATTTTCAATACAATGGATTTATTCTGAATTGTATGGGTTAGAATATGAACTTGTAATGGAAGTATTGGGACAGCTTTCAGAAAATCACTATATTACACTTTCAGAAAAAGTAACATTACAGGCTCTATTAAAGACGGGTAGTTTAGAATCTCTCAGTGTTATCAAGATGGAAATTTTAAACCAATAGATGCCTTCCTCTATTACAATTGAGGGAATTTCAAATAATTTAACTGGGTATGGTTTTCTAGAAGGTAAAAAATATCAATTTTCTTATGCTTCTATCGGGGATGTATTACAGTTTGAAACCTTAGGTAGGGGAAAGCGAAAATACAATAAAGTTCTTACAAGAGATTCTATTCATAGCCATGAACCAAATTGCGAGTATTTCACCAAATGCGGTGGATGCAAAGCAAGACATATCCCATATCCTGACCAATTTAAATACAAAACAGATGAATTGTATCGCTTCTACTTGGAAAATTATAATATAGAAATACAGTTGGCTCCTTCTGAGCAAACGGAGAACTATAGAAATAGAATGGACTTTGCTGTTTTTCCCGGTGTGATAGGGCTGAGGCAGGAAGGAAATTTTCGTAAAATTGTAGAAGTTAAGGAATGCAAAATACAATCCCATACAACTAATGTTGAACTAAATGCAATTCGTGATTTTCTTCTCCCCCTTGCTTACAATCGTAAAACAGGCGAAGGGTTTTTGAAATACATAACCCTGAGAAAAAGCTCTATGGGAGATCTTACAGTAATTTTGACATTTACTTCTTTGTTTAAAGGCACAGAACTAGAACAAGAAGTAATGTTAGAATTCCCAAAGTATTCTAAATCAGAAAATATTATTTTTTGTTACAATAGGCCACAGGCAGAAGTGAGTGCAGTAGGTGATTACCAAGTGGTGAAGGGAAGGGAGTATTTTCAAGAAATTGTTTCGGGAAAGAAATTCAATGTTCCATTTGATTCCTTTTTTCAGCCCAATGTCCCAGGGTTTATGCCTATAGTAGAGTTTATCCACAGCTCTCTAAAGAATTCAAAGACAAAGAGAATGATTGATCTATTTTGCGGATCTGGTTTTTTTTCCATTTTATTTGGTGAGTTCTTTGAAGAAATTTATGGATTTGATATAGTTAAAAGTTCAATCGAAAAAGCTTATGAGCGATGTAAGCAAGAATTTCCAGAAAAAGAAATCAGGTTTCAAATTTTAGATCTACTTTCTCTAAAAGAGGATAAGGTATCTCACCTTTTTACATTGGAAGATACAACATTGTTTCTAGATCCTCCTCGAAGTGGTCTAGGAGATGCACTTTCTAGGAAAATTTCAGTTGGTATGTTTAGCAAAATTCTGTATATTTCTTGCAACCCCGAATCTCAAAAGAATGACTTAGAAGTACTTAAGGAAAATTTCAAAATCAGTCGAGGATTAATTACAGACCCATATCCCCATACACCACATTTGGAGTCTGTATTGTTGTTGGAGAAAAAAAAATGACTACTGTTTTCAAAAATTCCTTCCAAAGAATAGTTTCTACGAAGACTACTAACCATAGCTTTAGCTTATTATTCCTTTTTTTCCTTATCTTCCATGCCCAAAACTGTTCGAGTTTATTTAAAACCACTACTCCTGTAGAATTTAATTATCCAGATAAAGTGCGGATCAAATTGGCTACCATTACATCACCTATCCACATTGAATCGGAAGGTCCCATACGAGTTACAGTAAAGAATAAAAAACAAAACCATGAAGGTAGTTTTGCATACTTCCCAGAGGAGTATGTGAGTGGTGATAAGGTTTTCTTAGAACCTAAGAAAGGTATATTTAAAATCAATGGAAAAGAGTACAGGGGGACTCTCGAAATTTATAGAACCCCTAAAGATGCATTAGCAATCAATCATATTCTTTTAGAAGACTATTTGTTATCCGTTGTTCCTTCTGAAATGCCAGCTAGTTGGCATATTGAAGCTTTGAAAGCACAGGCAGTGGCTGCTAGAAGCTATGCAGCATTTCATATCAATAATTCCAAATCATCTCTGTACGATTTGGAGACAGATACAAATTCACAAATGTATACAGGGATAAAAACAGAAAATCCTAATTCTACCCGAGCTGTGCGTGAGACAAAAAGTATGGTACTCGTATACAACGATAAACCTATCAATGCATTTTTCCATAGCCATAGTGGAGGTGTAACAGAATCTCCAGAAAAGGTTTGGGGACAAAAACTAGGATACTTAAAATCCGTAAAATCAGAGTACTGCAATGTTTCTAAGCCTTTAGAGTGGGAAATTAAATTTGATTCTTCTACTCTGAGTTCAAAGCTAAATAAATTTGGAGTAGGGGAAATCAGTGAGATTAAAATTCTCGACACCACTCCAAGCGGTAGGGTAGCTAGTCTTTCCATCCAGGGTGAAAATGGAAATATATTAGTTTCAGGCCAAGATTTTAGAAGTCTTATAGGTAGTACAAGAATTAAGTCATTGCTATTTGATATTGTGGATAATGAAAACTATTTCCATTTCAAAGGAAAAGGATATGGGCATGGAGTAGGCATGAGCCAGCATGGATCTTGGGGAATGGCAATGAATAATTTTAAATACGAAGATATTTTGAAATATTACTATAAGGATGTGAACTTAGTTAAAGCAAGATAGTTCATTCTGATAATTTTTTGATAATTTGATTTACTTTTTCTCTGTCTCTGATAAAGAAAACACTTTGTCGTTGAGAAGGGAAAAAGTCTATTTCTTTCCTTATATTATAGAGAGCTTCTAATCGATGTTCATGTATAGATTTATAACAATCATTCATAATGATGCGATGATTGCATCCTAAAAAATGATAGTTTTCATGTATTAATATATTAGATGGAGTACCTCCAAACAAAATATTCACAGAAAGGTAATCAGCGAAGATATAACCCCTAGTTCTAGTTTCACCCTCAACTACCCCCATAACTTCTGGAAGGAATATGTGCATCAGAAAATCAAAAATATTTCTCTCTAACATAATCATAAGCCGATCACAATTCGCAGGAAGATACAATGAACTAATAGAGTGGTATATATTTTTTGTTGTGAAGGCAGGTCGATTATAAGTAGAAATTACTTTGGCATCTACTTTTATATTGTACAATTCTAACTCTTTAGTTAAATCATTAATAAGAGAATTAACTCTATTTTCTGAGATTGATTCCTCTTTATATATGCAGAACCTATATGTTATTTCTTCAGAGAAAGTATATGTGTTTAAATTTTCTTTATTGTGAAAACCAATCGTAGTACAATTTATAAATAGAATAATTGAGAAAAAATGATAAATCTTCAAAAAATCAATTTTTATAATTTTTTCTATAAAATTTACAATCTCATACTTTGACACTATAGAAAATAAAAAATTAGATAAACATTAAAAAGTCAATCTAATTTAAAAACTATTTAAAAGTAGGGGTTTGGGGACGACTTAGTCCCCAAACCCCTACTGAGGAATTCGAAGTGTTGCTGACAGGCTTCCCTGTCATTTAACTCACCTTTAGCACGAAGTGCGTAAGGTGGGTTGGATAAAATAAGTATTGAAGAAAAGTATATAGTTATAAAAGAATATTTAATAGGTGTTAAGAAAAAATCTCTCATATAAATCAATCAAGATCTCTTATTTGGACACAGAATCAGAAGGAGAGTGTATCTTGGTAGCCCATGCAAATGGATATTCTGCATCCTGTTATTTGTATCTATATAGGTTCTTTAAGGATAAATTTAGATGGATATTTCTGGATTTTTCAGGGCATGGACAATCTGAGCCTTCATTGGATTTTTCAAATTGGAATTTTTTTGCTGACCAGATTTTTTCTGTCGTACAAAAAGAAAATCTCAATAATATAATTGGAATTGGTCATTCTTTGGGGGGAGCATCCCTTTCTTTGGCTTCTAAGAGGGATCCAGAAATCTTTAAAGCACTTCTGCTTCTAGATCCTACCATTCTAAGCAATACAATTATTTTATTAGGAATGATCTTTGGAAATAGAATGGCAATTGATGCAAATAAACGAAGAAATCAGTTTTCTAGTCTAGAGCAAATTAAAAAGGTATTCAAAAGATTTCCTATCTTTTCGAGTTGGGAAGAATCGGTTTTTAATGATTATATTAACTCTTGTTTTGTGCAATCAACAGAAGGCTATAAATTAGCCTGTCCTCCTGAAGTAGAAGCTAAAATATTTAACTCAGTCCCACTTTTTTTCCCCAATAAATATAGGAACTTGAAAGTTAGAACAAGTGTAGTCATTCCAAAAAAGTCTAATGTCTGTAGTTATTCGGCAGCAAAAAAAGTAATAGGAGACTATCCTGGGTCCTATATAACCGTACTTGAAAATGAAAATCACTTTTTCCCTTTTGAAAAACCAGAAATTGTAATCAATCAGTTAAAGCTTTTAATCAATGAATGATCTATTTTTTATATTTTCAAAAATTTTGACAGTTTTGCTATTTCCCCTTCCCTTAGTAATACTTGTAACACTATCAATGATAGTATTTGGGAAGGGAAAATACTATAAAATTATATCAATTCTTCCTATTTTATTTTTATGGATACTATCTTCATTTCCTGTAAGTCAGTGGTTGGTTAGATCTCTTGAAGACGAATATCCTCCAGTTCCTTTTGAACAAGTTTCTCCTGCCGAAATTATTGTAGTACTTGGAGGAGCAATAAATATTATAGGGAAGCACAGAGACAGAGTAGAATTGGGATCGAGTGCGGAAAGGTTGACGGATGGTATATTGCTCTATCGAAATAAAAAGGCTCCTATAATACTTTTTACCGGAGGTTCTGGAATTTTATTTCAGCAAAATTTTAATGAAGCTTTCTTTGCAAAAAAATTTTTTAACGATTTTGAGATTTCTGATACAGATATTCTACTTGAAGATAAATCTAAAAATACTTATGAGAATGCTCTGTATACAAAAGAAATTTTAAGTAAACTAGGAAAAAATAAGATTATTTTGATCACATCAGCATTTCACATGAAAAGATCATTAGGTGTATTTTTGAAGCAGGGTTTTGACGTACAAGCATTTCCAACTGATTATAAGTCAATGATGGATGATTTAAATTGGGATACTATTGTGCCATCTACAATGGCTTTGGATGCAAGTACAATAGCAATAAAGGAATGGATTGGAATTATAGTATATCATTTAAAAGGATATATTTAAAAGCTTATAAAAAATGGTGGTAGTACGAAATGTCTAATATAAAAAAAGTTTATTTTGCAATTGGATTAAATGATTCTCTAAAAGATAAAAGAGTGGCTGGAAATATTACTTTTCAAGATAATTTTTTATTATTTCAAACTGAAACAGATACAATTAAACTTCCTTACAATGGAGTGCAATCAAATAGAGGGGGTGCCGGGAATAATTTAATATTTTTTAGCCATCCTTCTGAACCGGAATGGAGTATTTATACATCTGATAAATCAATATTGAGAGATTTAGAAATAAAAAACAATCCTGCTTTTTTAAATCTAAATTCAGGTAGAAAGAAAGAACTAACTATAATTTCATCCCTAATACTAGTATCAGCCTTACTTATTACGTTTTCTATTTTTGGATTCTATTATTTCAAAGAAATGATTACATATTTTATAGCTTCACAGATTCCAATTTCATGGGAGAAAAAATTAGGTCGTACTGTTTTTAATTCCCTCACACAGGGGAAAAAAGTTTATAAGGACAAAGACTTAATTGACCAATTAAGTCCAATTACTGCTCCCTTGTTTAAGGCAACTGAAGAGTCTGGGTATGAATATGAAGTCTATATCATCGAAGATAGTCGGGTGAATGCCTTTGCAATGCCAGGGGGAATAATCGTAATACATACTGAGCTCTTAAAAACAGCGGGGAGCCCGGAGGAAATAGCAGGAGTTCTTGCCCATGAAATTTCACATATCACCAAGAAACATGGTATCAGGCAAATGGTAAATTCTCTCGGGATTTTTTTATTAGTTCAAACTTTATTTGGAGATTTTACAGGACTCATTGCCATTCTTACCCAAAATAGTGGCTTACTTTTGGCATCAAAATTCTCTCGTGACTATGAACGAGAAGCAGATGCAAGTGGATTTAATATACTAATTAATTCTAATATAAATCCACAAGGTATGATCGACTTTTTTAAAAAAATCCAAGAACTTGAAAAAGAAGAAAAAGGGTTGGAGTCGGAAGAAGTTTTTAAGTTTTTTAGTACCCATCCAGGAACGGATGAAAGAATAATTTCTTTACAAAAAGAAGTTGATCTAGTTAAATTAAGAAAATTTGATAAAATAAAATTAAATTTAGAAGATATTCGAAAAAAGCTTTAGTATAGTATTTTTAACAGGGGGATACATGAAATCTCAAATCAATGGAGCACCATCATTTGCTCATATTCATATCGATCTGAGTCCGGGAGAGAGCATTGTTGCAGAGTCAGATGCAATGGCTAGTATGTCAGCAGACATTGACATGCAAACTAGATGGAATGGTGGATTTTTAAGAGCAGTTTTAAAAAGAGTTTTAGGAGACGAGTCCTTATTTGTTAATGAGTTTATTAACAATACTAATATCCCTCAACGTATTACGTTAACCCAACCCACTCCTGGGGATATTCGGGAGATTGAATTAAATAATTCTTCTATCTGTTTACAGCCCGGGGCATTTATTGCTGCTACTCCCGGATTGCACTTAGGAATACGATATGCAGGTTTAGCATCTTTTATTGCTAGAGAAGGATTGTTTAAGTTAGAAGTCACCGGAACAGGAAAGCTATTTTACGGAGCGTATGGTGGAATCATTGAAAAGCAAGTTGTTGGGGAATATATAGTGGATTCGGGTCATTTAGTTGCATATGAACCCCAGCTCACTCTTTCTTTAAAACTTTCGGGTGGTATCATATCAAGTTTTACAAGTGGAGAAGGGATTGTTACCAAAGTTAGTGGGAATGGTAAAATTCAAATACAAACTAGAAGTTTAGAGGGATTGGCATCTTGGATAAATCCCCATTTATTTTAAGGAGAAAAGATGAAAGTAGAACTAATTCATAGACCAAGTAATACAGCAGCTAAAATTATTTTGAATCCCGGAGAAACTGTAATTTCTGAATCTGGATCCATGATAGCTATGTCAGGTGATATGAGTATCACAACTACAACACACAAGAAAAATTCAAGCGGAGGAATTCTTTCTGCTTTGAAAAGACTTTTGGCAAATGAATCATTTTTTCTAAATGAATTCACTGCAGGATCCAAAGGTGGGGAAGTTTTTTTATCTACAGATTTGTGTGGTGACATGAAAGACTTTGAAACAAAAGGAGAAACACTCATTGTGCAGGCAGGATCCTTTGTGGCCTGTGAAGAAACTGTTCAGATGGAGGTAGGTTGGCAGGGGTTTAAGAATTTCTTATCTGGAGAAAGTCTCTTCTGGTTAAAACTTAGCGGTCAGGGGAAGTATGTTTTGAGTACCTTTGGAATGATCTATCCTATTGAAGTTAATGGTTCTTACATTGTGGATACAGGACATATTGTTGCATTTTCTGAAACTCTGAATTTTTCCATTTCTAAAGCATCTAAATCTTGGATAGGTTCTATTCTCGGAGGAGAAGGTCTGGTGTGCAAATTCCAGGGAAATGGAACTGTATGGTGCCAATCTCACAATCCGAGTTCGTTTGGCTATTCGCTCGGGCCACTATTAAAACCCAGACAGGCATAAGGAGAAGTATTTATGAATGATAAAATTTCTGAATTTACATATAAGATCGAAACTAAACCGGACTATGCATTTTTAAATGTCAAGATTCCTTCCGGTAAGACAATCAAAGTGGAAGCATCAGCCATGGCCTCTATGGATTCAAATATTGTAATGAAGACAAAGTTTTCTGGTGGTCTTAAGCGATTTATATCAGGAGAATCTTTGTTTATAAATGAATTTACCGCTGAGAGTGGAGAAGGGGAAATCAATATTGCCCCCGGTCCTCCTGGGGATCTAGAACATACTTACTTAGATGGTAATACAATCTATCTCCAGGGTTCAGCATTTGTAGCTTCTGGAATGGGAATTGTAACTGATACGAAATGGCAGGGCTTTAAAAGAGGATTTTTCTCAGGGAATTCTTTCTTTTTAATTAAGTGCACTGGAAAGGGAGATCTATGGTTCAATGCCTATGGGGGAATTATTGAGTTAGATATCGATGGTGACTATGTGGTAGATACAGGATACATTGTAGCATTTACGGAAGGTTTGAGCTATGATGTAAAATCAGTTGGTGGCTACAAATCACTGTTTTTTTCCGGGGAAGGATTGGTTTGCAGATTTGAGGGAAAAGGCAAGGTTTGGATCCAAACAAAACAAATATCTCCTTTTGCTAGTTTTTTATATATGTACAGGCCTGTGGAAAAAAAATCTAGTTCTTCAATTGATTGAATCAAAAGAGTTTATAATCTGAATACATTGTCTTACTAAGTCATTTTGAGACAATGTCCCTTCTAAGTAAATTGTAGATTGAGGTAGTACTTTTTTAAAATTTGAATAGATTCTAGTTAGTTCTTCAATGGATTCAAATACTTCTTTAGTAGTACCTCTCTGTTGGATCCTTTTTATGGCATCTTCTGGTTTTACATCTATAAAAAATAAAAGATCTGGTTTAGGAAAATTTTTCTGCAAATTCAAATTTAAAATGTCTATTGCAGAAAAATTTTCGGAAGCTTGGTAAGCTGCTGTAGAGTAATAATATCTATCCAGTACAACAATTTTTTTTGAATGTAAAGCTGGTAAAATATTTACATTGACAGACGCTACTCTATCTAATAGAAATGCTTCCATTTGTTCTTTTGGAGACAGTTCAATTTCTCCCTTTAAAAATTTTCTTATGTAGATACCTGACTCAAATCTAGTGGGTTCAGAAAAACGAATGGATTTAGTTTCCAATGAATTCAATGCATGGATTAAATTTTCAGATAGAGTGGTTTTTCCGCTCCCATCAATGCCTTCTAGAACTATGAACATAGTTTCTATTTTTAAATAAATCCTTATAGTTACGAGTACAAATTCAGTTCTTGCTCTCTGAAGTTCATAAAATTGTGAATGACATGATATTAGTTTTTTAAGGAAAGTATATCAGTATGTGGAAAAAAATAGTCTTCATTCTAGTTTTCACTGCAAACCTTATTTTAGCCCAAGATAAAGAGTTCTCATCTCCAGAACTCATTTCCTACCAGACAAATAAAATTCATCTCCAATCAAATTTACCTCCAGCCTTTTCAAAAAATTTTTTAGAGTATGCGGAAGGTTTTTCTATTCTTATCTATCAGTTTTTAGCAGAACTAAAAAATGAAGATTCTGAAATTAAAATCAATATAAAAATTTTTAATTCCTGTGGTGACTTTGGAAGGTATCTCTCTGCAAATTCAATTCCTACTAAAGGCACACTTTATTTTAGAGAGTTACAATCCAAATCTTGGACTGAGTTCTCTATATCTGGATGTTACTCCAATTCAAATTTTTTCTTCCACTCATTTCAGCATCGTTTAGTTGAATCTTTTTTAAACGATAAAAACAAAGAATTTCCTATATGGTTTAAGCAGGGGATATTGGAATATTTTGAGAATAGTTCTTTTCTTATAGAGGATGAAAGTATTGTTCCAATTTTGAAAGATGATTATTTGAGGAGATTAAAACAGCTTTTAGTTACTTTAAAAAAAGATGAGTCTACTCTTACTTCCTTACTTAAAATGGAAAAAAAAGAATGGTTTAAAAATAGTAAATTTTATTATCCATATAGCTGGGCTTTTTTTTGGTATTTATTTGATGTGCATCCAAATGGTAGAAATATTATTAAAAAATATATTAGCAATATTGAATACTTGCCAAATAAAAAAATAGATTTAGAAAAAACCTATGAAAATGTTTTCTCCTTTTTAGGTAGAAGAGATACAATCTCCAGTAAGGAATTAGAAATGGGATTTCATCAATGGTTGAATAATTTACCTATGCCACTAGGATATAATCATTTTTTAGCATTGGCGGATTTGAATGTACCATCTACCAAAATTAAATTAATGCAAATTGCATTGGATGAAAACAAGAATTATTATCTGTACTACCAACAAATGGCTCAGGAATATTATTCATTAGGAAAGTACGCTAAATCTCTAGAATATGCTGAAAAGGCAATAGACTTAGAAATAAAAGATGGAACATCAATAAAGACAGCAATAAATGCATCTTTTCAAATTGGACAATTTAATAAGACAGAGTACTATATATGGATAGCAAAAGAATTAAAAATTGATTTCAAATCATTCAAAGATATTCTACAAAGTACAATAGATTGGCGTATTTCAAACCAGGATACCCCATTATATGTCCCTGAAATAAAATTTCCATAGAGAGGAGTTATAATGCCAATTTATAAAAATATTTTACTTCCATTTATAATTACTTTATTTATATTATTTGTATCATTTATTTCTAATATTTCCTTTAGAATAATGGGTTATGATTTTGGTTCTGAGTTATTGTCATATATTAACTCAGATTTTATTAATAAATTAGTTTTGCTCTATGGAAAAATAATTTTAATTTATTATTTATATTTATCTTTACTTTCTGAAATGATTTCTTTGGTTTCCAAAGACAATAAATTAATTACTAAATACTATTTAATAGCAATTTCAATTTTTATTTTACTTCCTTTCTTTTCATCAATTACAATGCATCCCCAATTGTATGCAGATTTTTTTTATATGAAGCATCCTAGTTTTTTACCTATTCTTTATTTTCTTACGGAGTATGGGAATCCTTATATTTATACATATATATTATATGCTATTTTATTTATGTATATTTTATATCTAATATTTCTAACTTTTTACAAGCAAGATTATCAAAAGTTTATTTTACTTTGTTACATCATTCTATTTATATTGTTCCATTTAAAAGGGGAAATTTTAGGAATACTATTGTCCTATATATTTTATAAAATATTGGTATCATTAAATATTAAAATAAAGAATAGATATGCTCTGTTTGTCTCATTACTAATGGTTATATTTTCTATATTTATTTTCTATTTTGAAAATAAATTTTATTATACTTCATCAGATTCTGAAAAAAAGCCATCTGTTTTTATTATATCTGCAGATAGTTTACGTAAAGATAAAATAGGTGAAAAAATTAATGGAAAAAGTATTACTCCTAATATAGATAAATTTATTGAGGATTCAATAAATTACAAAGATCATATCACTACAATACCAAGAACCTTTCCATCTTGGGTAGATCTTTTGACGGGAACTTATAGCATGGAGCATAAAGTTAGGGATATGTTCCCGGATTTAAGTGAATCAAATAATATTGGAAGTGAAAAGTTCCCAACGATAGCCAAAATATTAAATAACCAAGGCTATGAAACAGCCGTATTTTCTAACTTTGCAGGAGATATTTTCCCTAGAGCAGATTTTGGATTTAAAACTGTCAAAACACCTACATTCAATGCGGAAGTAATTTTAGTTCAAAAAAATTTAGAACCACAAATCTTTTTATTGCCCATACTCAGTGGAACTCTTGGAGGAGGTGGATATTTTAAAGAAATAAATAGTTTTTCTAACCTAGGGGATGGAAAGTTTATTTTAGATGATTTGCTTCCATATCTGCGATTGAATGGAGACAGAAGCTTATTTACAACTGTATTTTTTTCAGTAACACACTTTCCCTATTCACCTCCTTATCCATTTTATAAATATTATTCAGATCCTTCCTACTTTGGAAAATATAAATATTTTAAATTTGTAGACCCCACAGATGATGCAAAACCTACCGAAAAAGATATTTCAGAAATTAAAGCTTTATTTGAAGAAAGTATCACGTCTTTTGATTCTGATTTTGGAAAATTATTAAACCAACTAAAGCTTATTAAAAAGTATGACAATAGTATAATTATACTAACAGGGGACCATGGTGAAAGTATATATGAAGATGTACATGGTCATGGACATGGGGAGCATCTGAGGGGAGAGCATGTTATATCAATCCCACTCTATATTAAATATCCTAAAGACTATACATTGGAAGTTAAAAATAAGTGCGAAAAATGTGATTCATTTGAAGGAATTACAAGTTCAATAGATCTATTCCCAACTATTCTGGATTACTTAAAAATCCCACCCAACAGAGAGTATCCTGGTACTTCTTTGTTATCTGTAATTGGAAAGACAAATTGGGATTATGAGAGAATGGCTTATTCTGAAACTGGAATTTGGTTTTCAGATAAGGGAGATCACTTTTTTCAGAAACAAAGAATTATGTACCCTAATATTTTAAAACTTCACAGAGTTGTTCCTGAAAATAACTCTCAAATAATGATAACCGATCCTTTTTATAGAGATTCAATTGCTTTTGCCAAGCATAGAGCAATCCTATCTTCAAAGTACAAATTCATTTATATTCCAACCCATGATGGTGTAGTTTATGAGTTGTATGACAGAGTAGCAGATCCCTTGAATACTAAAAACTTGTACCCACAGCAATCAATGGAAATTTACAGAAACTATCTATACTCCCTAGTAAAAAAGTGGGAAAATTCTAAAGTAATCAGTGAATATATCTTACCCCCACCCATTGAAGAATAAGTTAAGATTGATTTAGTTTATAAATTTTATCTATCTTATCCATAATTTTAAAAAAATCTTCTTTTTTGTTAATCCCAAACTCTTCTAAAATATAAAAATGAAGAATAGAGTAGCTTGTCTTTCCATCTTGGATATCTATCATCATATTTGCTAGATAAATGATATTCACTAATTGTCTATGTTCAGAGGGAGCTAAAAATGGACGATGGTGGTACTGTGCTACAGCAATTAGCTCTTCTGGGAATTGCCACTTAGCTAATAGTTTTCCTGCAATTTCTGGATGGCTGATTCCCAGTGTGAACTCTTCAAGTAATACACTATTATTTTTTTCTTTATCTTTTAAAAAATCTACCTTTCCTGTAATTGATTTATCAAGGGATAATAAAATTAATTTGCCTATATCATGTAAAAGTCCCGCAGTTGCTGCTATATCAGATAGTTTGGAAAGATTTAGCTCTTGTGATAAAAGCCTAGCAAAAAAACTGCATTTTGCAGAATGTTCCCAAATTTCATTTGCTTTGCTGTATCTCGAGTTCATAATTTTAGTGACACCTGAGATATATAAAAGGTTTTTTAAGTTCTTAAGTCCAACAAGCTTAATAGCATCCTGGATAGTTTTTACTTTAGATCTCCCAGCATAGTAGGCAGAGTTAGAAAGTTTTAATAAGTCTGCTGTCAATGCAGGATCCTTTTCAATTTCTAAACTCAAGCTTGATATATTTGTATCTGGATTTCCGCAGAGTTCTAGAATTTTATTTAGTGTCTTAGGCAATGGTGGTAATTTTTCAATTTCATCTAATGCCTGTACATTAAACTTTGACATAGGTGGAGTAATTGGTATTACATTAGATGGGACTAAGAGAGAGACTTTTGTTTTATCCTGGAAAAATTCCATTTTAAACTTATCTATTCCTATCCCCGAATTTTTCAGAAGTATTTGTGTGAGAACTAGTCCTAAGCCTGCACTTTCTGTAGAATCTGACATATCCTCAAATGCATCTGATAGGTCATTGTAAGATCTTGCAGCTTCCACTCTTTTTAAAATTCTAACCTGTTCTTCTGGCTGAACACTTGTATTGTTTTCTACAATAAATAAAAAATTTCCATCTTTAAACTGGAATATTGACTCTATAAAATATTCTGAAGTTTCTAGATATTGTTCCTGCTCAATCCATTTGAAGGTAACTTCTTCAGCAAAGGATTCCATTCCTTTCTCATATTCTTCTGGAATGTTGATATCTAAATTAATTGTTCTAAAATGAATTCTCTTTGCATTTGCTTTTACAGCATTGATTAAGATTTCTTTGATAATTGTAAATCCTACTTCTAACAGAAAAATTTGGTCGAAGTAACTGAGCACTAAAAAGAATAAATTATAATAATCTTTAAGATCTTCATCAGATACAAATTTATGGCGAAAATGAACTACTTCTCCAGAAATTAGGGTATCGTATGCTTTATCTAAATCTATCATATAATTTTGTTATAATTACTCAGACCATAATTTATTACTAATAAAAAAAAAGTGTAAATATGGAGAAAATCCTAAAAATCAATTTTTTTGCATTTCCTTTGCTTTTCAAAAATTTTTAAATTCTTTGAATA
>CAMCZP010000005.1 GCA_945887855.1 Leptospira interrogans serovar Manilae | reverse complement strand
TTGGAATAATCGACCACACAGGCATCCCCGCAGTCTTCCGCTTTTTTTCTGGGAAGATATGGACGAACCTTTGTAAATACAATGTATCCCAGATCCATTAGCTTTCTGGTTACTTTGGTTTCAGCAAAAAATATCATGGGTTTAAAAATACCCAGAACATTCCAAATGGTTTTAAATGATTCTACACCATCTAAAATTTCTCCCTCCCGGGTAATACTATGAAATCTTTCTCTCACTTTCATAGGATGCAATCCAAAAAGGTTTGCATCAAAGCCCACTGCATTTATATCCACCCAATCTATTTTATTAGATGTATCTCTTTTTTTATAAAAATCAATTTCATGGTTACAGACAACACAACCACCGTCGTAAAATACTTTGAGCATTTTTACAGTCTCTGTTTTCATAGCCTAACCTCATCTAAAGTGTCGAAGATTCTAAAAATTTTACAAGCATATATTTAGAGAAACAGAAAATACACGTCTAAGGTTTTACTGAAGTTAGATGATATTACGCAAATTTCTAATCAGAAATCTGGGTAAATGCATTTTCGCATAGGATCTAGACCGCTCCGAGGGGCTTTTTGCAGGGCAAAAAGTCTCACGGTCAGTTATCTATCAAAATGAATTTGAATCAATGATTAATTGATTCATTTTAAATTTCATTGGAAATCTGAGTATTAAAATTGAAATTTTAGAACAATTTCTTTCTATAAAAATTTACTATTCCTATGATTTCATTTTTACCTACTATAACGAATCAACTCATCTTTTTCATTTTCAATGGAATTGGATTCAGCATTGTTTAATGAGTATCCCTCTACCGGAACCACATCAAAGTAAACACTGTCTATGATTTCTCCCTCAAAAGATATTTTCATGACATAGTGCCCTATGTCTAAGTTCTTAAATTTATCTTGTAAAACATTGCTATCCGTATTCATAAACTTCTTTTTTAAATCAATTTCTACAAATCCAAGGGATTCTTTTTCCAGACTCACACTGAATTCATCCTTGGAACTATAGGTAGCCAAAGGATTAAGTGGGAATTTAAATACATAATGGATTGTATCTTTTGGGGAGAAAATGATCTTTTCTTTCATCATTTTGTACTCATTGACTTTTTCGAGATCCAGCTCCAAGTCTGTTTTTCCATCATCTTGGGTCACTGCAAATCCAAATTCACCTGATTCTTCAAAGCAGGAACTAATAAAAAAGAGCAGAAAAAGTAGGGAAATGGTTCGGAGAATGGAAGATTTCATTATTATTTAGTATCGGAAAAAATCTAGTTTTCTCTAGAGTTTTTCTCATCATCTAGGGGAACAATTTTTACTTTATCTGTTATATCTATTTCCTTTTGAAGGCCCTTAAAAGAATCAAAATTATCATATCGAACTACCCTTACTTTTAGAAATATTCTAATAATTTTAATAACAAAGTAAGACATTAAAAATAATAAAATAATCTTAGCCATAACTCATATTGTACCTCTCAATGGATGAGGTCAATTCGTAAATTCCTAAATCCACCCGTTTGTGATTAGGATTTGGAAATCTTATCATTTTAATATAAAAGAATATTTTTTGATTTAGAATAGATAGAAATATTTTTTATATTTTTTTTCAATAAAACCTCTAGACAAGAAATTTCAGTTGCCCAAACTTCGGGTTATCCAGTATTTTTATCAAACTGGATAGGAGAGTAAAAATGGTTCGTGATAACTCACATGACAAACTTTGGGCACTGCTGGCTGCTGATAGGCAGATCAGTCAGGATATTATGCAAAATAAAATCGCCCACCACCTGGAATATACTCTGGGAAAACATAAAAATAATACTACTGAAGAAGATATTTACAAAGCTGTTAGCTATGCCGTGAGGGATCTAATTATTGATAGATTCAATGATACACAGGAGACATACCGAAATAACAATCCTAAGCGTGTTTACTATCTCTCCTTAGAATTTTTATTGGGTAGAACCCTTACCAATTCTATATTGAACCTCGGGATCTTTGATATTATGAAAGATGCCGTTCAAACTTTTGGCTATGATATCTCTAAAATAGAAGAACACGAACACGACGCTGGTTTGGGAAATGGTGGTTTGGGAAGATTGGCAGCTTGTTTTATGGACTCTCTCTCTACTCTGGAAATACCGGGATTTGGTTATGGTTTGAGATATGAATATGGAATCTTCAACCAGATGATAGAAGGTGGTTACCAGGTGGAAAAACCTGATCATTGGCTGTCCGAGGGAAACCCATGGGAGTTGCATAGAGTAGAAGTTATCTATCCAATTTATTTTTATGGTAGGGTTGAAAATAGGGTAAGCCCAACGGGAAGGATAAACGCAGTTTGGATTCCCAATGAATCCGTACTCGCAGTAGCGTATGATTACCCCGTACCGGGTTACAATACCACCACCACAAACAACCTAAGGCTTTGGTCTGCACGTTCTTCTGAAGAGTTTAATTTCGATTATTTCAATCACGGGGATTATCTAAAGGCAGTAGAAGATAAACAGAAATCAGAGAATATATCCAAAGTCCTGTATCCAAATGACAAAACAGAGCAGGGAAAAATCCTTCGTTTAAAGCAACAGTATCTGATGGCATCCGCTGCTCTCCAAGATATTATCCATCGATTCAAAAGAGACCAAAAAACTTTCACCGAACTCCCTAACAAAGTAGCAATTCAATTAAACGACACACATCCAAGTATATCAATACCAGAGCTAATGCATATTCTTGTGGACTTAGAGCATTTAGAATGGGATGAAGCCTGGGCATTGTGCAAGGGAGTATTTGCCTATACAAACCATACGGTTTTACCGGAAGCATTAGAGACCTGGAATGTATCTTTAATTGAACATTTACTTCCTAGGCATATGCAAATTATTTATGAAATAAACAGAAGATTCATAGAAGAAATTAGGAATGTTCCAGGCATTACAGAGCATGATATATCTCAAATGTCAATCATACTCGAAGGGGATGATAAAAAAGTACGTATGGCAAATCTTTCTATTATAGGAAGCCATAGTATAAATGGAGTTGCTGCACTCCATACAGAACTTTTAAAATCTTTGGTATTCCCATCATTTTATAAATTATTTCCAGAAAAATTTAATAATAAAACAAATGGTATTACACATCGCAGATTTTTAATCAAAGCAAATCCTAAATTAACTTCTTTGATAAATTCTAAAATAGGAGCTGGGTTTGTTGAAGATTTAAATCAATTAAAAAATCTAGAAAAATTCACCGAAGACTCAAGCTTTAGAGAAGATTGGCACAGAATAAAAAAAGAAAATAAAATATACCTTGCTGATATAATAAAAAGCACATCGGGAGTGATTGTAGATCCAAATTCACTTTTTGATGTTCAAATAAAAAGATTTCATGAGTACAAAAGGCAACTACTAAATATACTCCATGTGGTAGGGATATATACCCGAATACAACAAAATCCTGCTTTAGATGTAGTACCTAGAACTTTTATTTTTGGTGGAAAAGCAGCTCCGGGTTATTATATGGCTAAAATAATCATTAAGTTTATCACTGCTGTTGGAGATGTAATCAATAATGATAAAAATGTAAATGATAGAATTAAGGTCGTATTCTTACCAAATTATCGCGTATCACTTGCTGAAAAGATTTTTCCAGCAAGTGACCTCAGCGAGCAAATTTCTACAGCCGGTACAGAGGCAAGCGGTACCGGTAATATGAAATTTGCACTCAATGGAGCTCTTACTGTTGGAACTCTAGATGGTGCAAATGTGGAAATCATGGAAGAGGTTGGAGAAGAGAATATCTATATTTTTGGCTTAAAAACTCCAGAAGTTCAAGAATGGAAAAAAAATGGTTATCATCCTTCAGGTGAATTGCATAAGAGCGAGGAACTCCAAAGGATCTTTACTTTGATTCGGGAAGGATTTTTTTCAAATGGAAATAAAGATCTGTTTATGCCAATTCATGATAACTTATTGTATGACGATGTATATATGCTTCTTGCAGATTATGAATCATATTCAAGCATCCAAAAGAGGATATCGGATGATTTTATGAACCGAGATACATGGGTTAGGAAATCTATATTGAATGTAGCTAGAATTGGAAAATTTACCAGTGACAGAACCATTTTGGAATATGCTAAAGATATATGGAAAGTAGATAAACATCCAATTTCTAAGCCATCGCATTTAAACCTTTTAAGATAAGGACGGTTTATGTTTACTAAAGATTTACTCAGAGAGATCAGCCAGCACTTAGATTTAAGAGAAACTCCTGGAAATTTAGATATAGCTATAAACCAATTGATGAATTTAAAATCAACATACCCAAATGAAGATATTATCAATGGAAAACTTTCCAGTGCATATTTTTACAAAGGATTGTTAGAAGTGAATGATCCAGGCAAACAAGAAGTATACTATGAACATGGAGTAAACTTTGGGAAGGAAGCGGTCACTCTCAATCCCAGGGCAATCTATGGGAATTATTGGTATGCTTCCAATGTGGGTAGTTTGGGATTGTGCAGGGGGATGATGGCATCTTTAGCATCTGTTGATCCCATGAAGAAGAGTTATGAGATTGTCCTCAAAGAAAATGAGAAATTTTTCTTTGCAGGTCCACATCGAGCTCTGGGTAGATTGTATCATATGGCACCCGGTTGGCCAATTTCTGTGGGAAATAAAACAAAAGCACTTCATCATTTAGAAAAGGCTGTAGAAATTGCTCCGGAGTTTTTCAATAATCGACTATATCTTGCCGAACTTTATATAGATATAGGAAACAGAGAAAAAGCCAAAAAAGAGTTGGAATGGATGATAGACAAAGATTGTAAACCTGAGCACAAGCAGGAAGATATGGTTTACAAAGAGAGGGGTATGGAGATCTTAAAAAGGTACTTTTAATTTACCCATTTCACTTCTATCCGCTCCAAAAGTTCAAACACCCATTTGTTTGACTAAATGAGTAGCTTTAATATAGTAACATTGGCAGGGAAAAGGAATGAATAAGGGATATATGATCTGTGTAGATGATGATGTAACTGTTCTAGAAACTCTCCAAGAGCAGTTACGGGAAAGATTTCACTCGACACACTATATTGAAATTGCAGACAGTGCAGAGGTTGCTCTCAGTCTCATAGATGACATCCAGGAAAGTGGGGAAGTCATCGAAGTAATCATTTCAGACCAAGTAATGCCCGGAATGAAGGGAGATAAGTTCTTGGAAGAAATTCACAAAAGACTACCCGATACAATCAAGATATTACTTACAGGCCAGGCCGGTTTGGATTCTGCGATCCGTGCAATTAACTATGGGGGACTCAACCGCTATGTGGAAAAACCTTGGAATATCGATACTCTCAGTCGGGACATCCAAGAACTTTTCAATAAATTTAGACAAAATCTGGAAAACCAACGATTGCTCAATGATCTCAATAAGAGAATTTTGGAATTGGAAAAAGAAAACAGGGCGCTCCAAAAGTAAACTTATGAAAACTTATATTATATCTCTATCCATCCTTTTCTTGGTAAACCCCTTTCTGGTTTTATATTCCGTTGAAAAATCAGGAGTTGCAGTTACAACTCCTACGGAAGGAGAATCCGATTCTTCAGAATTTATTCGAGAAGTTGAATCTAACTCCAAAGAAGCTGATTCTTCCAGAAAAAAGAAAAAACAAACCCCTCAGGGATTGAGTGGAGACCAAATACTCAAAAAAAAGGAAATCATTGAAAAAATCCTAAAATATGGAAGCAATCGGGAAAGAAAGGAAGCAATGCGTGAAGTTGTTCACTTTCCCAGGGAGCATGCTGAGGAACTCTTCAAAGAAATTTCTCATATCTTAAGCACGGAAAGTGATATGGGAGTAAAGATTTTCTGTTTGCGAACTCTCGCCGAGGTAGAATTTAACAAGGAGCCAAGTAGTATAATATCCACCCTCACTGATAAAAATGATGATGTGAGAGAAGCTGCCATCATGGCAATCCAGAGATTAAAACTTGAAGAGGCAGGTCCTGAGCTGTTGACTTTTATAAAGAATCAGGATTTTTCCAAAAATCAAGCGGTTACCGGAAGTGCCATCACAGCCCTGAGTGAACTCAAATCAGGAAAACAAGCCGCAGAATTTTTAGAAGAAAAGTTTAAAGAAAAAAGTACCCACACAAACACTAGGTCGGCAATTGCATTGTACTTTGGGAAGGTCAAAGATCCGAGGGCAGAATCAGCACTCCTTGATGCCCTGATCGATGAAAATGAAGAACCTACCACTAGAGCGTATGCTGTTCATGCACTCGGTAAAATGAATGCCAGCAAATCTATCCCTAAAATTAAGTCAGTGCTGGATAAAATAAACGAAACAAAAAGTAAATTAGAAACAAAAAGGCTTTCAAATCTCAAAATCCATTGCATTGCAGCACTAGTTATTCTGGGTGATACTGAAATACTAAAAGATTTAGTTAGTTATGCAAAAGATGATGATCCAAATGTTAGATTGCGAGCCATCAAACAACTTGGAGAAATTGAGAACAATATAGAAGTTGTAGAGTTATTAGAATACAAAGCACAGAGGGATCCGAGTAAAAAAGTCCAAGAAGTGGCAAAGAAAGCATTAGAAGAATTAAAAAAGAAATCTACATCCATTGAGAAAAAAGAACCAGTTTTTCCAAATGATCCTAAAAAATGAAAAATCTATTTATTTTTTTTCTCTTAACTTCACAACTTTTCCCACAAAAATATGAGAAAGATATAAGTTATAAAGAAAAAAGAATCTTAGAATATAAAAAAGAAGGAACATATCCTGAAGAATGGAAATTATTTTTTAAAAATAAAGAATCTGATTATATTATATTTTATGATTTAGATGGCACTGAAATATTATTCAAATATAGAAGAGATTACCTAGATAGAGAAGCTGAAATAAAAACAGTAGGACTTTTTGTAGGACAAGCATATCGAATTAAAGGAAAAATGATAGGTATAATTTTATATTATAATGAAAATGAAAAAAAATCATTTCTGCCTCCAATTTTTGTAAGTAATCAAGAAGTCTCCGAAGAAAATAAAAAAAGTCCAAAAAATAAATTAGTTTATCAATTTATTTCTTTTGAATCTACCGCATTAGATGAAGTTTTAAAATAGATATGAGAAGTGAAAAAGCTTCAAATTCTTTTTTTTTTATAAAAAAATATTTTAAAAATTACCTATCTTCATATTTAAAAAAATCATCTTTTTATTTTTTAAGAAAAGGCCTCACTCTCATTGAATTATCAATAGTAGTGGCACTCTTAGGAGTAATTTTCACAGGAATTTTCTCTACTTATTATACTTCTTTAAAAATATCTCGTAGTACAACTCCGAAAGGTGGAACATCTAGACAGGATATTTTCTTTGCAATTGAAAACATAAGATCCACACTCTCCCAAACCTATTATGTGGATGGTCACAGAAATCTTGTTTTTGTTGGAAAAACAGATGGGGTTCAAAATGCAAGACGGGATATGGTAACCTTTGCTGCAAATCATCCCAACGCGGAAGAAATAGGATCCCCTGCAATCAGAGAAGTTACTTTTTTCTTAAAACCAATGCAAAATTCTCCTGACGAATTTAATTTGATACGTAGAGAAGATGAGATGGTAGACAAAGATCCATTCAATGGAGGCATAGAACATATACTACTCGATCATGTCACTAGTTTTCAATTAAAATATTCTCAAAGGGGAGACAAGTGGCAGGATGATTGGGACACAAAAGATATAAAAAAAGTTCCTAAACTAATTAGAATAGAACTAATCGCTTTAGTAGGTGATACTGAAATGAAGTATGAGTCCTTAGCATATCCGGGGATATTTTTTAAATGAAAACAAATAGAAATTTAGTAACTAAAAAAGGAATGATCATCATAATGCTAGTTGTGAGCATTGGCTCTGCTTCTTTTTTTACTTCCACTACCTACTTTAAAGAAATGGCTACCGAGTATGAAATTGCGAGAACTAATGCCCAAGGTTTCAAGGCATTCCTTTTGGCAAGGGCAGGCATGCAGGGTGGCTTGGGAGCACTTAAAAAAATTCCTGAAGAGGTATTGTACCAATCGGGGATAGCTTTTAATCCTCCCCCTGTACCTTTGGGAAATGGGACTATTTTTTATAAAATTTCTCCCGAAGATGGAAAGATCAATATAAACTATCTGATAAGAGCCTATGACCAACAACCAAATTTAAGAGTCCAAGAAATGATGCAAAAATTATATGAACAATTGGCAATTCCAAGGGAAAAAATATTTCCTATTATGGATTGGATTGATGAAAATTCAGAAGAGATAGGAAATGGTGCAGAAATATATTACTACAGTGGATTAAAACCCCCCAGAAAAATTAAAAATGGCCCCCTATATAATCTTTCTGAATTGACTTCAATTAAGGGTTATACTAGAAAATTAGTTTATGAGTCACTCAAACCCCAAGACTTTGACAAAAATAATTCTAAGGATTTTCTTTCTGAAGAAGAAAAACTACTTGTTACAGATTTGGATTTTGTGCTATCAAATAATATTACTGCATACTTACCTTATAGAGACACCAGCGATGATCGGATCAATATCAACGCTGCCCCATACCATGTTATCATGTCTCTCTCAGAGTTTATGACCAAACAGGCTGCCATGAAATTGTTGAAGTTTAAATTAGAAAAGGGTGGATATATTAAAGAATTGAAAGATATAGAAAAATTTGCCGAATTTCAAACGAAGACTGCTAGTGGTTTTACCCTCTACAATGAGCTTGCTGGAGATGGAACCGCTGTCTCGGGGGGAAGGGTGAAAACAAAAGGAGAGATATATAAAATTGTTGGAGTTGGGAAGTTTGGAAAAGCAACTCGAAGGGTCACTTGTCTTTTTGATCTACCAAATGATCAAATTCTTTTTTATGCTGAGGATTAAATGGTCTACGAACAGTATCTTGCAATAGACTATGGCACTTCATACATCAAAGGTGTCTTACATAAAGAGATTTTGGGTAGTGTAACAATTCTCCGTTCAGAATCACTAAAATTAGTTCGTTTCCAGTCAGATGAAGGAGATGAATATGAATACAACATTGTAAGATTTATACAGAGCTTTTTTCCCGAAGAAACAACATTTATTATCAACTTACCATTAGATAAAATCTTTATTCGCGATATTGTAGTACCACTTGGAAATGAAAAAGCTGTTAGAGAAGTGATACCCTTTGAGGTTGAGAACGTTGTGCCATTTCCTATTGAGGACATGGTTGTTCAGGGAAGTATAAGCAGAATGGAAGCGGAGGCTACAAGGGTAATTACATTCTCCTCTCACAACACTGATATTGAGAAAGCAGCAGTTCCATTTTCTAGACCGGATATTTCTCTGAAGTGTATGAGTACTGATCCAATTACATTGGGTGCAAATGGAAAATATTTTTATGGCAGAACAATCAATGACACTCATTATGCACAATTGGATATCGGTGGAAAAGTAAGTATTTTTAATTTATTAGAAAAAGGTAGATTGATACACTCCCGATTTTTTGCTGGGGGTGGTGACTTTATAACAGAAAAAATTAGAAAATTGCTTAGAATGGGCTCCGAAGAAGCAGAAGATTTAAAACATTCAATCACATTTAGTATTTATGATCCCGATCAATTGGAATTGGAAAATTTTAGAAAAAGGTATTTTCTCTCCATAGAAAATGTTACAGAAATTCTCTCCATGGTTAGGGACTCCATCAAAGAAATCGCAAACGAAGTACTAAAAAGTATCCATACAATTCGAGCTGCTGAGAGACCCCATACTATTTATATATCTGGAGGAGCATCACTCTTTAAGGATACCGAAAAAATTCTCTTTGATCTTACAGGTTTTAATTACAAAAGATATGATTTTTTAGATGTAGAACAAGAAATGTATATCAATTGTATATCTATGGGGTATCACTATAGACAAAGAAAACAAGAGCAAGTTAATTTTTTAACAGAAGAATTTTCAAAACGATTAAATAAAAATTTAATAAAATTTTCTAATTTTAAAGCACATATTATATTATTATTTCTCTCATTTACCATCCTCATTTCTGTATTTTTAGTTAGTATTTTAAATGATAAGAAAAAAATCCAAACACAAGAACTAATGCTCAGAGATAAGTTTAGCCAGGGATTTGGAAGAACAATAACTGAAGAAGATGATGTAATGGCAGAAGCATTGGCAGAAGTAAAAAAAGAGCAAAAAAAATCAGAAATTGTAAGATTATTTTTAAGCAAGGAAAGTATATTAGATATTATTTTTGAAATCACAAATTTATTTCCACCAAAAGAAGAATTAAACTTTGTATTGGAGCAATTTACATATGACGGAAACGAGATTCATATCTATGGGAAGGTTGATGAATTCAGTGATTTAGGTATTGTGCAATCTTCATTAGAAAAGAGTAAAATTTTTAAGAATCTAGAAGTTCAAAACAAACGCTTGATACAGGGTGTTGCAAAGTTGAGAGTAAGTTTTAAAATAAAACTCGAACTTGTAAGCGGAAGTGAAAAACAATCAAAAGAATCCAAAGGAGACTCAAATGCTGAGTAAATTGGATGATAGGGAAAGATTACTCATATTTGGTGGAATAGGTGTATTACTTTTTCTTTTATTTTTAAATATAGTTACCAATCTCTACAACTATAGAGTTGAATTGAGCCAACAGGTAATAGAGACTAGGAGTAATTTTACAGCATTAGACAAAGCAATACAAGATTATAATTATTATAGATCTCTTAAGTCAGGAGATGAAGAAAAAATTAGTGATATTTATTCAAAATTAGATCAGATCATGCTACGGTATTCTCTAAAAGATAGAGTTCAAACAATGAAGGATACGAATTCTATGATATTAAAAAATTATAATAGAACTACAATAGATATTACATTCCGATCTGTTCCTCTCCAAGATATTTTAAAGCTCATCTATGATATTGAGATGAATAAACAAATCAATAGTAAAATTGATTATATTAGCTTTAGAAAACCTATTGCAGGAAAAGAAGTTTACGATGTAAATTTAAAGTTATCCTCTTATAGCAAATTAGGAAAGAAAAATGGCTGAAATAGAAAATCCTAAACAATTAACCCCAGAAGATTCTACTGAAGAGCTCCCTGAAGAGGAGATACTAGAAGAAGATTTTGAGGAACACGATAAATCACTCTCTATAAAACAAATTATTCTACTTTCCCTTTCTGGATTTATTGGACTTTTTTTATTTATATTTTCACTTTTCCCTGTCGAAGAAATTTTACATTACTATATCACTAGAAATACCCAAAATAGTGGATTTATTATAGATTTTAAAAAATTGAATTTTCCTATTCTCGGAACGAAATCTGTCGATTCCTTATATGTGGTTACAAAAGATAATATAGAGTTAAAATCTGAGGAAGTTCAATTTTCTTTAAATTTATCTGAATTTTATAATGGGAATATTGTATCAAATTCTGAAATATATGCATTTTCAATAGAGACTGATGAACTTTTCATCTCATCAAAATCTATTCAATCTGATATCAATTTGGTCCAATCAGAGCGGGAGACTCCTACCTTTAATGGGAGTATTTCTATAAATTCTGGAGCTGGTAAAATCACAAGAATATCATCTTTTCCTGTTCTTGGAGATCTTTCGGGAACTTCTATCAAATCTATCACACTCAATATGAAAAAAAATGGATCAAGAATTAGTTTTGAAAAAGCTATAGTAGATCTCTCAATAGCGAAAATACAACTCAAAGGTAGATTAGATTTATCTCCAAACTTTAAAAACTCAAGATTAGACATGGAAATTTGTCCAAAATTATCTAAGGAATTTATATCTGAAAGGCAAGATATTTCTGACATGCTAACCTTGATGGCAAAAGATGGAAAGGATCCATGCATACCCTTGCAGGGAACAATTTCTTCACCAATATTAAATATAAATATGAACTTACCAGGATCGGATCAACAACCAAATAATCTTCCTGGAACCCCCCCTTAATGGAGTCCAAATTGTCAAAAGAATCAAAATATAAAATTAAAATTGTAGCGGGAGCATCCATAGTATCAGGAATCTTATTTCTAACTGGATTCCAATTGATTTCAGGAAACTTTCATGGAGATATTGAACCTGCAAATAAATTACTTCCCTTGGAAAACAGCACATCCAAAGAACCTGAAAGAACACCGGAACAAAAGGTATCCAATGAAGAGTCTGTACCACAAACCATAGAATCAAATCAATCTGGAGAACAGAATCCTCAGCCTTCGAACCTACCTTCAGAAGAACCAATTAAATCAATCCTGGATAAAAATAGTAAATTTAAAGCATCCACATGGTTTTCTGATTATAGTGCGATGATAAAAAATATTAAGTACTACCATGAAGTCCATCCTTTTATTTATACAATGAAAGGAGGCATGGTAAATACGGGTGAATTGATAAGTATGTGGAGTAAAACAAGTAGAAAGGAAAGAGTAGAAGAAATGCGAAGACTCAATCCTGATGTTTTAATCATTCCTACTATTTTTAGATGGGAAAATCCAAAAGAAAAAATTTCTGAAAATATTGGAATGAATGGAAGAAATGATATAAGAGAGAAACATATTCATGAAATTATCAATGAGATAGAAACATATGGTTACGATGGAATTGATATTGATTATGAAGGTATGACATGTAATAAAAAAGAAAAGTTTGAAGAATTTATTATTCTCTTAAGTAAAGAATTAAAAGCTAGAAAAAAGATTCTATCTGTAGCTCTCCATCCAAAAACTTCTGCGAGCCAAGTCAAAGTTACAAAATGCAACGGATTAAATAAACCAATCACCCAAGACTTCGCAGAGAATTGGAGAGGTCCATTGACTCATGACTATGCATTTCTGGGTAAATATGCAGATAAGATTAAAATTATGGCATATGAACTCCATCCAAGAAAGTATAGAAATCCGGGACCGGGTCCGCAAGCTCCAAATGTATGGTTAAAATCAATAATTGAATATGCTAAAGAACGCATACCATCCGAAAAACTTTATATGGCTATACCAACCTATGGTTATGATTGGGCATTAAACTGCAATACAAGGGCAAAAGCTGTGTATTGGGATACTGCGGTAAAGATAAGAAGTAATCAACATTCTTTTTACCAACCCACTAACATACCTAAGATTTTAAGTGAACAGAAAAATTCAAAGACATGGAAAAACTTAACTAAATTTATTGATATTCATGAGAATAAAATTTATGAAGATCCAAGCCTTTGGTATCATTCAGAAGGTTGTGATAGGGTTGCATTTTTTATGAATAAAAAAGCCTTTGAAGAAAAAATGACATTACTGAGAAAGTATGATCTAGCAGGTTTTTCCTTTTGGCAATTATTATCAAACAATGATCCATCAATCAATGATTACTTGAGTTTACTGGTTACCAATAAATTACCCCCTGTAAAAAATATAGAAATACAACCTATAGAAAAAATTGCTAAAAAAGATAAATCCTCAAAGGATGAATCTGGGAAAATCCCTTTCAATGATGAAGAAGTTAGGGACGCTCCTGAAAACGGAAATAACTGAAAATCCTGAAATAGCGGGAGAGATACTACGAGATGGCGGTGTAGTTATCTTTCCCACTGAAACAGTATATGGCATCGGTGCATCTTCATTTAATTTTGATTCTTGTAAAAAAATTTATAAAATAAAAAATAGACCACAAGATAATCCATTTATTGTTCACTTTTCAGATTTAGATTCAATTGAAAATGTAGTACATATTTCTAATTTGAATAGAGATAGAATAGGTTTTTTGACACCCGGTCCAATAAGTTTTATTTTGAAGAAAAAAGTAAATATTTTCTCCTCGGGTTTAGATACGATTGGAGTTAGAATTCCAAATTTAATCATAACCAATAAAATGCTTAGAATTTCAGGACCGGTGAGTGCACCCTCTGCTAATATAAGTGGTAAGCCCTCAATTACAAATTTTTCATATGCAAAGGAATTCTTTTATGGTAAGGTAGATTGTATTTTAAAAGGGGAAACAACAGAAATAGGAGTAGAATCAACTGTGGTTGATTTGACAAGTGAGCCTCCAGTAATTCTTAGACCCGGTGGTATGTCCATGGAAGCAATACGAACGTATATCCCGGAAATTTCATATAATTCTAAGAGTCATTCTAAACTCCTTAGTCCTGGAGCGAAGTATAGACATTATTCACCTGACTGCAAAGTAGAATGGGTTGATTCTATAACTCAAATAGACAATCCTGAAGATTCGGGTTACATAGGATCAGAATCTAATCAAACTTTAAAATACCATATAAAAATAAATAATAATTTAGAATATATGCAATATCTCTACTCATTTTTTATAGAGTGTGAAAAGAGGAAAATCGTGATTGCATATTGTCATAAACCATGGGAAGATGAGAATATGCAAACATTGTTGAACAGGATAGATAAGGCAATTTCAAAAAGATAAAGTATTCATAAGATTTATTATTTATAGGCTAAATAAATAATATTCTCTTGATAAAAATAGGACTTAAGTATGGGAATTTGGAACAATTTTAGAAAGAAAGAAAACCTGATCTCTAAAGAAGAGAATAGTGATACAATGTACGCTATCCCTATATCAGATATGAATAATTCTTTAAATTCAAATAAATTATCTACAGGTTTAAGCTCAGAAGATCCTAAGGTAAATTTTGATTCTAAAAAACCATCAAAAGATAAAGCAAAATTTTCAATCCAGTTTAAACTTATGGTTGTAATCTCATCTGTTTTAGCAGTTACAACTTCTGCAATAATTTCATTAGCAACATATTTTTTTAAAACTGATAATAAAGTTAGAATACTAGAGACTAATTTAGAGTTAGTAAGGGTAGTAGAATTAAAAGTTAGAGCTGATTTAAATGCAGTTGTTGATAAAGGAAAACAATTGGCTCTGACACTAAAACAGGACTTTAAATTCCAACAACAGAGAGAATTTTTTCTAGAGCAATTTTTCAAAAATGATTCCAATTTTATTTATTTGGGAGTTTATAAACTAAAAGATGATAAAATAGTTCAAGTAGAATCATTGTACAATACTGTTTATCTTAGTAAAGTATCACTTGAAAAAAAGGATATAAATGATGTTATAGAAAGAAATCAAATTGAATTTAAAAAATCTTTTTCTGGATTATCCACACTTATAAATGCAAGCCAGGGATTTCAAGAACCAATTATTTGTATTTCAATTCCACCATTAGAAGATGATGATGATATAACTAATGATGTAATTTTAGTTATTATGATAAAGTTAGAAATTATCTTAGATGCATTTAAAAAATCAGGTATTACAGAAACTTTTATGGTAAGTGGGGATGGGACAGTAATAGCACATCACGATCCTAAATTATTACTAGGTGGAAAAAATTTAATTGAAAGTCCAATTGTTAGGGGTATGCTCAGTAGTCAGACTACAAATGGACAGCAATCTTTTGAGGGTGAGGATGGTCGCAGATATTTAGGATCTTTTCAAAAATTAAAATACCGATTTTCAAACATAGGTATAATATCAACTATTCCAGAAGATAAAGCTTTTGAAGCAGTATATGAAATACAAGAGAGAAATATTTATATTATGATTATTTCTCTATGTACTTCATTAGTAGTAATAGTTATTTTTGCTAAATCACTGTCTTCCCCAATATTAAGTTTGTTAGATGAGACAGTTAAGATTTCTAAAGGTATGTTTAAATTAAATATACAGAGAACAACTAATGATGAAGTTGGAATCCTTACAGATTATTTTATCACTATGGCGAAAGGACTAGAAGAAAGAGAAAAGGTAAAAAGTATCTTAGGAAGTATGATTGATCCAGTAGTGGTACAGGAAGCCATGAATGATCTTGTTGCTTTGAAAAGGGGAAGTGAAAAGACTATCACAGCATTTTTTTCTGATGTTGCCGGTTTTTCAAACATAAGTGAACAATTGAAATCAGTTGATTTGGCTTCGTTATTAAATGAATACCTCTCAGCAATGACACTTATTTTACAAAAGCACAACGGGGTATTGGATAAATATATTGGTGATGCGATTGTAGGAATATTTGGTGCACCTGTGGATGTTCCCAATCATAGCATCAAAGCCTGTCATGCCTCACTACAAATGATTAATAAATTGACTGATCTTAGAGAGTATTGGATAAAAAATAATTTATATTCTAAAGAAGCTCAAGAGATGGATGTGCGAATAGGTCTAAATACTGGGCCTGCAAAGGTTGGATTTATGGGAACTGATAATATGGGATCCTTTACCATGATGGGGGACACTGTAAACCTAGCTGCCAGGCTTGAAGCTGCAGGTAAAGATTATGGTGTAAATATATTGATATCAGAAATGATAAAAGATAATATTCAAAATGAATTTTTCATTCGGGAATTAGACTTAGTTAGGGTAAAGGGAAAAAATGAACCTGTGAAATTATATGAATTGATTAGCACTTTATCTGATATTCCAGGTAATCTAAAAGAATCTACAGAAATTTACCAGGATGCATTTAAGAATTATTTAAACAGAGATTTCTCAAATGCTATAAAATTATTAAATGAATCTATAAAGGCAAGAGGAAAAAAAGATAAATCAGCAAATATGATAATAGAGAGATGTGAAACATATATCATAAATCCTCCCTCTGAAAATTGGGATGGAGTTTATACTAGAACACATAAATAATTAATATGAATACCATTGAAAAATCTTATTTATATATAATAATTTTGTTTACTATTATAACCATTTTTTCATTTAGATTATATAAAAATATGACCAGGACTTCTAAAGAAGGCCAAAATCCTGTTATAGGAATTTTAACTTTTAAAAATAAACTAATCCAAAGAAAATTTGATTCTGAAGTTATATGGGATGAAGTCAATTCAGGAATTGAAGTACGAAACAGAGATACAATTAGAACAGGTGATTTTTCAGATGCACTTTTAACTTTAAATGATAAATCTAAAATTAATATCAATGAAAACAGTATGATTTATTTAGATTTTTCTGATTCTGCAATTATTAATTTTGCATATGGATCTCTTTCCTTAGTTAGTACTGGCGACGGAAGTAGTGAAATAGGGGGGGAAGTGTTACCCCATAAAGAATTAAAGATTGCTTCTGGAGACAAAGTTTTAGAGCTTGGAAAGTCCTCAATAAATTTGGCTAAAAATGGAAAGGATGATTTAAAACTTCAAGTAACAGAAGGAACCACAAAAATTATAAGCAATGGGAAAGAAACAACACTCAAAGAAAATGAGGTTGCTAATTTAACAGAAGCAGGTATCGAAATTTCTGAAATAAATTTATTCCCAAATAATCCAATTGATCTTAATAAAATATATTCGAAAACCCAAAAAACCCTAGTAGATTTTGATTGGACTACTACACAAGCTGTAGAAGATGTTCATTTGGAGATATCTAAAGATTCAAAATTTTCATCTCTCGTATTCAATCTTCCGGTAAGAGGGAATTCAATTCAAGTATCACTTGATCCAGGATCATACTACTGGAGATTGTCAGCTTCTATTAAAACTAAAAAACAAAGGGAATTAAGTGTACTTCGAAAGATACATGTATACAGTGTTACTCCTCCAGAAATAGTTCTTCCCGTAGAAGGTAAAATTTTTAAGTACTCATCTCTTCCTCCTTTAATTGAATTTAGCTGGAAGAAAAATGAATTATTTAAAAACTATTCTATTGAAATATCTAAAGATCCATCATTTAATGAAATTTTAAAAAAGATTTCCTCTAATTCGAACTTTGCAACTATTGATAAATTACCTGAAGGAAAGTTCTATGCTAGAATTTTAGCATATCCTGTGTCACAAGATCTTTCAATCGAAACTTCATCTAATTTAAGTTTTACCTTGGAGTCTACGCTACTTCCAGACCCACCAAAATTAAATTCCCCATTTAATAATACAAAAATTAATGGATTTGCAATTGAAAAGGGAGTTTATGTTTTTCAGTGGAAAGACAATCCAGAAATTAAAGAGTATCTATACCAAATTTCTCAATCTAAAAAATTTGAATCAATACTATATGAACTCAAAACGGGTGTAAATCAAGTTAAACCAATTATTAAATTAAACCCGGGTAACTATTTTTGGAGAGTAATGGCAACAAATAAGGATAATAAAGCATCTGAATTTTCAGATATTAATTCATTTGAAATAAAAGAATTAGATAAGTTAGAGTTAATGTTTCCACAGGATAAAAATTCATTTAATTTAGAAAAAGATAGTATTACATTTTCATGGAAGAAAAATGATTTTTCATCAAATTTTATTTTTGAAATTTCTCCAGATCAAACATTTCAGAAAAAAATATTAACTACAAAAATAAATACCAATTCATATAATTATAAATTTACTTCAGAAGGAGATTATTTTTGGAGGGTAGCACTTCTCTCAGATGATGGAAGTGAATTACTAAATAGTCCTATATATTCAGTAACAATTGAAAATAATAAAGATCCAAATTTAATATCTCCAAAAGAAAATGAAAGAATAGATATGTCTTATGCTGATGAGTTAATTTTTAAATGGGATAAAATACAAAATGCTGATTCCTATTTATTAGAAATTACAGATAATTCAGGAAATTTGATCACTAAAACATCTAAACTAAATAATAATCAATTTATATTTAAAGATTTAACTAAATTAGAAGAAGGTAATTTCAAATGGAGTATCCAAGCAGTTTACAGAAAAAATGACAATGAACTATTCTCCCAAAAAAAAGTAGGGAATTTTAAAATTTATCTATCAGATAAGCCAATTATTCCAATGGTAAAGGAACAAAAGAAGTTTTATGTTGAATAAAATCCTTGAAATTCTTCTTTTATTATTATTTTTTAATATATCAATTTTTTCAACTGACATAGAAGATAATAATATAGAAAGTACATTAGAGTGGGAATCTGTAAAATCTGCTAAAGGGTATCACGTACAAATTAGGAACAGCAATAAAAAATTAATAGTTGATGAAAAAATTATTGAAAATAAATATTATATTAAGTTACCAGAGGGAAAGTATGAGGAAAGAGTTGGAGTATACAACAAATTTGGAAAAATATCTGGATATACTGAATGGCAAAATATAGTTATTAATAAAGTTTATAATCCTCAAATAGATAATAATAAATTCTCTATCCAAAATGATACAAATATTCATAAGATCATAATCAAAGGAAATTATTTTACAAGTGATACAAAAGTAATATTAAAATCAGAAAAAGAAAATATTAAAATTTCTGAACAAATTTTTAAAAGTGAAAAAGAAATTGAAATTACTATAAATTTAGAAAATGTAAGCTCGGGAATTTTTGATTTATTCATTATTAATCCTAGAAATAAGAAAGGCTCTTCCTTAGAATATCTATCAATAATTGAAAAAAATTCTAACCTTGTTCAATCGAATGAAAGATCAATTGATACAGGTAAAGTTTCTACGTTCATTCCAGAAAAAAAAGCTTTAAACTATGGAATACGATCAGCAATTCTACCAGGTTTTGGACAATTCCATAAAAATCAAAAAGTGAAGTCAGGACTCTATGCAATTACATTTCTAGGAAGCCTATATTATTTGGAAAACTTAGTCTCAGCTTATTCAGAGAATAAAAAACAATATGAAAACTCCTCTAACTTGGGAATAATTTTAGGTCTTCAAACTCAAAATTTTTCAAATGGATTGATTTTTTACAATTTGAATCAATCCAATCAATATTTGTCTCAAGCGGAATCAAAGGGCTTACAGGCAACACAAGTTCTATCAGTAGCCAGCCTTGTGTATTTGGTCAATGTCTTTGATGCTATCTATAGCAAATCAAATGATGAAGTATCGATAAAACCAGGATTCCAATTCTATTCAGATTACAAACTCCAATCAGTATCGCCTTACACACCTTTAAACTCTCAATTCGATATTGGCTTAAAATGGAATTTTTGAAGGTTTTAGCTTTACAAGAGTAAAACTTTAAAAATTATGGAATTAGGCTCGGATGGTGGAATTGGTAGACACGCAAGCTTGAGGTGCTTGTGCCGATAGGTGTGGGGGTTCAAGTCCCCCTTCGAGCAAATACCAAATCTTTATAATATTTTTTTAAGTATTCAACCATTCCAATTAAATATATTACTAATAATAACCATGATGGAATGTTTATTAAAATATTATTAGTGATTACTACATTGCTAAAAAAAGCCTTTAAACCTATATAATAAGCTATATTTATACTAACTAGTATCACACCTAATCTCCCATAAATATTTGGCTCACCTTGAAACCCACTTCTAAAAAATAAAATAGTTCCAATTAAAACACCTAGTATCTCACGAATAATAATAATATAAATAATTATTATTGGAAATTCAAAATATAGAGAAATTAATAATAAACTCACTATTGTAAAAAATTTATCGCAAACAGGATCAAGATATTTTCCATAAATAGATTCTAACTTGTACTTTCTTGCAATGTAACCATCAAAATAATCACTACTAATGCATAAAATATAAATTATTGATATATATATAAGATATGTTTGATTGTTATAAAAAGAAAATTCTTTACCAAAATAAGAAAAAAAAGGTAATGTAAAAACTCTAATTGTAGATATTAAATTTGGTAAGGTAATTATTTTTTCTTCCCTTAATTTGTGAGCTATTTTAGGGATTATCTATTTTCTCCTGAATATACAATGAAAAATATGATTTATATTTCTTCTGTAATTCTGGTAATCTCCAGTCATTTCCTGTAAATTTATTTCTACAATTACTTTTATCACATTTTAAATCTATATCATATCTTGGATCAGTTTCAGTCATTGCATAATCAAATGTTAACTCATCATTTATCTCTATATCTTGCATTGCTACAAAAATTATTTGACCTTTAACACCACAATTAGGGTGACAACAATGATTCATTCTCCAATCATCACTTGGATCTTGTGGATTAAGTGGAGCAATTAAAAAATTATTATGTATAAAATATGCGTAATCACCATATTCTTCTCTGAAATCTTCCCAAACTTCAGAAGGAATGATTATTCCTCCTGAAATACTTACTATTTCATTTTTATAGATTTTTTCTTTTGCAAAAAGACCAGCACCTTTCTTTCCAGTTACTCTTTTTTCAATTTTTGGACTAACGTAACTTTCTGATTTTATTGTATTTAATAATTTCTCATTATAAATCATCTCACTTACCTCTAAATAGAAGTAAAGTTCTACCTAACCGTATTTCATCAAAATCAGATAGTGGTTTGGGCTTTAAAACTTTTTTTCCATTTACAAAAGTTCCTCTTTGAGATACAATATCATAAATATAAAACGTACCTTTTACCTTTTTTATTCTTGCATGTTTGTTGGATATTGTACTATCCTTTAAAATTAAATCATTGGAGATTGCACTACCAACTTCAATCTCATCCTTGGTGATATTAAATTGTCTACCAGGATTAGGACCCTCTTTTTGTATTAAAAAAGCTATTGAATATTGTTTACCTTTTGGAAGATCTCTAGGTGTTTGTGAATGTATTTCAGGTTCTATGGATGATCGAAATTGTTGAGGTTCTTTTATTAAGAAGTCATCTTCTTCATCAGAGGAAAAAGATGATGTGGTTAGCACTGCTACTTTATTTCCTTCATGAAATGCATTATTTTCATGGTAATAGAGATCTGCTTTGTACTTATTATCCCTTCTATTTTTAAAAATAGCTTCTTTTGTTTTTTCTTTATTTTTAATTATTGAGTATAGAAAAATAAAACATAACATTAAGACTGAAATTAGAATTGAGAAGACGAACTCAACATCCTGAAATTTATATCCAATATAATTAAAAATGCCAATGTTATAGTTTAATTCAAAAACTAAATTATCAATTTTTAATTCAATATTAATTTTTTGAGAATCGATTTCTTTACTTGCTTCTTCAAATCCTGAATTGTACTCTAAAATAGTAGGCGTCTTTTTAATATATGCTAAATTATTAAATAAATTATTAAGAATCATCTTATCAGATAGAGAATAATAGCTACCACCTGTTTTATTTGCCAATATATTCCCTGTAGTATCATCTCTCATTATAGAATGAATTCTAATATGCATATTTAATGCTGTTTCAAAAATTATTGAATTTGGATTTAAAAAATCAGAAGGATTTTGATGAGATATTAGAATCATAAATGTAGGCATTGATTCTTCCCTAATTTTTAAAAAAAGAGAATTTAAATTATAATATAATTTATTGATCTTACCTTCTGGTATGGATGAAATTTTGTTATTAATTGTAATTGGGTCTAAATTTTCAGAAAAAAATAATTCTTCATTGGAATAAATATATAATGATAATTTGTCTGTATCTTCAATTTTTTTTAAAATTGAGGAAACTATTTCTCTAGAATAGGAATTATTTTCAATAGAGGATGCTTGTACTACAAAAAATATTTTTACAGGCCTTTGTGATACTTTTTTAAGCACATCAACAACAACAATATCTTTTGTTGAAGAATTTAAGGTTTCTTTTATGGATACTGTTTGATTCTGGATAGGTTTGTTTAATTCTTCTCTGATATGAATTTTTATTTTGGGAAATTCAGATTTGTCTACTTTTTCAACAATAGGGGAAGAGGAAATTTGATTAAAACAAAAAAAATATAAAAATAGTAAGGGTAAAAATAAAGATTTCACAGTGATTTCTCTAGTAATAAAGTTTTGGAGTATTCTGATATTCCATCTGGAAATGATCCACTGTTAAGCAGAAAATTGTCCATCAATATCCCATTTTTTAGAACACTGACTTCATCCGCAAGTTCTCTTACCAATCTTCTATCATGAGTGATAAGTAGAATTGTAGTTAGATTTTCTTTGTTAATTTTTAATAAGTCTTTCAATACTAGCCTTTCATTGATAGAGTCAAGTGCAGTAGTTGGCTCATCTGCTATTATTATTTTCGGCTGGATCATGGAGGAAATAGCAATTAAAACTCTTTGTCTCTCTCCCCCGGAGAGAGAAAATGGGGATAGATCTAGCTTTTTTTCAACATCTTGGATTCCAAAAGAATATAAATTTGAAATTATGTCTTTTTTAGTTATTATTATTTCTTTTTGATTGAAAAAATCAAATATTTGAGTAATTAAATTTAAATAAGGATGAAATGAGTCCACTGGATTTTGAGGAATGTATACAATTGAGGAACCCCTAATTGAATTCCAGTTAGTGATAGATAAATAGTCATTAGAAAAAATCTGAAAGGTATCAAATGTAATTTTAAAATATTGGGGGAGCAGATTTAATATAGTGAATGCTAAAGTAGATTTTCCACTCCCCGATGCCCCAACCAATGCATGGATGGTTGATTCTTTTAATTCTAGTCTAAAGTTTTTTAGTAGATATTTATTTGTAGTACTATTTCTAATTGTAAGATTCTCTATAAAGATACAATTATTCAACAGAGAAGTTCCTTTTTTTCTTAACCATTTCCACAGAACGTCTAAAATCAGAGTATGCTCTGTCAAAGGAAGGAAGATCGTAGTTTTTAGTATTAGGATTGGATTCTTCTGAGCTAACACCCTGGTTAAGATAAAACAATTCATCATGAACAATTTGTTTAACTTTTCTAGATGCAACTTCAAGGAAAAACTTTTTAAATGAATCATCTTGTGATACGAGAAGAATTGCAATACAATTAGGAGATAATCTCATCAACACCTGTTCTTTCCAAAATCGTTCCCAAAGAAGTATTTCTTTCCAATGGAACTTAATTTTATTTCCAGTAATTGCCTCTATTGCTTTTTCATTCAATTGCAGATTTTTAAACTTATTTAGAAAACTTTCAAGTGAACTGTGCTCAGTTTGAATTGCCCTATTGAGTTCTGCTTCTTCTACTTGGAGTATTCCAGTTATTTTGTCTTGTAAAACATTCAGATAACTTCCAGTACTAATTGCTATTGAATATGTTCTTCCTTCTTTCTCTTCACCTTCAAATTTGTATAAGTTAGAACTACTTTTGGTTAATTTATAAGTTGATCTTTCAATTACAATCCCATTGGTGACTTTTCCAGTTAATAAAAAGTCGGATAATTTCTGTTTTAACTGTGAAAGTTCCGTCTCAAATCCTTTTGGTCTTTTAGTTAAAGAAAATTCATCTTCTTCTATTTCTTTAGCTTTAGAAATTTTGAAAAATCTATTTAATTTATTAAAAAATTTCATTTTTATTTACCGTAGTCCTTTCTTAAATTTGAAGGTCTGTCAATGTAACCTTCATTGAGTTCATATAACTTTGCAAATTTTAAAAATGTGGAGTAAGAAGATGATATAGCTATCACAAATCCAGCGTAACCATCTAAAAAACCGAGTTTGAATATGTACGATTCAAGAAATTTAAAAAAAGGTTTGTAAATTGATTTGATAATGGGAAATGAAACTTTTTTTTGAAATCTTGTATAACCTACTATAGATGAAAATTTATTAATAGTATCAACTTGATGAGTTAAATCTTTAAAGCTATAATGAATGATATCTCCCTTAAGATTTTTTCCTTTTCCATTTATTTGTATATAATCATGTGGGTTTTCACCTGTCCATGTTGCATAACCTTTTTGAAAAAGTCTATATCGCTTTAGGGGATACCAACCACCATGATTAATAAACTTTCCTAGATGAAAAGTTAGTCTGGGGATCTTATAACCTTTTATTTCAATTTCATTATTACTAAGAATTGAGGCTATTTCATTATTCAGTTTAGGACTAATTCTCTCATCAGCATCAATTGATAAAATCCAAATACCATTACAAAGTTCTATAGCCTTATTTTTTTGTTCAATATGACCTTTAAATTTGTTAGTAAAAACTTTTACTTTTATAAATTTAGATGCTAATTCTATGGTTCTGTCTGTGGAAAAGGAATCTAATATAATAATTTCATCTGCCAATTCATGGATTGATTCTATGCAGGGTTTAATGTTTAATTCCTCATTAAAAGTAATAATTGCTACAGAAAAAATAATTTTTTTGTTTTCATTTTCATTCATTTTTTTCATCCTAGTAATTGAGAATGAATCTATCCAAACTATCGGTTTTATCTCTTTGTTTATTCATAATAACATTTCCACTATCAGTAACAATTTCGCAGTCTTTTGCTATACTGGGTAGTCTATTTTTTATACTCGACGCAGGAACTAAAAAAAATCTACTCAGAAAAATGAAATATCCCATTTTTATTATGGGAACCTTACTCTATTTATCACTATTGATTTCCTTTTTTAAGCATTTTAATTCCTACCAAAATCCAGCAAAAGAAATTGTTAAAGGAGAATTCTCTGATATATGGTTTTGTGTTGTTTTTCTTGCTTCAGGTTTTTTATCGAGGGATAGGGAAAACTTAAAATTATTTAAAATATCATTTTTTATTTCTTTAAGTTTTACCTTGATATCGGGGATTATCTCAATATTTACTCCATTTAGATTAGCGCCTTACATAATTAATGGCTTCAAAATTGCTGAAGGAGTTAGGGCACAACATTATGCAGGGGATCTTTTTGGTGTTCACACATATTTACCAATAGGATTAATGAATACTCACCTTACATTTGGTGGTATATTGGGATTATATTATCCAGGACTTCTTGCATACTATATTTATAAATTTCCAGAGAGAAAAGAGTACAAAAATTTATTCTATTCCTTTATCATTTTCTTATTCACTGTACTACTTTTGTACAATCAAAGTAGATCAATTTGGATGGGAATATTATTTGCACTAATTATTATGGTAATGAAATGGAGAAATTTTTTAAAGGAATTCATTAACAAAAAGAGATTATTTTATTTATTTATTCTTTTTATGATTTTATTAAGTACCGGTCTTTACTTTTTTCAGAAAAATTGGCTATTAAAGAGAGCTTTGGAAGATTCTATTTCAGATAATACAACTGAGAACCAAAGGTACTTCATTTATAAAAACACCCTTGAAATTATTTATAATAATCCATTTTTTGGAGTTGGTGCGGGAAACTTTTCTCTGATTCATAAAGAATACTCAGATAAAATGGCTATAAAAAATCCTGAATTGTACTACGAGCTTTCAGTAACACCTAGGGGGCATGCACACAATGATTTACTACATTTTTTAAGTACAGGAGGTATCTTTACTGCAATATTATTTATTTTATTTTGGTTATTAAATATTAAATTTTTCCTTGAAGCAGAGGATGAACAAGATAGTATCTTATTTTCAGGATTTTTAGTACTATTTCCATCTGGTTTTTTTCAATGCTATTTTCTAGATGATGAAGTTACACTTCCTTTTTTTGTATTTCTAGGTATCTTTTGTGGGAGAGTAATTTCTTTATCTGAAGTACAGAAAGAAAAAGAGAGGATAATTAGATTATTACAAAAGCGTAAAACAAAAGCTGGATTGACATTCCAAGTAGAGGCATTATCTCTTCGTCATGCAATAGATTCATTGTCATATTGGTTAAGGGAAGCAACTGGAACTGATTCAAAAGAGAAAAAAAAGTCGGTAGTAAAAGATTCTCTATTAATTTTATTAATTCCTCTTTTTTTTTGTTTTTTGTATATCTTTAATTTAATTTCAAAAGATATAAATAATATGTATAAGAGAAAAATTAAAAGTGATAGTACAGAAGTTATAGTAGAGTTTAGAAAAACATTAAATAATAAGCCTGCATATTTAAAAAATGAATTCTATAATATGCCTGTAAAAATAGAAGGATGCTTAACTCATTATTACAATGATAAATTAGAAGTACGAAAAGATCCTTTTAAAATTAATTTTACAATTGATAAATCATTAAAAAATCCACCTAACAAAGTACATATTGATGTAATTTCTAGAGATTCATTTGATCAAGATAAATTGTATAAAGTTCATTCTGAAAAAGTAATTTCATCATATGAATTTTCACTAGTAATTGGTAAAAATATTATTGAAATTCAAAACGATTTATCAAGTATAATTGCAAATGAAGTAATGTTTAGGGACTTTCAAATATATTTTATTCCATCATCTCTAAATAAAGATGGTATGGATTTACCATTAATTGACTTTGGAAAGCTATGCAATGCTCAGTGAATATTATGATTCTTTAATTTTGAATCTAATTCTTTTACTTCAAAAGAATCAGGAAATTTCTCTATTAAAATTTTTATTAAATTTCCAGATTCAATAATTAAACCAATTTCCATTAAACAAATTGCTTTTAGATAAATTATTTCTGATTTATTTTGAAATGATCCGGATTTATCAGTAAATCTAAAAAAATTAATGTAATCTTTATTAATAAAATTTTCTATGGCTTTTGCTTGGTTTAGAATATAAGAACCAGGATTTTTTTTATATAATATGTTGATTAGAGTAATAAGATTATTTTTTTGATTACTTTCACTTAATGCTTGGTAGAGTTCAAAAGGAGAAAATACAGTTATATCTTTCTTTTCAAGAAAATGATTAATCCTACTAATTATACTATTTTCTATATTACTTTTTGTAGTTTTTATTTTTCCATTTATATTTTTTTGAAGTAAAATCCATTTTTTTAAATCGTTTTTACTATATACTTTTTTTAAAAAAAAGTATGATTTTAAATAATTTCCAGTTTTATAGTATGAATCTAAAAAAATATTTTGATTTATATTATCATATTGAGAGAATTTTTTAGAAATAATCTCATGAATAGGTTTTATATTTCTAATCTCACCTTGAATATCTTTATACAAACAAAAGACTATTCCTAATAGGTTATGTTTTACACCAGTAATAACAGAATCGTACAAAAGAATTTGTTCTGATTTTGATAGAGAAAAAAACTTATATTTATAAAGTATATTTAAAAAATTTTCTTCGTCTCCATGTAGAATTATATTAGGTAATTCTTTTCTTAGTATTCCCCCTAAAATTAAAAAAATTTCAAGTGAAAGAGGTAAATTAGATTTAGAATTATATTTTAATAAAAAGTTATTTAAGTCGTCTATTCTATTCTCTTGAATCAAAATTAAACAAAGATAAATACCTACCTCATCATCTTTTTGAAAATTATTCTCATAGTATTTTAATAAATCATCGACTATTGTAATAGAAAAGGGAATTGTACTATTTATTGATCTTGAAAAAATGGGGTTCAGTAAAATAATTTTTCCTGTTAGATCTGTAGTTAAATAATCTTCTAAAGGTATTTGGAACTGATCAATAGATTTGAAATAATCAAGGAGAGCTATTTTGAGAATACCGAATTCTATTGATCCCGAAGAAATTGGAAGTTTTTCCAATGGTTCAATTATAACTTCAGAGGTTCCCTCTGATGATAAGAAAATTTCTTCCCAGTCTATAACCATATACAAAGATTTACAAATCCTCTCATTAGATAAAGTACTATGCATTTGAATCTTAAAATATTTTTTGTCTTTTATTAAAAAAATGTTAAATATTATGAAAAATTTAAAAATAATTTCAGTTATTTACACAGTATGTTTTAGTTTATTTTCTATTTTTCCATTGGAAGCAAATGATGAAGTTCTTTTTGATATCAAATCCATGAGTTGGAAAAAAATTGATAGAATTATATCAAAGAAAACTAGGGTCACCCAAACGGAAGCATATGCTTTAGTAAGATACCACGAAGAGGCAAATAAATCCAACCCCACTTATAGGATTCGGCTCTTGTACACCATTCTCACCGGTACTATGCCAGAAAAGGTAGAAGATTATGAAGCAAAAGAAATTTTAAAACAAAATATTAGTTTTGAAAAAGCTATCATTCGATTGTCGTACTGGAAGATGTACGGAGCATTGACACAAAAAAAATTATTAAATTTAACAGAAAAAATTCAATTTTTAGAAAAATTTCCAATAGAACCTGATCCTATTTTTATGGAAGCTTATGAGGAACAATTAAAGCTCCTTGTAGAATCATCAAACTATACAAAAGTAGTACAAAAAATTTTAGAGATAAAAGAAGATGATAAATTAACACTTTATACTGATAGAGTAAAGTTATACCATGCCATAGCATCAAATAAGACCGGGGATGAATCAAAAGCAAAGGAAATATTAAATAAACTTATCGAAGAAGAATCGAGTATAGAAATTAAAAGGAATGCTTTTAATATTTTAAAATCAATAAATGGAACGGATTTTTATTTAAAATTAAATCCTTCCGAGTTATCTTTTCTGTTAAATTTGCTTACAAAAGATGAATTAAAGAATGTTTTACAAAAAGGAATTATTCATCCAAATTTAATAATTAGTGACGTTGAAGTAATAAAAAATATTACAAGTTTTTTCTTAAAAAATTCCCCTAAAAATGCATTTAATTTTTTAAAAAATAATAATGTTATAATTTCTAATGATCATATTTATCTAGCAAATATATCTGAAATTTTAATAAATTCAAAAGAATTTACTATAGCATATACGCTCCAAAATGAATTTTTATCTAAATCCGAAGTAGCCCTTGTTTATAAAAATTATAGTAGAATTTATGATTCATGGGATGATGAGGAAAAGAGATTTACTAATAGAATAAAATATTTGTCATTAAATCCATATGACTTAACTTATCAGGATTTATTAATAGATTTTTTGGCAGAAACTGGAAGTAATTCAGTTTCATATGCACCGATGAAATATTGGGAAAAAGCTATGACTGAAATCCCAAATGTAAGTGTAAAAGGGAGATTGGTATATTGGTATCTAAGATATTTGAGATTTTCAGGTGAAACCGAAAAATTAAAAGAAATATTAGCAGATTTTTATTACTATTGTCCGGGTTCTTACTACGCTAATGTTATTTCAGAAGAGTTTAAAAAAGAATTAAGTGCTCTCTCTCATCCAAGTAATTATTTAACAAATAGAGAGTCACTATTGAAATTTATTTCTGTAAAACATAATATAGATTTTGTGGCACTTTTAACCAAACAAAATTTAAGTTTTGCTTTTAGCAAGTCCGCAATAGATCTATCATCTAGACTTACATTGGCTTTTGAGAAAGTTAACACGAATACTATATTATCAACATCAGCAGATTACTTTAAATTAGGAAGTCACAAAGAAGGAATGCAATTAGCCGAACATTATTTTAAAATTAATAAAATTGGTGAGAAAGAGAAAAATGAGTTGCTAGTCGGAATTGGAGATTTAAGTAGAAATTATTATCTTTCATTGTATTATACTAGACTATTAATGAAACAAAATCAAATTCCGGATGATCCATTACTAATTCCAAAAGAACTTACTAATAGGCTATATCCAAAACCCCATAGAGAATTAGTAAAAAAGAATTCAGATAGGTATGGTGTAGAAGAAGAAGTTGTATATGCGATCATGAGACAGGAATCTTTTTTCAGAGAAAATGCAATCTCACCTGCTAATGCTCGTGGTTTAATGCAAGTAATGCCTTCAACAGGTAAATATCTTGCTTCAAAATTAAATGTCATAAACTATTCACTCCATGACCCTGAAGTATCAATCCAATTTGGTGCGAAGTTTTTAGCAGATTTACTAAAACAAAATGATAATAAACTAACCTGGGCATCTATTGCATACAATGGTGGACCAGGTAACTTAAGAAAATGGAAAAGGAATCATTATAAGGGAGATTTTAATCATTTTCTTGAAGAGTTACCAAATAAAGAATCCAGAGATTACTGCAGAATAATTTTATCTAATTATACAATTTATAAAACTTTGAAAAAGATGGAAAAATAATATAATGAAAATTTATACAAAAACTGGTGATACAGGAAAGACATCTTTAGCAATGGGTGGAAGAGTTTTAAAATCAGACCTTCGGGTAGAAATGTATGGTACCTGTGATGAACTAAATAGTACAATTGGTTTAGTTCTTTCATATACATCTAATGATCATATTTTGGTTCCATATTTAAATATGACACAGAATTTATTATTTGAAATTGGTTCAGAGCTTGCTGGATTTAAACCTAAAAATTCAGAAACTTCTGCTATTGTAATGGAAGATATAGATTATCTAGAAAAAGCAATTGACGAATTAGAGGAAAAGATTGAACCCCTAAAGTCATTTATACTACCCGGGGGAGCTAAATTAGCCTCTTATTTACATGTCTCCAGAACTGTATGTCGAAGACTCGAAAGATTAATGGTACACGCACATTCAAATGGTGTTGAAGTATTGTCTAATACATTAATGTATATAAATCGACTATCAGATTTTTTATTTGTTGCTGCTAGATATGCTAATTTTGAATCAGGATTCCAGGAACCTAAGTGGACAACCAGGGTGAAATAAACATCCCCGTAAAACATCACGTAGCTCTTCCCTACCTTTTCTTCACTGAGATGTGGGAAAGGTTTAGTTATTATGGTATGAGAGCATTGCTTGTTTTATACCTTACCAAATACTTTCATTTCTCAGATTTAGAAGCAGGCAAAGTGTATGGTGCATATACAGGCCTTGTCTATCTAACACCAATTTTGGGTGGGTATTTATCGGATAAATTTCTTGGAAGTAGAAATTCTATCTTCATAGGTGGAATATGTATGATGCTTGGTCACCTTACATTGGCATTCGACTCGCTATTAGCTATGTATTGGGGACTTTTTTTTCTAATCATTGGAAATGGATTTTTTAAACCAAATATTTCTACACTTGTGGGAAAATTGTACAAGGATAGAGAAGCGCTCCGAGATTCTGCTTTTACAATCTTTTATATGGGTATTAATATTGGTGGATCTCTGGGACCACTTTTTTGTGGATATATCGGAGAGGTGTATGGATGGCACTATGGATTTTCATTAGCAGCCATTGGAATGGCGTTTGGATTATTTGTTTTTTATAAAAGCCTTTCTAAATTGGGAGATCTAGGGATCACTCCTGATAAGTCTATAAATATAAGTCAACAAAACCAATCTAAATTAACTAGCTTAGAAATAAAAAAAATATTTCTGTTGATATTTCTCGCAATAATGAGCATATTTTTTTGGGTTCCCTATGAACAAATGGGAACATCCGTAAATTTATTTACAGATAGAGTAGTTGATCGAAATATCTATTCTCTAAATATCCCAGCCTCTGTATTTCAATCTGTAAATGGTTTTTTAATTCTTATCTTTGCACCTATTTTTGCTTTAATATGGCAAAAATTAGCAGTAAAGAAAATTGAACCAAATGTCCCTACCAAATTTGCAATTGGATTTATTTTTTTAGGAATATCATATTTGATTTTATTATTAAGTTCCTCTAATGAGAAAGTACCTGTAATATATTTATTATTATATTATATATTACTTACGATAGGAGAATTGTGTGTATCCCCGGTCGGTCTTTCTACTGCAACAAAACTAGCCCCTGAAAAATTTGCTTCTTCCCTGATGGGAGTATGGTTTTTATCAAATGCAGTGTCCCATTATATTTCTGGATGGTTTTCTGGAGCATATTCACAGTGGATGGAACTGAATCAATTATTCCTTTTTTTAGGATGCATTTCTATACTTTCAGGCCTATTTTTAATTAGTATCCTACCATTTATTAAAAAATACTTTCCAGATTAGAGAATTCTAAAATAATTAGAATTATTAAAAATCTGAGGAAAATGATAGCATGAAAGTTAATACTATATTAGAAACCATAGGCAACACCCCGCATGTAAGAATTAATAGATTATTTAAGACAAGTGCTGAAATCTATATGAAACTTGAAAAAGCCAATCCGGGAGGAAGTATAAAAGATCGTATTGCTCTTTCAATGATTGAGGATGCTGAGAAAAAAGGTTTAATAAATAAAGATAGTATTATAATTGAACCAACAAGTGGTAATACGGGAGTAGGGCTAGCAATGGTTGCTGCTGTTAAAGGATATCCACTTATTCTTGTGATGCCAGAGTCCATGAGTATAGAACGAAGAAGATTAATGAGTGCATACGGTGCTAGTTTTGAGTTAACACCCAGAGAAAAAGGTATGCCAGGTGCAATAGAAAAAGCAAAACAAATGGTGGCTGAAAGAAAAAATGCTTGGATGCCCGGTCAATTTGATAATGAAGCAAATATAGAAGTTCATATTCGAACTACAGCAAAAGAAATCCTAGATGATTTCCCTAATGGAATTGATTATTTAATCACTGGAGTGGGTACAGGAGGTCATATTACCGGAGTTGCAAAGGTTCTAAAAGAAAAATTTCCTAACTTAAAAGTATATGCAGTTGAACCTTCACTTTCACCAGTAATCACAGCAACACTTGCTGGAGAAGCACCCAAGCCAGGTCCACATCCAATCCAGGGGATAGGAGCAGGATTTATTCCAAAAAATTTACACACACAGTACCTGGATGGAGTTATCCAAATATCAAAAGATGAAGCGTTTGAATTTGCAGTAAAAGCAGCAAAAGAAGAAGGACTGTTTATTGGTGTATCAAGTGGTGCTTCTCTTGCTGCTGTAAGTAAAAAAGTTGGAGAATTCAAATCGAGTGATAAAATATTAACTTTTTGTTATGATACAGGAGAAAGATATTTATCAATTGAAGGATTATTTACTTAAGTTTAATCTTTCTTTTCAGAATGATCTAGAGTCATCGGTCCTTTAGTTTCTCCCAAAATAAACTGAATAACTAAAGGATTAGATGATTCCTTTATCTGATCGGGTGTACCACAAAAAATTACTTCTCCTTCATATATGAAACTAATTCTATCTGCAATCATGTATGCACTTTGCATATCATGTGTTACAACTACAGAAGTAACATGAAGCTCTTTTTGCATTCTTAAAATAAGCTCATTAAATACATTAGACATAACTGGATCTAATCCTGATGTTGGTTCGTCATACAGTAGTATTTCAGGGTTAGTGGTGAGTGCTCTTGCAATACCTGCCCTTTTTTTCATACCCCCAGAAATATCTCCAGGTAAATTATCTTTAGCATGTACAAGATCTAACCATCGAAGTTTTTCCATCACAATCCTATCCAACTCTTTTCCAGAAGCTAGTTTGTGCTCTCGTAAAGGGAGTGCTACATTTTCGTAAACAGATAGCCAATTGATTAGAGCTCCAGATTGGAAAAGAACACCCATCCTAGCTCTGATCTCCTTTCTTATTTTTTCTTTTGAATAGGATATAGATTTTCCAAAAATTTTGCAATCTCCTTCATCAGGAATAGTAAGGCCTGTGATATGTTTTAATGACACAGATTTACCCGTACCAGAGGGGCCTAAGATAACCATTGTTTCCCCTTTTTTTACTCGTAAATTCATTCCCTTTAAGATTTTTCTAGATCCAAAGGTTTTATGAACATTGATCATTTCAATAATTGGTTCCATTGTATTACCTGTAAAAAAAAGCTGTCATCACATATCCAAAAAATATCACTACCAGAAAAGATGTTACAACTGATTCCCTGGTTGCTTTTCCAACACCAATTGCACCATTGGTAGTCCTCAATCCATGTGAACAGGAGATTATAGAAATAATCACTCCAAATACTAATCCTTTAAATAAACCAACATACAAATCCTTTAAACCTGGAACGGAAGCAATTCTAGCTGATACATCATTGAAATATATTTGATAATCTACTCCCAATTGGAAATGTCCTACAACTGCACCACCTATAATCCCTAATATTGTAGAATATACACATAAAACAGGAACCATAGTACTAAATCCTAAAACTCTTGGCATAACTAGATATCTAACTGGATCAATAGACATTACCTCTAGTGCATCTATTTCTTCTGAAACTTTCATCGTACCTAGCTCAGCAGCTATGGCAGATCCCACAGATGCTGAAAGAATAAGTGCTGTCATAAATGGACTCATTTCTCTAGTGAGGGTGATTGTGAGGAGTAGTCCTATTTGACCTTCCGCTCCAAAATCTTTTAATCCCAATCCTGCATTTAATCCCATAATCATACCTGTAAAAACAGCTACTATAGAGACTACAAATAAACTCGATATACCTGCTATATACATTTGGTGGATTATTTCGTTTTTTTTAAAAAAAGATGATTTAATTTGTATTACAGTTTTTAATAATAAAATTAGTGTATAACCTGCTCCATAAGTATATTCTTTTATTAAATTAAATATAAATATATTCATCTAAATTTTTAAAAACCAAAATAATTGTAAATATTTCTTTTCTTCTTTTTTTTCATATCCTAACAATCCATATAAAAATCTCAACCTAGTTGACTCTTCAGCTGATTTATAATCAAGTAAAAGTGGTATATTCCAACTAGTTTCATTTTCATTCCACCTTTGAGTATAAAGTCTCATTAGAATTGAAATTTTCTTATCTCCATTTACTTGGTTACTATATTCAAATATTGAATATATTGGATCCCAAACTTTTTCAAATGTTTCTGATCGAATAGGATAGAGGGATAAAAAATTCCAATGAAGCGTTCCCTCAAAATCCTTATGCCACTTAACAAAAGGCCAAAATTTATAGTATAAATCTTCTCTTTCTTCTTTAATGTGCAATTCATTATTATAATGAAAAAATGGAAAAATATAATAATTCGTAGATTTAACGTGATAAGTATCCGTTTCCATTTTTGCAAAAAAAGGTGTAACAAAAATAAATTCTTTATTGGCAAATCTGGAGCGACCATAAAAAGGAAATATTACAAGCTTTCTATAATCTCTGTCATTGTTATAACCATATTGAAATAAGAAAAAGAATGCAGTATAATTAATTTCTGAAGTTCTCTTATCGTACCCATAGCTAAATAAACTAATAGAACCTATAATTGGCATAATACCTAAACTATATTGATTACCATAGTACGATTCTTTTTTGCTATACAATAACCAAAAAAATGAATAAGATGATGGTTCTTTCTTATCTAAATAATCCCTTCCCCAAGAAATGAAAGGCCAAAAAATACTAGAGTGTTGGAACTTTCCAATATGGGATTTATGGGAAAAAAAAGGTAAAAATCTATATTCTTTTCTTAACTCAGTTTCTCCATACATTGTCAGGGGCCATAGTATACTTGTAGCATTAAAATTTTTATATTCCCAGTTTGTATAAAGTGGAAATAAAAAAAATTGAATACTACTCCAACTAAATTTATTATTGATTTTTCCATATAAAGGAAATATCGAAAAATATCTTTCTCTTTCTGTATCACCTTTTCCCCAAATAAAAAGTGGACTCAAAGTTAGATCTTCATCAGATCCTAGATCTTCATGATTACTACTATCTCCTCCAAAAATAAATAAAAAACTCCATCGACTCCATTTCGGTGTGGTCTGCTTGTAATAGAGAGGATAAAGAGTAGACTGAAAAGTTGTTTCACTCATTTTTTCATAGTATTTAGAATAGAATGGTCTTATAAACAATTCTGATTGTCCTTTTCTTATCTCTCTCTCGTATAAAAAACTTATCGATGTTGACTCAGATGTTGGGAGAATTCCATGGATGTGCTTAGGTACCTCAGAATGAATGGGAGTGAGGAGGAAAAGAAATAATAAAAAGTGGTACATTTGAAATTTCAAAGTTATCTTCTTAATATCTATTTTGATTGAATCTTAGTATAAAACAAGAACTTTAATGAAAAATAAGATTGTGTTTGGTATTGATATTAAATCAATGGAGCTTATCGGGATCGAACCGATGACCCTCTGCTTGCAAAGCAGATGCTCTCCCAGCTGAGCTAAAGCCCCTTATTGAAAAGGATCTGTATTTGTGGGCCTGATAAGATTTGAACTTATGACCCCACGCTTATCAAGCGTGTGCTCTAACCAGCTGAGCTACAGGCCCCTTACGAATAATATTACCTTCGTATACCCATGTTTTTAAAAACACTTTTGAAATCAACCCATTTTTAAAAGAAATTCTCCCCACTCATATACATTTCCTGCTCCTAATGTTAAAAAAATATCGCCTTCATTTAAAAAAGATTTAAGTTTTTTACAGTCTTCTTCCACATCTCCACTAAGCAATTCTGTAGGGCAATCTATTGTTGATTTAATTAATTCCGAATTTATATTTTCAATAGGATTCTCACCAGCAGAGTAAATAGGAAGGAGAAAGATAAAATCACACTGTGATAAGCTTTTTCCAAATTCATAATAATGATCTCGGGTTCGTGTATATCTATGAGGTTGAAAAAGTATCACAGTTCTTCCATTGATTTTTTTTATGCTATTTATAGCTTTACAGACAGCATCAATTTCAGTGGGATGATGACCATAATCATCAAGAAATTCTATATTTCCCTTTGAACCTTTCTTTTCCATTCTTCGTTTTACTCCAGAAAAATTTTTAAGTATTTGAATTGATTTTTCTGGGGTAATACCTAATTCAATGCTAGCAAGTAATACAGCCATTGCATTTTTTAAAAAGTGATCTCCATAAATTGGAAGTAGTAACTGGTACTCAATGAATTTATAAGTAAAGTGAAGATGATTCTTTTTTATTTCATAATGAAGTGCAGAAAAATCTTTATCAATTTCTTCTGAGTAAAAAATAATATTTGCTGTCTTAGTTTTCTGAATATTTTGTTTAATAAGGTCAAAGATCCCTTTATCATCTAAGCATGCAATTACAGTGGAAGAATTATTTCCAAATATATAATTTGAAAATGCACTTTTAAGTAATTGTTCTTCTTTGTAAAAATCTAAATGGTCATTGTCTATATTTGTAACTATTTTTATATTTGCATGGTGATTGGTAAAAGTTCCATCTGATTCATCACTTTCATATACACCCCATTCCCCACTGCCATATCTACCCCCAGCACCATCTAATAGAGATGTTTCACCTCCAATCATGATAGAGGGATTAAAATTACATTCAAGAAGAACTTGTGAGAGCATTGTTGTAGTACTTGTTTTCCCATGTGATCCGGCAACTGAGATAGATTTGTTTAATGAGAATAAGGAGTGAAGAATTTCTGAACGGTGATAGAGAGGAACTTTATTTTCTAAAAAGTATAAATAAAATTCATTGGTTTGTTGGTTTATTGCTGTGGAATATACAGCAAAATCAATATTTATTAAGTTTTCCGCTTTTTCTATAAAATTAAAACCTTTTTTTTGAAGTGCTGAAATGGATGATCCAATTCTCTTGTCAAAACCATATACTTTAATCCCATAATCTAATAATATATGGCACAGAGAAGCCATACCGGATCCACCTGCACCAATTAAAAAACAAGTCTTATCTTTATAATTTTGAATTCGTATTTCCAAAGAAAAAATCTACCGTATCTTTTGTGGCATTTGGACGTGCACCCTCTAATGATCTCATAGAAAGTTCACTGAGTTTATTTTTGTCTAAAATGAATGCTAAAAGAATTTTAATAATTTCTGTATTGTCTTCATCTTTTTGGTATAAAACTTTAAATCCATAATTATCTTCACAAAATTTAGCATTTTCAGCCTGGTGATTATCAGCTGCGTATGGATAGGGGATTAAAATTACTGGTAAGGCATGTAGTATGCATTCTGAAATTACTCCTGCACCCGCACGGGCTATTACCAAATTTGCCCATTCATAATGTGTTTTCATATCCTGGGAGTAAGAGATAATATCTACAGGATTTTTTGTTTTTTCTTTTGTCTCATCGTATAAATTTGTACCAGATAAAAGTCGGAAATTAAAATTTTTTATAATTTCAGGATTATCCATTATGGATAAGAGTATATTATTAATTTGCCTTGCGCCCTGACTTCCTCCCATAACGAGAGCATTTATTTTATCTTTTTTTGAGAGATTTTTATTTTTTATGAAAATATCTTTGTTTACGGGATAAATTTTTGAACGAAGGGGATTACCAGAAATACAAATTTCTGTTTTAGGCGACTTATTGTATTTTACTGGAGGAAAGCTAAATGCTATTTTATCAGCATAAGTATTGAATGATCTTATCACTTTTCCTATGATTCTATTTTGTTCACATAAATAGATTTTTTTTCTAAAAAGTATTGCATAGAGAAGAGAAGGAATACAAGAATACCCTCCCATCGCAATCACATAATCTATTTTATAATTATTAAATTTTATAAAAGTTGAAAAAAAATAATAAATATATTTATAAAAAATAAAAATAGATTTTATATTAAATTGAGGTATATCATGCCATATTATAGGGACTGGGGAATCAATAAGATCAGGATTATCTTTATTTCTTACTAAAGAATGTATATATATTGATTGAATATTATAATTTTCTTTATTTAAATGTAAATATTCAGCTAGAGCTATTCCTGGAGATATATGACCACCTGTACCTCCTGCTGCTATTACGACATTATGAGTCACTTAAATTCTCCGTTCTTGTAATATTTAACAATATTCCTAGTGAAATCAGAACAGTCAATAAAGAAGACCCTCCATAGCTAAGAAATGGTAAACTAATACCTGTAATGGGGAAAATTCCTGTTACTACATACATATTTACAATTATTTGAACGGAAAGAACACTCAATAGTCCGGCTCCTAATAAAAAACCAAAAGGATCTGTAACTTTTTTCAGTAGAATTGTAAAGCGAAATAATAGGAAAAAAAAGAGTCCAGATAATAAAATAAAACCTATAAAACCATAGTCTTCTACGAATGTAGCAAGAACAAAATCCGTATGACTATAAGTTAAGTATCTGTGTGAGTATCCTGTAGAAAGAGGATTTCCAAAAATGCCCCCTTCCATAAAAGATCGAAAAGAGGAAACAGATTGATGGCCTTCATCAAACCTATAATTATATGGATTTAACCATACATCTATTCTTTTCTTTCTGTAACCAACAAATACAACTAACATCAGTAATAAAGGTGTGATTGCCATTATAAAAATAAATAATTTTCCTATTGGGAAACCATCCAAAAAAAAAAGTATACCAATTAACAAAATAATCTCAACTGAGGTACTATATGCCGGCTCTAAAAAAATTAAAATGATCACAACTCCTATTAAAACTGCGGGAGGCACAAAAAATTTTAATGTATTTTCTTCTCCGGATCTATATTTAACCAATATATGTGATACATATAGTATAATAGATATCTTTGCAAACTCTGAAGGTTGGAACTGAATAAAACCCAAATTTACCCAACGACTAAAATTTCTACCATAGTGTGTATCAACAGATCTACCAAGTCCGGGTACAAATACTAAAATTAATAAAAATATAGAAAAAATAATAGATAATAAGGAAAATCTTTTTAAGTTTTCATAAGATAAATTTAAAAAGATAAAAAATGCTATAAAGGAAATAAGTGCCCATAAGCTTTGTTTTTTTAATAAAAAGTAGGGATCATTGAATTCCCTAAGTGAAGTCACAGTAGAGGCTGAAAAAAGAATTGCAAGTCCAATGAATTGTAAGATTAAAATGGAGTACAGAGCGGGTAAATCTATTGTACCACCACCAAATGAAAAAAAACCTTGATTACTTACATTTTTAGTTCTCATTGGATTTTTAATGTTGATAGAGTAATCAATGCTAATATTATCCCCACAATATAAAATCGTAGTACAATTTTTGTTTCTTTTAATCCATCCAATTCAAAATGGTGGTGTAGGGGAGCCATTTTAAAAATTCTTTTTGCTCTGAGTCTAAATGATCCTACCTGTAAAATAACACTGACAGCTTCTAGAACAAAGATACCTCCCAGGATAGGAAGGCTTAATTCTTTTTTTAACATAATTGCAACCATTCCAAGTGTAGCTCCCAAAAATAATGAGCCCGTATCACCCATGAATACTTGTGCCGGATGAGCATTGAACCATAGAAATCCTAACAATGCACCTGTTAGGGCTGAGAGAAAAACAGAGTATTCGTGTGCACCTGGTAAGTATGGTATATTTAAATAATTTGCTGCTATTGGAGTTCCGGATACATAGGCAATGATTCCAAAAGTAGAGGTAGCAATTGCCACTGTCCCAGCAGCCAGTCCATCCAAGCCATCTGTGAGATTGACTGCATGAGAACTTCCAATCAATACAAATATGGAAAAAGGTATCATAAATACCCCTAGATCCAGTATGGGACCTTTTATGAATGGTATGAATAAATCGGTCAATCCAAATTGTATCCCTCTATTTTCTTTGCCAGGTACAGTCCCAGTATAATAAAAATAAAGGACTGTAAGTAAGATTCCCAATAGAACGGTTATAGAAAATTTTGTTCTACTCTTCATACCACCTTTGATTCTTAAAATTGCTTTTTCATAGTCATCTCGAAAACCTAAAATAGAAAAAGAAAGTGCACATAAGCACAGAAGCAAAAGATTTTCATTTTTTAAATTTCCCCATAGTAACACAGAAAGCAACAAGGAAGATATAATCATAAGCCCTCCCATAGTGGGGGTACCCGATTTGAGCTCGTGTGACTTTGGACCATCCGTGCGGACCGTTTCTTTGAATTTCAGTTTGTAAAGATAATCAATGATGGAATTTCCAAAGTAAAAACTTAAGAACATGGAAGTGAGCCCTGCCATGAGAGCTCTAAATGTTACATAATTAAATATACGAATCCAACCCGGGTCATCAACATAATAGTCATGGAGTAATTGAAACATGTGTTATTGCCTGATATTTTTTTAGAATAATTCCATAATAATTTAAAACTATTTCATTTCACCCAAAAATGCATTTTCAAGCTCTTCTCTGTCACTGAAGGGAAATTTCTTAGTTCCGATAATTTGATAGTTTTCATGACCTTTGCCTGCAATCAATAAAAAACCATTTTTAGGAAGCATTCTGACTCCCATTTTTATGGCAGCCCTTCTGTCAATCTCTAGGGTATAGTTAGTATAAACACCTACGATTTCCTTTTCAATGTCTTTAAGAATTGAATTAGGATTTTCTGTTCTGGGATTATCAGATGTTATGATTACATAGTCAGAGTATTTACAAGCTATTTCACCCATGACGGATCTTTTTTTAGTGTCCCTATCCCCCCCGCAGCCAAAAACAATGATGATTTTTTCGTGTGGAATTTCTCTAATGCTCAGGAGAATATTTTCGAGGGCATCAGGGGAATGAGCATAGTCCACTATTCCAACCCTATCTTTTGTTTTGGGATAAACCAATTCAAATCTACCATTTACAGGAAGGATCGTACTGAGAGTATCCGCGATTTTTTCCATAGAATAATTTAAAAGTTCACAGGTAATGGAAAATACCAATCCAATATTCAAATAATTATAATTTCCAAGGAGGTTAGTAGAAATATGTACTACATCATTATTTTTTGTAATGTTAAATGTAGTTTTTTCCAATGATAGTTTTAAATTAGATCCTATATAAGTTCCATTTGATCCAAAAGTACAAACCTTAAAACCGGGATTTAAAGTTTCAATTAGATCATACATATCTTTGCTACCTGGTGAATCAATTGATAGAATTGAAACTCTATCTTTGTGAATGGACTTATCCAGTAATCTAAAAAGATTAAATTTACTTCTTAAATAATCATCCATGTTAGGATGGAAATCTAAATGATCTGGAGTTAAATTAGAGAAAAGTGCCGCTTTTAAATTACATCCATTCATTCTACCAAGTTTTAAGCCATGGGAACTTGCTTCAATGAATACATATTCTATACTATCATTTACCATTTCCTGTAGTACTTTTTGTAGAGTAGATGGATCAGGTGTGGTATATCCTGTTTCATAAGATTTTGAACCAAACTTTATTTGGATAGTACCTATCAATCCTGCTTTATGATTGAGTTTGCAAAAAAGTTCATAGAGTACTGATGTGATCGTTGTCTTACCATTTGTCCCGGTAACTGCTATCAAATTTAATTTATGGGAGGGATCTCCTAAAAGAAAAGATGCTATCTCACCATGCAAATTTGAAATATTTTCTTTTGAAAGAATTATCAATTCAAATTCAACCAAATTTATTTTTGATTCTAATGATTGATAAGCATGAGAACTTAAAAATAGAAATTTACAATGCAATTCTAAAGCTTTTTTTATATAATCATTGGCTTGTAATACGTGTTCGTCATACAAACAATATATATCGTTTTTTTCTAATTTTCTAGAATCAGATTGGATATAGTTTATTTGTAAAGTTTCGTTTCCTTTTTTTAATAATAAATTAGGAAATTTTTTTAATATATCTTTTGCTTCCATGGTGTGCAGGTTTGAATATAATTTGGTAAAGGTTTATTTTTCTTTTATGGATTTTTCTTTAGGCAGTGTGAGTGTAACTATTTTATTTCCAGGGTAAATGGTAGAATTCTTATTGTTTTTCTTATACAATGTATCAATTCTTTCTATACTTGTGGAGCTTGCTATTCTGGATTTTAAATCGTGATTTTTTTTGAATAATTCTTCTCTTTTTTGAGAAAGTTTTTTTACTTCTCTATTTAAATTTGCAAAAGAAATACTCTGCCAAACTAAAAAATAGACAACTAAAAAGGGAATTGAAATGGTAAACAAAGCTTTCCCAATAGTTTTTGTAGTTTCTCTCATTTGAGCCCTTCTACTGTAGTTTTCCTGGCAACTCTCAGTTTTGCAGATCTTGCGGCTGGGTTATTTAAAATCTCTATTTCCGATGGAAGGATAGGTTTTTTTGTGAGTATTTCCAGCTCTTTATTTATTCCAAGTTGTTTAAAAACAGTCTTGACAATCCTATCTTCCAAAGAGTGAAAAGAAATACAACAAATTATTCCATTTTCTTTCAATAGTGGAACAAGGTTTACCAAGCCTTTTTCAATGTGGGTGAGTTCATCATTTACCTCAATTCGAAGCGCCTGGAAAATTCGAAATGCGGGATGAGCCTTGGGAGGCCAGAATTTTCTTGGGATAATTGCTTCAATTAAAGATGCTAATTCTTTGGTAGTTGTAAATGGATGCTTTCTACGTTTTGTAACAATGCCTTCAACAATTTTCTTTGACCAGTTTTCTTCACCATACTCCAAAAATAATTTTAAAAGCTTTTCTTCTTTATAATAATTTAGTATATCTTGTGCAGTTTTATCAGAGTCTGGAGACAGTCGCATATCTAGAAATTCTTCTCCCATAAAACTAAAACCTCTCCCCGATTTTTTCAAATGATACATAGATATACCAAAATCTAATAAAATACAATCAAATCCATTTTGGAATTCTAGTGGGACAGATGTTTTAGTAAACTCAGAAAAATTTACATTGAGTCCAATGACTCTATCTCCAAAGGAATTATTTCGAGAGAGTGCTCTTTCAAGCATTACGGGATCTCTATCGAGTGTTACTAATTTTGAGTTTTGAAATGTTTCTAGTATGGCTCTTGAATGTCCTCCTTCACCTGCAGTTCCATCTAGAAAATATGTTTGTGATGTATCTTTAAAAAAAGTAATGATTTCATCTTTTAAAATAGGAATATGGATTGGATCAATTTCGTTCATTATTTCTTTTTAGGTAACTGTTTGTTTACAGAACCACATTCAGGAAAAAATCCTGAAAAAATTGCCCCAGAAGAAGATATGTTGGATTCAGGAAGAATTTTAACGGAATCCATTTTTAGTAATTCTAAAATTGTATCAATGTAAGACAAATTATAACAAAGTTTATAAGAAGTATTTTTATTGTAATTTTTATTTAAAAGTTCTACTGTTGTAAATTTACAACTTTTCCTAATAGATTCCTTGATTTCTTTTCTTGTTAAAATTGGTTTTAAATAATATTTTCCAGTATCTGTCCAAATCCCGCCAATTGCATAAAGACTATTATTAGTCTCAGGTGTATTTTTTTCAAAAAATGGTTTTATTTTAGATTCTAAAAATCTATTTTGTATGTATAACTTACAATCTTCAAAATTTTCCCATCCACTATTTAATGTATCTAGGGAGTTTGAAATGATTTGTCTACAGGAAAAGAACTCTTTTCTATAATTTTCTCCTCTCTCAAATAAAATATCATAACCTAAATTATCATTTACATTACTAACTATTGTTTTATTTTTAAATTGAAGTAGATGAAATAAATTATCTCCTGTAAATAGATAATAGAAATTATTATCTAAGATAGGGTAGTCGTACAAAGCACTTTCTAACAATAAATTTGATGTTTCATCTGTATCTAACCGCTTTACAATTCCATAAATTTTATTATTTTTTAAGATAGACTCTAGATCTTTTTCAAATTTGTTTAGGACTTCTTTTGTTTTTATGTCCTTGTAATCAATATTAAATATTATAATTTTTTCTAATATCCTTGCAATTTTAGGGTTTTTGATCTGTAGTTCTGAGATACCTTTAAAAATTATATCTGCAGCTTCTTTGGGTGGCATTGAAAAAAAAGGAACTTCTGTAGGGTGTAGCATGCAGGGAGTTTGGTTTTGATAGGAATCAGAACAATTTTTTTGGTCAGGGGTTTGTAAATTTTGTATTGAATGTAGGCAGATTTTTACATTGTTTACACCCACATAAACTGATAATTTATAATGAGCATCAATAGATTGTTGTTTGGAAGAGTTAATTTTACAGGAAGTGTGTAATAAAAAACCAAAGATAAGAAAGTAGTACCATGTAAGAAGTTTCATATAGAAAATTTAGACCAGAAATCTTCATTACATGAGTTGTAAGTTTTATAGAATAAAATACTTTGCAGCATAAGTGCAAAATAGAATTATTTGTTACGGTGTCATGCAGATTCTTATTATTATCTTAAATTAGTTAGATCTCTATATGCACGAATGATACCATCCACAACTGTTTTTGTGAATGTTAGTGATATTCTAGCTTTTTCAGAGGCTATCATCACTTCATGAGCTTCCACACTGTTGGGATTATAAATCATTTTTTGAGTCAAATCATCCGCAGTAACCTGGGTATCATTTACTTTTTCTAATGATTTTTTTAAAACTTCAGAAAAGCTTTCCGAAATATCATCGGTTTTGCCAATGCTTGGGGTATTTCCAAAATGCAAAGGATCTGTTGTATTGACTCCTATCTGATTCCCTTTTGGAGTAGATGAATACTGTGATATAGAACTATTGATTGAACTTAGATTCATACTTATGCCCTACCTATTTCCATTGCTTTGTTAAACATAGCTTTGCTACCATTGATCAATTGCACATTTGCTTCATAGGACCTTGAAGCTGAGATCATATCTGTCATCTCTGTCACTATATTGATGTTCGGAAATTCCACATATCCTTTCTTCTCACCTACTTTTATAGAATCTGGATGACTTGGATCATAAACCAATCTAAGAGGGCTCATATCCTTTTCAATTTTCATAACCTTAACTCCCTGACCTTCGTCCGTTCTGAGTCCGAATGGATAAGCCGGACTATTCCATCTGGTTCTAAGGTTGATTGGAGTCATGATAACTCTATCTCTTCGAAATGGTCCATCACCATTTGTATTACGGGTGGTTGTAGAATTTGCAATGTTATTTGAAATAACATCCATTCGTAAGCGTTGTGAGGAAAGCCCTGTAGCTGAAACGTTTATAGAAGAAAAAATACCCATAGAATTAACCCCTTATATTATTGTTGTTTTAAAACCAAATTGAGTTGGCGGAAATTATGGTTGAGTCTTTCTACCATCATAAAGTAATGCATTTGGTTATGAGAAGCTTCCGTGATTTCTTTTTCTATATCCACATTGTTTCCATCAGCTCTCATTCTGCTCAAATAATCAGTTTTAATTGAGGGTGATACATCTTTGTAATTGGATGAGTTAAAGAAATTGATGTGTCTTTCATCTGTGGTTTTCGTGGGAACAGTTTTGAGCTTTTCAGTTTTTTCAGACTCAATTGCTCTTTTTAAGTTTTCCTCAAAAGTTACTTCGCTTCGTTTGAAGCCTGGAACGTCTATGTTGGCTATGTTGTCCGATATGACCTTTCTTTTTACCAAGGAAGAATTCATTCCTCTTTCCAAAAGATCTTGTGTTTTCATGAAGTGGGATGTTTCGAACATAAATACCTCTGAAACAACTTCGGCAAGTTTCAAAAATCCTTAATAAGTTTTTTTATGTTTTAGTTTAAAATTAATGCTAAAGTAATTTGTCCAAATTTCGAAACTGTAGTAGGGGTTTCTATGATAAATACAAACGAATTGAGCAAATTAGCATTTTTTCCAGATATTGAGTATAAAAAATCGGAAAATTCAATCCCTTCACCCTCTGATTCCAGTGGATTTTCAATAGCACTGCAGATAGCTTCGGAAGAATCAAAAGAATCCAATAGAATAGAAACTCCAAAGGAAATGGAACCTCCAACTAAAGAAAACAATTCCAACTCCTCAAAAACTGAGAATGTAGAAGAAACAAACAACGGGAATATGGAAAGTTTCGTCAAAAAAGAGGAACAAACAAATCCATTGGAAGAGGACAGAAATGATTTTTCTATAGAGGAAGAAGTTGAATCCCACGAGGAATTAATTTCCAAAACTCCAAGATCCCAACTGAAAACAGAGCTTCCTTCCGAGGAAAAGTTATTAAAAAATTTGTCTGACAACCAAATGAATTCTGGAGGACTCAGTATTTCATCTATCCTTCTACCCGTATTTCAAAAAGATAGTTCTAGTTCAGAAATTTTTCAAGAAAAATTAAAAAAAGGAAACCTTGAAAATCCAAACAAACCAAGGGAAATTTTCCAAAAAAATATAGATAAAAAAGAATCAAATGACCTACTCAAGTCTGCATTTGAAAATACTGAAAAAAAAGTAATAAACCAAACGAATGAAAATAACAACAAAGATTCCAGAGGAAATAATTCTCAGAAATCAGAATCATCCTCTATTTTGAGTGTAAAACAATTGATTGAAGAATCCAGAGGTAATCAATTAAAAACTCAGAAAATAGATGATAAAATGTTTGATAATATGAAAACTAATCATTTATCACTTCAGGTTGAATCAGAAGATTCCCAAAATAAATCTGACAAAAAAATTAAGCCCAAAGGAAAGGCATCTGAAAAGCCAAATGATCCGTTAGAAAAATTGATTGGTGAAAAAACTTCCATTGATAAATCTTTTTCCAAAGAAAATTTTCAATTCTCCAGACAACCCAAAGAAGAAGTACAAACTACTATCACGGATAAATTAAAGAGAGTAGATACTAATTTACCTAGGCAAAAATATTCCGAAAGTACCCCCGAACCAAAGTTTGAGATTTCCTCAGAACCAAAATCCTCCGAGAAAGCATCCAACTCATCCAATCTTTTTGAGCAAAAACAAAAAGTTGCCGAGCAAAAGACTGAAGTAAAAGCAGCTCAAAAACAGGATTCACTGAGCCAAAATTTTAAAGAAATAGTAAAAGCTGCTAAATTTCATATTGTAGAAAATGGTCGTAATACAGCAGAAATTTCTCTTCAACCCAAGGACCTTGGAAAAGTCACATTGTTTGTCAGCGAAGAGAACAATAGATTAGAAGGAAAAATTACAGTTGAAAATGAATCCACAAGGCAGATGATCCTGGGTGATTTAGCTAATCTTAAAGCTGATTTAAAAGCGGGTGGTTTAGACCTTTTTGAAATACAGGTGGATTTACGATCTGATTCAACCCTTTCTTTCACAAACAGAGATGATTCTTCTAAGGATCGGGATCCAAATGCAAACTCCTCAACATCATCTTTAAATGGCGAGAGTGAAACAAACGAACCCACTCTCCAGGAAATAACAAATACAAGAATTCTTGATGTAAAGGTTTAAGTATGGCTGAAATAGGAAGAACTCCCTCACCCGGAGAAGAGGCAATTCGCAATAGGTACTTTGATAGTGAGAAAAAATTTGATCTAAAAACTCATCTCAAACGACTAGAAAAGGAAGACAAAAGCGGCTTAAAAGGTATTGAGATACGCGCAACACCAAAGCAGCTAGGTAAGGATGATTTTTTAAAACTTTTGATCACCCAGCTTTCTAAACAAGATCCAACCAATCCGGTAAAAGACCAGGATTTTATAGCACAGATGGCTCAATTTTCAAGTTTAGAACAGATGAAAAATATTTCTACATCCATGCAAAGAATGGAAGCCAGGCAAAGTTATACATTGGTTGGAAAATTGGTAAGCGGTCCTGATTTTGTGTCGGGTGAGACTGTAACAGGTATAGCATCTGCTCTCTTTTTTGATTCTGATGGAAAGTCTTTTGTTCGGGTCAATGGACGAACCGTAGAGGTTGACCAGATAAATCTTATATCCGACCCTGCAATTTTAAATGGGGATGTCTCTGAAAATTTACAGGATTCGGAAAAATCTTCACAAAATCCAAAACTTGATTCATCTTTTTCCGAAACAGGCCGAAGTTCTAGGGAGAATCCCAACGAAAAAAACTTGTTGGATACAAAGGAAAGAGAATTTCCCGGTGCTAAAAATAGTAAAAATGGTTATTAAAAATAAATTTATTTCTGAGGTAAAAGCTTTATGATGCGATCTTTGTACTCCGGTGTATCCGGCTTAAAGAATCACCAAGTTAGGATGGATGTTGTCGGTAACAATATTTCCAATGTCAATACACATGGGTTCAAGGCTGAACGTGTAACTTTCCAAGATATGATTTCCCAGGAACTCGGAGCAGCTTCCGAGCCAAAGGAAAGTATAGGTGGGGTCAACCCAAAGCAGGTGGGACTGGGTTCTTTGATTGCTACAATAGATAAATTAATGACACAGGGTTCTTTCCAGACAACGGGAAAAAATACTGATATGGCAATTTCTGGAGAAGGTTTCTTCATAGTAAAAAATGGAGACAAAGAATTTTATACAAGAGCCGGTGCATTCAATGTGGATAAAAATGGAAGTTTTGTTAATCCTTCCAATGGAGTCAAGGTTCAGGGATGGAATTCCAGAATAGATGAAAATGGAAATAAATATTTAAACACTTCTGCTTCCATAGAAGATATAGTGATTCCACTCTATTCAAAAGAATCCGCTAAAGCTACAAAAGAAGTTGTATTCCAATCTAATTTAAATGGTGCTGCATTGTCTGTTCCCGAAGGTGCAAGTCCTGAAGAAATCCAAAAAATGATATCTGATCCTGATCCAAAAAAGAGAAGGGGACATTCAACTTCCATTAAAATCTTTGATGACCAGGGAAATGAAAGAGAATTAAAAGTTCAATTTTATAAAGTTAGGGACAATGTTTGGAAAGCAAATGCGGCTATCACTGATGCAAGCCAAGTAAGCATAGACGTTGATGCTTCCTCAGTTGCAGGACAAAATACGGAGCTTCCAGGAAACACCGAATTTGAATTGGGTTTTTCACCCGATGGTAAATTGGTGAGTGTATCGGATGGTGTAGATAGCCAGTCGAGTGGAAACCTTTCTGCAAAAATTGCCTATCGTATCTCAGGTAATCCAGGGGTTCAAACCATAGAACTAAAGCTTGGAGAAGCAGGAATGGTTGGTGGGATCACACAATTTTCCGCTGACTTCACAACCAAAGCAGTAAAGCAAGATGGTTACGGTATGGGCTATATGGAAGCTTTTTCCATTGATAACTCAGGAACTATCACAGGTGTTTATTCCAATGGTGTTCAGCAGCCCCTAGCAAGAATTGCAATGGCAGTATTTAATAACCCATCCGGTTTGAACAAAGTCGGAGATACTATGTTTGCTTATTCTATGAACTCAGGTGAAGCCAATATTGGAGAATCTGGAGTTGCGGGTAGAGGTAAAATAAACGCTGGGCTTTTAGAAATGTCAAATGTGGATCTATCGGATGCATTTACAGATATGATTGTAACCCAAAGAGGTTTCCAGGCAAATTCTAAAACCATCACTACATCTGATCAAATGATCCAAGAGGTTCTAGGACTCAAGAGATAAGAACTACTCACCTAAATAAACTATAGAAGTACCCAAAACCTTCTATAGTTTATCTATCCATATTTTTTTTCCTGCGATTATTTCTATGGCTTTTTTCTAAGAAAAGTTCTTTTTTACTTTTTACTTTATCTTTCCTTTTTATACTGGTTAAGGAATTCCTTTTGGTCTAGGTAGGGAGGTTAAATATAAGTGAGCACACAATATATTATCACTGACAATCCAGGATTGACAGGTAAAATCCAGTCATTTTCTCAACAAATAAATGCTAAAATCATTGATATAGAAGATATAATAATCAATCCAAGCGTAATCCAATCCACAAACAAATTCATACTAGTAGTATTTTATTTAAACAAAGAAACTATTTTAACAAAACACAAACAAATTCGAAATATTCTAACTATCAATTCTAATTTTTTAGCTATGATCGTGGTCAATGCTCCTTTCGAGGAAGATGTTCTTACCCAAACAGATTTAGAAAAAGATTTGTATTACTCTAATATTGAATTTACAGTTCCACCTGTCTTTCTTGCTAGAAATTTTATAAATATATTTAGTCTTCTTCAAATGAGAAGAGAAGGTTTTGAACTTCAATACAAATTTAACATCAGTACCAGCCATATTTCAAAACTCACCAGAATAGGCATGAGCCTAGGAAATGAAAAAGATTTTACAAAACTATTACGAGATATCTTGTACAGTGCTCGAGAGATTTGTATTGCAGATGGTGGTTCTCTCTACCTAGTTGAAAAGGATGAAAATGGAGTTCCCAAAAATCTAAGATTTAAGGTGTCAGCACTCGATCTAAAAACAAGTGAATTTTTAATGCCCATCAATAAACAAAGTATTTCAGGTTTTGTTGCTTTTACAGGGCAGCTTTTAAATATTCCTGATGCATACAATCTCCCTCCCAATATGGAATATAGATTTAATAGTGAATATGATAAAATAAAAAATTATTATTCTAAAAGTATGCTTGTAGTACCTATGAAAAATCACATGGGTGAAGTAATTGGTGTAATACAGTTAATAAATAAAAAAAGAAATTTTAATCAAAAACTCACTCCTGAGCAAATGAAAGGAAGTGATGTTACTTCTTTTGATAAATATTCTGAAGATCTTGTGATGAGTGTAGCAGGTCAAGCTGCTGTAGCTATCCAAAATAATAATCTTATTCAGGATATAGAAAAACTCTTTGAGGGATTTGTTACTGCATCGGTCAGTGCAATTGAATCTAGAGATCCCACAACTAGTGGTCATTCATTTCGTGTGGCAGAGTTTACTGTTGGATTGGCTAAGTTAGTAGATAGTTTAGATGATGGAATGTTTAAAGATGTTAAATTTACGTATGACCAAATGCGTGAAATACGATATGCATCTCTTTTGCATGATTTTGGAAAGGTTGGAGTTCGGGAAAAAGTTTTAGTTAAGTCAAAAAAATTAGAATCCTATCAACTTGATATTATCAAATGGAGATTCTATTATCTTATTAAAGATTTAGAAGCAAAATTTAACCAAAAGAAACTAGATTATTTAAAATCAAATGGTAGTTCTGAATTTACCGGTTATGAAACAAAAATAGATTCTGAGTTTGCATTAGAAAAAAAAAGACTTACCGATTTAATGGAAATAGTTATCAAATGCAATGAACCCACAGTACTTGAACAAACCAGTTCAAATCTATTAGATGATATTGCTAAAATAAATTATGAGTTTGTAGATGGTTCGAGTTATCCCTTGATTACAGAATACGAATATAATTTTCTTTCCATAAAAAAAGGATCTTTAGATTTAAAAGAACGACTGGAAATGGAATCTCATGTTGAACATACATTTCAATTTTTAAGCAAAATCCCCTGGACAGATGGACTAAAATCAATCCCCAAGATTGCCCACGCACACCATGAAAAACTAAATGGAAAAGGGTATCCACGGGGTTTGTTGGCACATGAAATTCCAATCCAATCCAAAATGATGACCATTGCAGATATATATGATGCACTTACCGACAAAGACAGGCCTTATAAAAAAGCGATTCCAGTTGAGAGAGCTCTTGATATACTAAAGATGGAAGTAAAAGATAATCATGTGGACAATGATTTACTAAATGTTTTTATAGATGGAAAAATTTATGAAATTTTAACTCCTAAGTTAATAGATCATATCGCATAAATTTAGGATAAAGCATTCTCAATCAAAAGATCTAATATGTCTGACATTGTTTCATTTTGGTAAGCAACTTGTTGCGGAATCAAACTTGTTTCGGTCATACCGGGGAGAGTGTTGGTCTCTAAAATAAAAGGAACCATATCCTCTATGATAAAGTCTGTACGTGAATATCCCTTACATCCCAATATGGTATGAGCTTTTACAGACAAAGTTTGGATTGTGGAAATAAGAGTATCACTAATTCGAGCGGGTGTGATTTCTTGGCTTTTGCCCACAGTGTATTTTGAAGCAAAATCAAAAAATTCACCACTTGGAATTATCTCGGTGGGAAAAAGAGCAATTGGGGTATATCTGTTATTTATTTTACGGTCAATCACTCCACAGGAAACTTCTATGCCCTTGATAGGCTTTTGGAGGAGGGCTCTATCATCGTTTAAAAATAAATCGTTTAGCTTTGCCTCCAATTCTTGTATTGATGTAACTATTCCTGTAGAAACACTAGAGCCACCACATGTTGGTTTTACAAAATATGGAAATGATGTGCAAATGCTTTCCAATAAAAAAGATGTACTAAAATAATCCAACTTTGTAATTTCAAAAAAAGGTGATACGCTCATTCCATTCATCTGAAATATTTGGTTTGCTCTAAACTTGTCCATTGCCAGAGCAGATGCCAAAATCCCAGATCCAGTGTAGGGGATTTTTAGAGTTTTTAAGAACCCCTGGAGGGTGCCATCTTCTCCTTCACCACCATGCAAACCCATCACACAAACACCAAATGGGATATGAATGGGAAAGTTTGGAACTATTTGGAAGGAATTTTCTAAGAGAAATGATTCCAACTTCGAAGGTGAGAGATCTTTTTCCCAGGTTAGGGAAGAGATTGGTTTCTCATTGTAAATCCATTCCCTATTTTTTGTAAGGTAAATGGGATAGAGTTCATATTTTTTTTTATCCAAAGTTTCCATTAAAAATCGACCGGTTTTAATGGAAATTTCATGTTCGGAGGAAGTTCCCCCAAACAGAATAGCAACTCTAATCATTTAACCTTTAGGCTTTCTCTGGTAGATTGTATGACCGAGAAATTTAAAGTTCTCAGAAATTCCGAATAGGGTTTCACTGTGTCCTATGATTAGCAATCCATCATCAATCATAACTTTTTCTAAATTTTGAAAGATTTTTGTTTGGGTAGGTTTGTCGAAGTATATGATCACATTTCTGCAAAAGATTATATCCATTTTTTCAGAAAAAGGGTAAGGTGACTCCAGGAGATTAATTTTTCGAAAGTGGATCAACTCTCTTATATTGGGTTTGATTTTATATTCTTTACCATCGGGTGTGTTGGTAAGTGTAAAGTGTTTATTTACAATATCTTTGTTTACAGTTGAAAATCGATCCTCTTTGTAGATACCCTTGTCCGCATGTGTTAAAACATTTGTATCGATATCGGATGCATAGATTTTTATATCCCATCCAGTTTTGCCTAAAAAGTAATCATGAACGGTGATTGCGAGAGAATATGGTTCTTCTCCTGTGGAAGATGCCGAAGACCAGATTCGCAAAGATTTTTTGGAAAAATTTTTATTCTTTTGCTCAATTGCAGGAAAGGCTGTTGATTTTAAGTAATCAAAGTGATGATTTTCTCTGAAGAAGTCCGTTTTATTTGTTGTAACCCGATTGATGATTTCTAAGATTTCTGTTTTAAAAAAATTGACATCAGATTTTAGCTTACCTACATAATCCTGGAAGTTAATAATTTGGTTTTGTCTCAGTCGGGTGTTTAGCCTGGACTGGAGCATAATTTTTTTATGTGGAGCAAGAGATATCCCTGTCTTTTCATAGATAACTGTTTTCAAATAATTGAATTCAGGCTCTTCCATTCCAGGGATGGATCCAAAATTAATTTCGTTCACAGGTTAATGATTCCATGGAATGGATCAATGTAAACTAGAAAATCTATTTCCACTTCATTTGGATTTTCTTATTTTTTTGAACGCAGTCTTTTAAATAGAGATTGATAAGATGTTGGTATTTTATTCCTGATTGTTTAGCCAGTTTTTTAAAATATTCAATTGTTATTTCATCCAAACGAATGGATATTAAAATCTTTTTATTTTTTTCTGTTTCCGTATTTTTTTTTATCATTCCAATAACTCCCTGAGTCTGAAGCTTCCCACAATCAAAAGTGGGTATTCTTCCTGAATTTTTTTTGAGATGTCATACAACTCTATTGGATAAATCTTATCATTGGGTATAGTTTCATTAGAAAATGGGGAAGATATGATTTGGAATATACTTTCTATGTATTCATTTTCAACGAGTGTTTGTAGCATAGATTTGATATCTTTATCAGGAAAAGTTCCAATCATACAATTCCATTTGATCCCAAAGTAGAGATTCATAATAGATTTTAAAAAAAATGAAAGAGCTGATGGATTGTGGGCAACATCAAAGATCATGGGAGGGGATTTTCTTAGAATTTCTATCCTACCTTGAGGTCTGGGTGCTATTTTCATTTCTTCGAGTACTCTCAGGAAATATAATTCAAGATATTTTTCTGTGACAAGCTTTTTTAATATAAAAATAGAATATTGGTAATTAAAACTTAAATAATCTGTATATCGTTCAATTTCTTCATCAAAACCAATGATATATGGATTTAAACCATATTTGTTATTTAAAATAGATTCTATTTTTTTTTGATTTATCCCATCTTGTTTCATAAAAAATAAAATTTTCGTAGATTTTGCTATAATTCCAAGTTTTTCTGTGAGAATCTCATCTTTCGAATTCCCTAAAATTTCTGTGTGGTCTAAATCTACTTTGGTAAGAACTACAAAATCTGGCTGAGATATTTTTGTTGCATCCAACCTTCCCCCCAGACCTGCCTCTAAGACCTCATAGGATGTTTTATATTCCCTAAAGTAAACAAACGCTAAGAGGGTTAGAAATTCAAAATAAGACAAAGTATGCAAATCATTTCTTTTTTTGGTCGGGAGAGATTCCATCCATTCATTGATCCATTCTTTGGAGATGGGATTTCCATTTAATTTGATTCGTTCCGTAAAAGAAAAAAGATGGGGGGACGTATACAAGCCCACATTTCCGATTTTTGAGAGAAGTGTAGACAAAAATTCAGAAACCGAACCTTTTCCATTGGTTCCAACTACTGAAATTTTAAAAAGTAGATGTGGATTGGGTTCCAAAAAGGAATCCAAGATTTTTTCAAATGGGGAAAGGGAATAGGATTGGAAATGAAGTTTGTTTCTAGAAATTTCAAAATTTTTTAATTTTTGCAAAAAAGCATCAATACCAAAGGAAGGATCAGTCATATTTTTATCAGAATTTAGCAATGGAAAGGTGGGGAAATCGAAAAAAGAAATTTTATAGATAATTCAAAAGATGGGGGATTTTCCTTGGTCCACACCGTTTCTTTAGAGGAAGGTCTTTTTTCTATTTTCAAAGAGAAAGAACACTAGACTTTGACATAGAGGAAGGGGGTTTATTTCCCTAGAAAAAAAATGGAACTCTTAAAACTAGCATTTGATTTTGTTTTGCATATTGATACCTACTTAGATGTCATTTTGAAAGAATATGGAACCTTAGCCTATATCATATTGTTTATTATAATTTTTGCAGAAACGGGGCTGGTAGTTACTCCGTTTTTGCCAGGAGATTCCCTTCTCTTTGCAATAGGTGCCATTGCTGCCAGGGGAGATCTGGATATTTATTTAACTATTTTTTTGTTAATCATAGCTGCTATCCTTGGGGACACAGTAAATTATAGAGTTGGAATGTTCTTCAAAGATAGAATTTTAAAAGGGGAAAAACTTCGATTTATCAAAGAAAGCCATCTGGAAAAAACTAAAGAATTTTATGATAGGTATGGTGGAAAGACCATTATCATAGGAAGGTTTATTCCTATCATTCGAACATTTGCACCATTTGTAGCTGGAATTGGAACAATGGAATACAGACATTTTATTTTGTACAATGTCGTTGGTGGGGTAATATGGATTTTAATATTTACCATAGCAGGTTTTTATTTTGGAAATCTCCCCATGATTCGGAAGAATTTTACCTTGGTTATTTTTGCTATTATCATTCTCTCTATACTACCAGCCGTAATAGAATATATTCGGAGCAAACGAAATAAAGGACATATACAGTTAGGGTAGTTCTATGAGAAGAAACATTGTTCATCCAGGTGCGGATGAACTTATTTATGAAATCCGTCAGATTGTTGCAGTTGGAAAAAACTTGGAGAAGATGGGTGTGGATATCACCTGGGAAAATATTGGTGACCCTCTCCAAAAAGGCGAAAAAATTGCTCCTTTCATTAAGGATATTGTACTACGATTGGTTAAGGAAGATAAGTCTTGGGCTTATACGGCAACACAGGGTTATGAAAAAACAAGAATTTTCCTGGCAGATAAAGTAAATGAGAGGGGAGGAGTAAAAATAACTCCCGATGATATTTTATTCTTCAATGGGTTAGGCGATGCAGTAGCTAAAATCTTTGGATTTATGAGAAGAGAAGCAAGGATTTTAGGTCCTAGTCCCGCTTACTCTACATACTCTTCTGCAGAAGCAGCCCACAGTGGTTATGAGCATTTGACATATGAACTCAACCCGGATTTGGGATGGATGCCTGATCTAGAAGACATTGAAAATAAAGTGAAGTACAATGATTCAATAGCGGGGATTTTACTTATCAACCCCGACAATCCCACAGGTGCTGTTTACAATAGAGACATCATAGCAAAGATCGTAAAGATCTGTGAAAAGTATGATTGCATGTTGATTTGTGATGAAACCTATGCCCATGTCAACTATTCTGGAACAGGGTCCATTCATCTCTCCGAATGCATTGGGGAGAAAGTGTGTGGAATGGCACTCCGTTCTATTTCCAAAGAACTCCCATGGCCGGGATCTAGATGTGGATGGATTGAAGTTTTCAATCGTAAAAATGACCTAACTTTTGATAGGTATATCAAGAGCTTGGTAGATGCCAAGATGCTGGAAGTTTGTTCTACAACGCTTCCCCAAATGGCAATACCTGAAATTTATTCTTCCCCTGAATTTCTTCCTCATTTAAAAGAAAGAAATGATAAATTCAAAAAAAGGGCAAGGCTTGCAACAGAAATTCTTAACAATGTTCCTGGAATCTATGTGGTCGAGCCGGGGGGTGGTTTTTTTCTAACTGTGGTATTCCAGGATGGCATACTAAAAGATTCTATGAAGTTACAAATTACCAATACGCAAGCATCCGGGTATATTCAAAGTTTATTAGAAAATGCAACCAATGATAGACGTTTTGTTTTAAATCTTTTGGCATCTACTGGAATTTGTGTAGTACCACTTTCTTCTTTTTGTTGTAAAAGGGATGGTTTTAGAGTAACCCTTCTGGAAGAAGATCCTATAATTTTTGAATCTACCTTTAGAAAAATAGCTACTGCAATCACTCAGTACCTCAACAGTATATGAGCGAAAAAGTAAAAATAATTGGTGTGATGGACTCTGGATTTGGAGGTCTTGCTGTACTTTCCGAGCTAGCCAATGCAAATCCTGGTGCAGATTATATATATTACGGAGATTTAATCAATAGTCCATACGGAAATAAATCCACAAAAGATGTAATTCAATTAACTGAAACTATAGTACAATACTTCATCCATGAGAATGTGGATGCAATTCTTCTTGCATGCAATACAGCTACATCTGCTGCAGCATTAGAGCTAAGGTCAAGATATAGTATTCCAATTTTTGGAATGGAACCAGCATTAAAACCAGCAGTATTGGAAAATCCTAACCAAAACATAGCTGTTTTTGCTACATCCCTTACACTTAAAGAAGAAAAATTTAGTAGGCTAGAAAAATCTCTCGGTGCAGGACATGTATTACATCCTATTAATTGTGATGGTTTGGCAGCATTGATAGACAAAGAGGATATTCCTGGTTGTGTGGAATTTTTAGATCCAATCCTTTTAGAATTAAAAGAAAAGAATATTAATATAATTGTTTTGGGTTGCACCCATTATCTTTTGATACGACCTCTATTCTCACGGTACAATAGAGATTTAAAATTGTACGACGGAAATCTTGGAACAATCAAACATATCACAGGTATGCTTTCCCTTCCGGAGATAGATAGAGAGAGTAGAATAGAACTGGTACTCAATGGTGGCAATGATCTTGCATTTCAAATTGCCTATAGATATTTAAATTTTAATCCAAGAGAAGAAACAAGATATGTCAAATGAAGAACTTTCCTATAAAAGCGCTGGAGTAGATACTCACAAAGGTCAAGATTTTATAAAAAGAATAAAAGATAAAGTTCATTCCACTCACAATCCCAGAGTACTCGGGGGATTGGGTGGTTTTGCAGCAGCCTACGATGTATCATTTTTAAAAAATTATAAAGACCCCGTACTACTCAGTGGAACGGATGGTGTTGGAACAAAACTTGAAATTGCTAGATTGTTAAACATCCATGATACAATTGGAATTGATTTAGTTGCCATGTGCGTGAATGATTTATTGGTAAATGGAGCAAGACCTCTCTTTTTTTTGGACTACATATCTTGTGGAAAATTAGACATCCAAAAAATGGATTCTATTGTATCTGGAATTGTGAAGGGTTGTAAGGAATGTGGGGCGAGTTTAGTTGGTGGAGAAACTGCCGAGCACCCCGGGGTCATGAGAGAAGATGAGTATGACCTAGCTGGATTTGCTGTGGGAGTAGTAGAAAAATCTGAAATCATTGATGGAAAAGATATAAGTGAAGGGGATATGATCATTGGTTTAGATTCGAGTGGCCCACACAGCAATGGTTTTTCCCTCTTAAGAAAGTTATATTTAAGAGATGGAAATAAATTGCCAGAAAATAGTGATGAATTAGATTTTATAAAAAATTATCTTTTTAAGCCAACAAGAATCTATGTAGATTCCATCTTAAAGCTCCTACAACGGGAAACTATTAAGGGCATGGTTCATATAACGGGCGGTGGATTTTATGAAAATATACCCAGAGTCTTAAAGAAAAACAATCATGCTTATATAGATTACAAAAAATTTCCAGATAATTATTGTTTCTCAAAAATTAGTAAGGATCATTCCATATCAAAAAAAGAGTTATTTTCAACTTTTAATATGGGTATGGGTTTTATTCTAATCGTAGAAAAATCCAAAGCGGAAAGCGTAGTACAATTCCTAAATCAATGCGGAGAATCTGCTACCCTCATAGGTGAGATTAAAAATGGTGAGCGTGGGGTTACATTAGATTTCTAATAGTGAATGTAGCTTTTTGTAATTTTTTATAATTTCTTTAGTTTTTTCAAGTCCTGATTTGTTAACATCGGGATGATATATTTTTAATAATTCTTTGTATCTCGTATTTAGCTTTTTTTTATCTGTTCCATCTTCTAAGTTAAAATATGCTAAAAGCTGCCTAATTTCTTTGGATAGTTTGGGAGAATTTTGTGATTTTCTTAGCCTTCCAAACAGTTCATAGTAGTACCTCTCCCTATACTCTTCGGTGATTTGGGCAAAGGGTATCTTTTTATACTGAACCTGGTCTTCTAAAAACTTTTTTAAAAATATTTCTCCACCAAAGAAGGGATCAATCGAATAGTTGGAAATAAAGGCTTCAATTGTAAAATCTATAATTCGATCCATATTGAACTTATCAAAAAAATATGTATCAAAAGCATCATCAAAATTGATGGTAGCCGAGCTTAAAATCATCAAAAGATCTTTGTCTACTTTGTGCTTGGATAAGAGCTCAAAAAGACACTCTATAAATTTTTCCCGTAGAATAGATAGGGATTTTTCATTGAAATAAATTCCTGCTTTTATAAATTCTTCTTCCACATCTCCCAATCGTAGGATTTTTTCGAGAAGGAGACATAGATACATACACTCTTCCTCATGGAATCCTGTTAATTTAGCTGGATTGAAATTTGCATTTCGTAAGGAGTAAAGCTCTCTATAGTAGTCTTCTTTTTTTATGTACAATAGGGAAATGAGCTGTGTAGAACTTACAAACCATTTACATTCTACAGAGTGCCCTTGGATTGTTGTAATTACATCTCGTAAATGGGAGCGGGCTATTTCCTCAGTTTGGATATTGCTCCGCAAATTCTTTGTCTCCTAAAAATTTAAAATAAGAAGTCAATCCAGCCACCTTGAACACCTTAGCCATGGGAGGCTTCATATTCGTCAATAAAAATTGACCATCCCTTTCTTTGACATAGTTCATGAGCTTGATTAACATACCAATCCCAGAGGAATCAATATAGCTTAGCTTTTCTAAATTGATGATTACTTTGTTATCTTGCTTGGTGATAAATCCTTCGAACAGAGTTTTTAAATCAGTAGCTGTATAGATGTCAAGGCTTCCGGTTAGATCAATGATGTTCATTTCTCCTGATTTTCTGTGATTTATTGGCATATTAGTTTGGGTTCTCTTTTAGATACAGTGTTAGAATTTTTTCTTAAGCCTTTAAAGTCTTATATTTTTTACACTAGTCAAGAAAAAAAATAGCTTAAATATCAATTTCTACAAGCTTCTTTTTTGATTTTTCCCCCATTATTATTTTAACTTTTTTTTGGGGATCTTTAAATAGGAAGCAATTTGACCTATTACATCCATATGCCTGTACTTTTCTATAAAAACTTTATTTTCTTATTCAGATGAGATTTGTATACTGCTTTTTGACATGGCGAGAGAAAGCAAAGAGCCCACAAAAATTTATGGTAAATACATTTCCTATATTTTGTTTTCGGTTACAATCCTCACAGCTTTTTATTCTGCTTATAAACTACATTGGTTGTGCGATGATGCATTTATTACATTTAGATATTCTTTAAATCTATCTAAGGGATTGGGTCCTGTATACAATTCTGGTGAATCAGTGGAGGGGTACACCAATTTTTTATGGATGATATTGATTAGTTCAGGGATTTCAATGGGTGTATCTCCAGAAAGGTTTTCCCAGGGATTGGGGCTGTTAAGTTTTATACTTAATTTAGTTTTGCTCTTCTTTGCAGGTAAAAAGATTCAAGAAATAAAAATTGGAAAAGAAAGAATTTACGTGCCACTTTCTATGATTTGCTTTTCGGTTCAGTATCATGCCAGGGTATATGCCACTTCCGGATTAGAAACATCATTTTTTTCTTTTTTATTATTATTTGGAATTTTAGTACTATTTTTTTATAGAAACCAACTTTCATTGTGGATTGGTTTTACATCTTTAACCTTATTATGTATGACTAGACCCGATGGGCTTTTATTTTATGGATTAGCATCCTTATTTTATTTGGTATTTAGAAATAATGATAGTAGTTTTAAATCAATTGTTTTCAAAAATTTATCTATTCATATTCCCTTTATAATAATTTATATCCCATATTTTTACTGGAGATATCAATTTTATGGGTACTTATGGCCAAATACTTTTTATGCAAAAGAAGCTGGGAGTTTGTATTACCAGCAGGGAATAAAATATATAGCCATGTACTTTAATTCATATTATATCTTTTATTTTTTCTTTGGATTATTGCTGTATTTTTTTATTATTTTGTATTTTAAACAATTTAATATTAATTTATACTTCACCAAAGATCCAAAAGAAAAAAATGGATGGTTACAAAAAAGAAAATATAGGAATTTTTTCAAAATAACGGAAGAATCATCTGAAATTAATTTTAAATTAAATAATTATCGTCTAGAAATAGATTGGTTTTTTTTAGCTCTTATTCCCTCGTTCATCTATATATTTTATTTATTTTTGATTGGGGGAGATTTTATGTACGCAAGGCTCTTGATACCTTTGAGTCCATTATTTTTTTTAGGATTTGAAATTTATCTATATAATTTTTTAGGAGAAAGAGCAATTAGACTGGTAGCATTCTTATTTGTACTTCTCACGTTTAATTCAATTGATCCATTTAAAAACCAACCCTTTCCAGAAAAAAATGGGATTACAGATGAAAATAAAATTTATAAGATTAAAGAGGTATATAAACTAAAAAATAAATTAATTCCACATAGAAATAATTTTCGGGAATTGGGAGTTAGAATTTCTTTTGGAGGTACCCAGGCAATGATGGCATATTATTTAGATCCTTTAGTTGCTATAGAGTCTGTGACAGGTTTAACTGACAAATTCATAGCACATAAAAAAATAAAAGAGCGTGGAAAAGTTGGGCATGAAAAATCTGCAGACTTAGAATATTTAAAAAAAAGAAAAATTCATTTCCACCTCTTTGAAACTAATTTCTCTTATATTAGGGAATATAATAAATTAGAGACCTCTATTTCAAAATTTCCATGGAGGATAATAACCTATAACCAAGAAATTTTAAGTAAACTAGAATCATCAGGTCATTTTAAATATACAAATTTTAACGACTATCTAAATTCATATATTAAAAATATAGATAGTAAAAATAACAAAGAATTTATAATAGATTATAATGAATTTAACGAGTACTACTTCCAAAGTAATGAAAATCGTGAAAAACAAGCAATTTTTTTAGGAAAAATTGATTCAATTAAAAAAAATCAAGAAAAGGGAAAAACAAATGAATAATCCAATCTCTAAAAATTCTAAATTATTTCAAAGAATAAAAAGTACTGATTATGAAGTGGATAGAGAAGGACTTATCAATTTAAAAGATGAAAAATCAATAGAAAAAAAAGTAATAACATGAAAAGTATTTTTTCTAAAATACTCACATTTAGATGGGGTATCGAAATGAATTCAGAATTAGAATTAGCATGGGATTTAATTTCAAATACTGATAAGATCAATCGTTCATTTTACAAAAATCCCATAATTTTTGATATGATTGAAGATAAAAATGGAGGAAGTCTTCTCTATGGAAAATCAATATCAAGTCTTGGGATAGTTTCAAAATTTAGAGAATTTCCTTTTGAATGGATTGAAAATAAATTTTTCGGTGTATATAGAATATTTTCTAAGGGTCCCTTAAAAAGAATGCAATTCAAATGTACTATTAGTAGAAATGAAAATGGTTTTACAGTTAATTTTCTTATTAGAGTGATCCCTTTCCATTTTTTATTAAATCCTTTAATAAAAATGGAAATTCAAAATAGTATGATCTCTAATTTTAGAAAGGTTTTTAAAGAGGTAGATGATTTTCTGTTAACTAATCAAGAATTGGCTATTCCTGTATTTGGCATCCAGAAAAAAAATCATGAATCAAATGAAGTAAACTTACTAAAAGAAAAATTTCTACAAATCACTCATGATGAAATTTTTTCTACTAAAATAAGCACATATATATTAAATGCACCAGATAATGATTTACTCAGAATCAAACCTTACAGGGTTGCAAAAATTATAAATGAAGACAAAAAAAAGACATTGGAGTTTTTTTTAAAAGCCACCAAAGAAGGATACTTCGACTTAAATTGGAATATATTATGTCCTGAATGCAAAGGAAGTGGTAGTAACTTTCATAATTTATCTACATTAGAAGAAAAAGTGCATTGCAAATCTTGTAATATTGATTATGGAATTGATTTTGATAGGAATGTAGAGCTCACTTTTACACCAAATATTTCTATTAGAGAAACATTTGGAGGAGTTTTTTGTTTTGGCGGACCGGGCAATACTCCACATATTCGAAATCAAATAAGAATTCCAAAGAACTCATCAAAAAATATAGAAATCCCTTTAAAAAATGGTATTTATTTAATTCTTTCACCTCAATGGAAGTACAGTACAAGGATCAATGTAGATCAATTTAATCCACGAGTGGAATCTATAGAATTTCTTCCCGTAAACCAAATAATTGAAACTTCTGGAGAGAATTTAAAAATATTTATAAAAAATCCAAATGAATATGAAATTCTAGTTAAAATTGAGAAAGCTGATTGGCTTTTAGATGTGGTTACAGCTAGTGAAGTAACTGCTATGCAAGAATTTAGATTTCATTTTTCGAGTGATGTACTACGAAAAGATCAGGAAATATCTATAAAAAGTATTGCCCTTCTTTTTACAGATTTAAAAGGCTCTACTGTGTTTTATAATAAAAAAGGGGATGCATACGCCTATAAAATTGTAGGTGATCATTTTGATATATTATTCAAATATATCTCTCAGTTTAATGGTGCAATTGTAAAAACTATTGGTGATGCTGTAATGGCTGTTTTTTTAAATCCCAAGGATGCAGTCAATTATTCAATAAAAGTTCATGAAGAAATTGAAAATTTAAATAGTAAGTATGGGGAAGATTTACTCCAATTAAAAATTGGAATTCACTTTGGCCCCGCTTTAGTTGTAAATATGAATGATAGGTTGGATTATTTTGGTAGTACAGTAAATTTAGCTGCCAGAACTGAAGGGCAATGCAAAGGAAAAGATATTGTGATAACTAAAAAAATTTATGATATACCGGATATAAAAGAATTATTAAAGGAATTAGATATTGAAAAATTTGAGAGTGAGCTCAAAGGATTTGCAGAAACGCAATTTTTAGTTAGAATAAAATCTTCCAAAAAAATTAAAAAAAATGATTAAGGGTTCTGTTTTAATAACTGGGGGAATGGGTGGAATAGGCACATCTATAGTAGAAATCTTATCCAAACAAGGAATTCCTTGTATTACAATTGATACTAAAAGTAATAGGGAATTATTAAAAAATGAAGAATTTTTAGAAATTGATTTGAACTACCCCGACAGAATCAAAGAGAATAGTAAATTTATAAATAAAAATATCTTAAATTTTATTCATTGTGCAGGGTATGGGGGCCCTTTTGTGGATATTGTAAATTTAAGGGAAACAGATTTTATTAGTATATTTAATATTAATATATTTTCTGCATATTTTATATTAAAAGAATTACTTCCCGATTGGAAAAAAAATAACTATGGTAGATTTTTGGGAATAGCATCTTCTCTCTCAATTGTAGGAGCAAAGAATTCTGTTGCATATTCTAGCTCAAAACATGCTCTAGTTGGGTTTGTAAAATCAATTGCGGCGGAGTGGGGGGAGTTTGGTATTACATCAAATTGTATAAGCCCGGGCTATGTGGATACAAAAATGGGCGTACAGGAAGAAGAGGTAAGTGATCACAAAAGAAAAATTATCGAAATGACGCCTTCTGCAAAAATATCTCAACCCGCAGAAATTGCTAGAGTAGTAAATTTTATTTTGGATACTGAATCGGGGTATATCAATGGAAGCAATTGGACAGTGGATGGTGGTATCACTGCAATTTAAAACCGGTGGGAGTAAACACCACCGGTCTGAAAGATTTTTATCGAGTTCCCATACTTTTTAGTGCTCTGATTCTATCCTCTAAAGGTGGGTGAGTTGAAAATAGAGAAAGAAAACCCCCATGGGAAGAAATTTTTAAAGAAGCAAGTGCAGCTCCTCTTTCATCCACAGGCCCATTAGAATATCTCTTCAAACGTTCCAGTGCTGCTATCATATTCTGCCTTCCAGCATACTTTGCACCCCCCTCATCCGCACGAAATTCTCTGAGGCGGGAGAAATAAGCAACCACCATGGAGCCGAGGATACTAAAGATGATTTCTAATACAAAGGTGACTATATATTGGATTAAAAAACTGGGTGAGGAATCTTCATCATCGCGGGCAAGTGCAAGACTGATCCCATACCCTATGATCCTTGCAATAAACATCCCAAATGCATTCACAATCCCCTGGATGAGAGTCATGGTCACCATATCCCCGTTGGCAACGTGGGCAATTTCATGGCCCAATACAGCCTCCACCTCATTCTCGTTCATGTGGTTTAAAAGCCCTGTAGAGACCGCCACAAGGGCACTGCTACTGCTTGGACCAGTGGCAAAGGCATTTATTTCCGGACTTTCATAGATTCCAACTTCGGGCATGGATATCCCTGCTGCTTTTGATAACCTTTGAACTGTTTGGTGAAGACCCCTATATGGACCTGTTGGGGATACTTCTTTGACGCCCATTGAAAACTTAGCCATTGTCTTGGATAAGAAGAGAGAAATAATAGACCCAGCCATACCCCAGATCAAACAAAATCCTGCCAAGGAATAGTAGTCCAAACCGGCCCTAGTGAGGTAGTGATTAAAACCCAAAACCCTCACTAAAATTGATATTGTGATCATTATCAAGATATTGGTTATAAAAAAGAAACCAATTCGTTTAAACATATTTAGATCTCCCAACTAAATTTAAATTTTATGTTACTTTTTAGACAGTGAATACAAAAGCAGACAATACAAAAAGAGAAAAAATAATAATTCTCTGAGTTATTACTATTCTTTTTCAACGAGAATAGCTTCTTTGTTATCCACATAGATATAGCCTTTTTTTTTGGCACTTGCATCCAAGAAATTCCCAATAAAAGGTTTTCCATCGCGAATAATCATATTGTGAACATCCCCATTTATCTTTGCCACATAGGATACCACCTTTCCAAGGTTGGAAAATCGGAGGTTACTCACTATGTCATAGGGGCCAAATTTATCTTTGCCTTTGAATATAAAAAATTTCTTTTCCACCTCAGCTTCATAGGTAATGTACTTTCCATCCAGAGAGTATTGAAGACTGTATATCATATCAAAGGGTCCAAATTTATCCTTACCCAAAATTACATACTCCTTTCCAGAGATCATGGCTCTAAAAAGGGGCATCTTTCCATCTGGAGATATACTCAAATCTTTTGCATATTCATAAGGGCCATATTTTTCTGATCCAAAATATACATATGTTGAACCATTTTCTTCAGCTTCAAATGCAACACCTGTAGAATCTATGATATGCTTAACTGAGTTTTGTACTACAAAATCAAAGGGACCAAATTTTTCATTATCCAAACATACATAGTATTTATTCTTTTCAATATAACTATATGCCACATGGTTTAGATCATTGCTGATAACTAGATTTCCCCAGATTGTATCAAAAGGGCCAAATTTTTTCTTATTGTGATATACAAACCAATCTCCATTTGTTTCGGCTTGGTAAGAAATAGATTTTCCATGATTTAGTAGTACATGATCTCCAACAGTGAGAAAAGGCCCAATCAGTTCAGAATTAAAGTGAATAATTTCTTGGTTGTCATCCTTTGTGATAAAACTAAACACTTTAGAGTTGTCACTGTATCGAAAGTGTTCAGCCTTTGCTTCTTCAAAGGGACCAAATTTTTGTGACTCTGTGACTATATAATTTTTTCCCTGCTCTTTGGTTTGAAATGAAAATCTTTTTAAGTCGGGGGATACCAATAAACCATGCAGGGAATCATAAGGGCCTAATTTTTTATTTCTTGTTACAAAAAATTTCTTTCCCTTTTCATCCGCTACAAACCCGGGATTGTCTCCATAGAGTAAAACAAAATCACCTGTAGAATCAAAAGGACCGAACTCATCCTTTCCTATGTGTACAAATACCTTTCCTTCTTTTTCTTCTTTGAAAGCAATTTCTTTTCCACCGGAAATAAAAATGAGTTCTGTGATATTTTCATAGGGACCTATCTTTTCATTTCCAACTATAACTCCCGTTTGTCTTCCCACTCTCCCGGTAAATGCAAAATACTTACCATCAGGAGAATATTTGGGATGACCAATCTCATGAAATGGACCTACATAATTTCCACCAGAGCTCATAAAAAAAGCTTTTATGACTGTTTCACCAGCTTGTTTGGTTCGCATAGAAATATAGGAAAATTCTTCCCCATTGGAAAAGATTTTTAATATTTTTTCATCCTCTTGTAGATTTAGAGGAAATTTCTTTTCGGTTGTAATGATTTTTCCTGAAATTAGGAAAGTGAGAGCAATGATCAATCCTATAAGTTTATAATTTATGGCGTTCCTGCAAAAAGTCAGTTTTTGCAATTTTATTTGTAACAATCCTAGGCTTTTTTCCACCTGTCGGCGGAAAAAGATAGTTATTGCAGTTGCGTCATTTATAAATGTATATATATTTTTAGTGATCATTTTAATTTAAAAAGAATTTAATATTAAATTGAAAATACCAAGTGGGATTGCATTTTATCCATTTCTAGTGAACCTAAATAATCTTACTTTTTTATTTTTTCTAAGAGCAATTCATTTTGTTCTATTATATTTTGGATGTAGTCAGACATAAACTTGTGAATATCTATGGAAAGGGAATCTGTGTAGTACGCTCCCTCTGTATCTGTCTCTTCAGAAGATTCATCATTTTTCACATACACTTTTGATTTATAAGCTTTGTTGAAAAGTTGAAAAAGTTTTTCATCTTTTAGTTCGTTTTCATGATCGAATATAAAATCATCAAATATTAGGATCTCATGTTCATATATACTTAAAGGAGCATCATCCTCTCCCTCTAATTCAATGTCCATTATAGCATAATCAAAATTACTTTTTAGATTCATTAGACTATTGTTTTTTGCTAAAATTGTTTCTTCATCATGGTAGTTCATAGTATCCTCATAGTTCGGACATAATATCGTATAGTTAACAAGATTTCACTCTAACCTAAAGTTTCAACATAAAAAAGGACTCTCCAACCAAAATGAAAAAAATAAGGTTTTCAAAAGAATTAGGAGCAATAGTTTAGGGTGGTTATGAAAGTAGAAACAAAGAAAATTTTAGAAAAAACTCCCGAGGGAGAATTTATACTCACTGAACATGGAGAGTTTCTCTCTTATTTAGATGCCCATCTGAAACTCTTTGAAAACTATCTAACCCAAAAAAAACATAGCACAGAAGAGCACAATCATATTCTTACCAAAATCCATGAACATATGAATGATAGCATTCAGGGGATGGATGATTTTTTAGCTCACATGGATACTATTGCATCCTTTTTGCAAACTGATGTGAAATCCCTCACGGATTATCTCACAAAACACATCATGGAAGTGCTAACAAATAGCCAAACCAAAATAAAAAACCAAGAACTCGATCGTTTGGAAAGTACTGAAAGCTTTCACTCGGTCACTGAAGAAATCTTATTTAAAATCGGATCTATCTTTCCTAAGTCATCTCAATTTGTAATAAAAGAAGAACTCTTAGTGATCCAAAATACTTCCAATGGGCAGATAATAAAACCTGTAGGTATGCTAGTAGAAGTAAAAGATGACCAACTCAAAGCCCAAAAAGAAAAAGAGGCTACCGAGCTTGCACAAAAAGAAAAATTAGATCAAATTGCCCAAGAAAAAAAATCACAAAACCAAGCTCCAATTCCAGAGGCACAATCCAAACCTCCAGCTCCCGTTGAATTGGAGAAAGAAATTTCTATCTTGGTAGAAATATTGGAATTATCACTAAATTTAAATGGAAAGAAGCTAGAAGTGAGTGATGCTCCAATTGGAATTGAAGAAGAAACAAGTTCAGAGGAAGAACCATCCTCTATTGATCCATCTGTGGAGGAATCCGACTTTGGTATGGAGGAAGAGCCCATTCCCCAACATGAGGATTCCAATGCTTTCCCTAATGCAGAACAAGAACCCGAAATGGATGACATACAGACATCTGATGATTTGGGGGACTTCCTCCAGGAAGAAGAAGTACCTCTCTCCCACGAAGATGTTTTACATTTTGAAGAAACAGGTATTACAGAAGAGAATTTCTCCCTTGATTTAGAGGAATCTCCGGATGTGCTCACTCCGGATTCAGAACCTGAGATTGACGCAAGTGATGAACCGCTTCCTGATATTGATTTGGGGGAATCGGAAACTGTAGACGATCCTCAGCCAATTGAAATTCCTATAAAACCAAAACCTGAACCAAAAATTAAAATTCCACCGAAACAAAGTCCAGGTGTAAATCCTACACCTTTTACTTCTTTTACATATATGACTTATTTGCAACTCACTAGATCCTTAGAAAAACTAAAAGAAGATAAAACGCAATACAGTGAATGGATTTCAAAAGCATCTCCACTTATCAAAACTTTTGTTTCCATACAGGCTAACATTTCCAAAGAAGTTTCAGGTGAAATCTTTGATTGGGGGGAATACTATTCAAATGTATCACAAAAATCCGGTGTGGATTTAAAAACAGTGAGGGATTTTAAAAAGACATTAGAAAAACTAAACCTAACTAAGAAATTTCTAGAGATAAGTGTAAGAGAATTAAAGAAAGAGCCAGAATCTGTTACCAGGCTCTTAAAAACTGGGTGGCCACACTTTGTAGATGCCTTTGGATCTGCTCCTGACTATGATAAGGTAGAAGAAAATTTGGCGATTGTATATTCTAAAATCAAAGATACTTCTCAAAAAGCACCAATTGAAAAAATTTTAAGTAAGGCAATCCAAAAATTGAGAACACTTTAATTGACAAAAGGATTTCATTTATCTTTGCGAAACATTTTTTTAATCCTATTTTTGGTATATACTTTTCCTATATTTTCAGAGTGGGTGGTAGATGAAAATAGTGAATACCAATTTTCTAATAAAAATTATGAAATTCCTTCCATTGAGGTCAACGATACTTTGTCATCAAAAAATATCAATGACCAAATTATTTTTTTTGAAGATGAACAAAATAGGGTAGTATTCAAAGAAGCCCTTCTTTCTAACAGCCTAAAGGAATACCGTTTCACAGAAAATCAAACTCCAAATTTTGGCTACAGCTCACACTCATACTATGGATATATGAGATTTACATTCCATCCGTCATACAATAAAAATATAATTTTGATTTTAGACTATTCATTGATTGATAATATTCAACTAGAGTGTATGGATCAAAATAAAAATTCATACATCCAAATTTTAGGAGACCAGGTTTCTATAGAGAACTGGAAAATAAAATTTAGAAAGCCATCATTTACTATCCGGAGTGGTACAACTGAATGTTGGTTTTATTCTAAGAGTTCGTCTTCCAATCAATTTTCATTTCTTCTAAATTCATATGATGAATTTCAAAACCTAAGAGTTAGTGATACATTTCTTCAATCCCTATATTTTGGGGGAATAATTGCAATTCTATTGTATAATTTATTTTTGAGTATCGCTACAAGAAGTGGATTGTATTTACTTTATTGTTTCTTTCTTTTAAGCAATGGATTATTCCAGGCATCTTTTTCAGGTATATCTTTTTTATATTTATGGCCAGAAGCTCCACTCTGGTGGATAAATAAATCATCAATTATACTGAATTCAATTCTTGGGCTTACTTCCTACCTGTTTATAAACAATATTTTAGAAACAGAAAAAAACTATAAAAATATTTATAAAATTTCCATTTTTTTTGTAATCATACACATATTTCACATAATTCTAAGTCCATTTTTGAGTTACAAAATTGCAATTTTCATGGTATATTTTTTATTACCTCCATGGTTACTTTTTATAACTTTGACTACCGGTTATTTATCTTTAAAGAAGAATAGAGTAGCACTCTTTTTGTTTGGATCCTGGATTATTTTCTTAATAGGAATATTTTTTACACTTTTACAATTAGTAGGTTTTGTTAATTCAAATTTTTTAACTAAGAATGGTCAGCAAATAGGATCTATGTTGGAATTTATTTTACTTTCAATCACAATGGGCTATCGAATCAAAGAAAGCCAAGAAATTGCAGCATTGGAATTAAAAAGTACAATCCAAGAAAAAAATGTACTATTAAAAAAAGAAAAAGAAAGAAGGGATAAACAAATAGAGCTCTTACAAGCACTGGAAAATGAAAAAGAAAATGCTAAAAAAGCTTATTTAAAATTGGAAGCATCCCAAACAGAACTAATGAAGTCCGATCGAATGATCACACTTGGTTCCATGGTAGCAGGTGTAGCTCATGAAATCAATACTCCGTTGGGGGCAATCAAAGCAAGTTCAGAAAATATCCTTTTTACATTCAATGAGTTACTCTTTATACTAAATCCTAGTACTACAAAAATTTCTCCAGAAGATTGGAAAAAGATTTTGTTGTACATTGATCTATCAAAAGAATCAAATAATTTATTTTCTACGAAAGAAATACGCGCAAAGAAAAAAATCGTACAAAGTCTTCTCCAAGAACATAATATCCAAAATTCAGAATTGGTGGCAGAGGATATCATAGATTTGGGTTTATATGAAAATTTGGATAATTTAAAACTAGATTTTGGGTTACAAAATTTTTCAGAACTCATTAGGACGTGTAAGATCCTAAAGGGGATTCAAAAAAAAGCAAATGTCATTAATCTTTCATCAGACCGTGCTTCTAAAATTGTCAAATCTTTAAAATCCTATATGCATTTTGAAGAGAGTGAGGAAATGGTAGCCTCCAATCTCAAAGAAAATATGGAGACCGTGCTTACAATTTTAAACAATAAACTTAAAAATTCCATTGAAGTCATTAAACACTATGATCCAATTCCATCTATCTATTGCTTTCCGGATGAATTAAACCAAATTTGGACAAATTTAATCCATAACTCCATCCAGGCTATGCAAGGGAATGGAATCATCCAGATTGAAATAAAATTGGTTAGCACTCCTGATTTGAATAATCTCCAATCTCCCATTCCGATCCCTTACAAAGTAGAGGAAGATAATTCAGAAAAATATTCTTATAACCAATACCTTTCCATTACAATTGAAGACAATGGTCCCGGGATTCCTCCGGAGATCCAAAAGAAAATTTTTGAACCATTTTTCACCACTAAAAAAGCTGGAGAAGGTTCGGGTTTGGGACTGCATATCATCCAAAAGATACTCTCCAAACACAAAGGTTATCTAGAACTCCATAGCATTCCTGCCAGAACTCGATTTACCATCTACTTGCCAGCCCGTCTTTACAAAATACCATAGACTCTAACTAAAATTTAGATTGCATCAAAAGGCTTTTCAGATGATGTGGCAATCGAAAGGTAGTAATATGTTACGTGTAGAAAATTTGACAAAAAAATTTGAAGAAAAGATCGCAGTCAACCAGATTTCATTTACAGTGAAACCTGGAGTGATCACGGGTCTACTGGGTCCAAATGGTGCGGGAAAAACAACAACCATGCGCTTGATAAGTGGATTTCTCTCGCCCACATCCGGAACGGTTACATATAGTAATTTTGGAATAGATACAGATTTAAAAGAAATCCAATCCAGACTTGGGTATCTACCCGAAACTGCTGCACTTTATTCGGATATGTTGGTTCTGGAATATTTGGAATACATCGCTAGAATTAGGGGTGTGGAGGAAGGGTTGATCTCCTCAAGAGTAAACAAAATGATAGAACTCTGTGAGTTGTCGACCCATCTTAAAATTCCTATTTCATTTTTATCCAAAGGCTTTAAACAAAGAGTAGCACTAGCGGGAACACTTGTGCATGACCCAGAACTCATCATACTAGATGAGCCAACTTCCGGATTGGATCCCAACCAAATTTCTCATATCCGTCAACTTATCAAATCCCTTGGCAAAGATAGAACCCTTATTCTCTCTACCCATATTCTCCAAGAAGTAGAGGATATTTGTGACGAGGTGATCATTATCAATGGGGGCACTATAGTTGCAAATTCCACAGTGAAAGGTTTGCACAGGGGAAATTCTATGTATGTGTCTGTACGGGGGGATGAAAAAACATTTCTCCCAAAATTAAAATCTTTGTTTTTACTCGCTGAAAAGTTAGAAACGGAAGAAGAACAGGATGGATTTATTCCCTATATACTTGGATTGGGGGATAAAAATCCGCAAGATGTATTTTCTATTTTAAAAAAATCAGAATTTGAAATACGAGAAATCAAAGTTTATAAAAAATCTTTAGAAACAATATTTGAAGAATTAACTAGGGGTGCGAAATGAAAAATATTAAATCCATTGTGAAGAAAGAAACAACTACGTATTTCAACACTCCCATAGGATATATTTTTGCTTCTTTTTTTCTGCTACTTATCTCCTTTCTCTTTTTTTATGGGCTGGGAGGAAATTCATTTTGGGATTTAAAGGTGTCTTCTATGGAACAATATTTTCTTTGGATACCAATTTTATTTATAATCTTTATACCTGCGATTACAATGAGGCTTTGGGCAGAGGAAGAGAGGTCTGGAACTTTAGAAGTTCTCCTTACACTTCCATTGAATGACTTAGAGATCATTGTGGGAAAATTTTTATCTGCCTGGATTTTTTTAATTTTTGTAATACTATGTTCTTTATTGGTGCCATTTACAATATGGATCTTGGGAACTCTGGATTTTGGTTTGGTATTTTGTGGGTATTTGGGTGCAATTTTATTGGGTGGAGCCTATATTTCTATGGGGTTAGTTATTTCTTCTTTAACAAAAGATCAAATCAGTGCCTTTATGTTAACATTACTTGCATGTTTACTCACCTTTTTAATGGGCTACCAGCCCATCCTACAATTTTTTGGTAATACATTGGGTGGTGCTATAGCCTTTTTTTCTCTCTCCCAACATTTTGAATCATTTCGTATGGGAGTTTTTGATCCGAGAGATTTATATTTTTATTTTAGTTTTATCTCTGTAATGATAGCATTCAACTCAATAATTCTCAGGGGGAAAAAATGATTTCTTTCTTTTCAAAATTCAATCATAATAGAGTTTTTCTATTTATCCAAATCTTTTTTTTATTTATTTTATCAAATTATTTTTTCTCAGATTGGAATTGTAGAAAAGATCTTTCCAAAGAAAATAGACTTAACTTAACTGCTAGCACAGAAAAAATAATCAATTCTTTATCAGAAAAGCTCATCATTGATGCATTTTATTCCGGGGATGTGCCTGGAATGCACAGGGCACGTCTTACATTGGCTAAAGAGATTTTAAAAGAAATTGCCGGTGTGAATAAAAAGAAAGTTGAACTCAGATTTCATGATCCGGATACTTCCGAATCAGAACGCAAAAAAGCTAATGAAGCGGGGGTAAGGTCTTATCCATTGGAAAAGGTGGAAAGAGGTTCGGCTGAAGTAAAACAGGCTTATTTTGGCATTCGTATTACTTTGGGGAGCCTTACAGAAGTAATTCCAGTGGCATACAGCGCAGAAACTTTGGAGTACCAAATTCTCACTTTATTAAAAAAAATGACTCGCAAGGGAAATGTATCAAGCTTGGGCATAATCAAAGCACCCGGTTCTTTCACATACCCTGAGCCGGGCCAGATGTCTGACAAAAATACATTTGGAGTTTTCATTCATAAAGTTTACACTCCCGAATATGGGGAGCCAAGTGAAATCAATATCAACCAGGAAATGGTTCCCTCCGAAATAAAAACTCTATTACTTGTGGGCAGCCCTGTACTCAGTGAGCTCGGTAAATTCAATTTAGACCAATTTGTGGTAAATGGAGGAAATTTAGTTTTCCTCTATGGATCCATGAATTTTACCCTACCATCCGGAAGATCCATGCCAGGTATGGGAATGAGTGAGGGATTTGCTTCCGCACAGGAATCTGCGGGTGCAATGAGAGAATTTACTTCCAAATATGGATTTGAAGTGAAAAGTGAAATGATTTTGGAGCCCGATAATTCCCTAGTAACAGATGCTTTTGTCCAGGTAGAACCGGGGGTATTGATACCATATCATTATCCACTCTGGCCTGTTGCCACAAAAGATTCCGGGGGATTATCTAAAGCAAGTGATCTCACCAAAAATTCATCAGGTGTTGTACTACCTTGGGTAAGTGGTATTACAATTAAAAATGAATCACAACCAGATGCAAAGATAATTCCTGTGATTCAAACCACAGAAGATGCAGATATTCGATCTGATTTTTTACCATTAGGGGAAAATGAAATTGCCTCACAGCCTGTAAAATCCCAAGGATTAAAAATGCCAATGGGAATTTCTGTAGAGGGAAAAATAAAAAGTGCTTTTTCATTAGAATCACTTCCTATCGGTGCCAACCAAGAAACATTTGTAAGACAAACTCCTGAAGGAAAAATTTCCAGAATATTTGTGAGTGGATCTCCCTATTTAATCTCAGATATATTTTTTACAAAAGAACAATATGTAGATGTATTTCGTAAAACAAATTTACCTTTTGTTTCAAATCTACTTGATATATTCTCAGGTGACACTGACTTAGTAGCAACGAGAACTAAACAAGCTTATGTTCAGAGTCTCAAACAAACATCTAAAGTAGAGCAAATGGTATTTACTATATTAAATATTTTTTTAATCCCAATAGGTATCTCCATATATGCATTTTGGAGAATAAAATCTAGAAATTCTGGTAAAGGATAATATATGAAAATTATGATAGATACACTTAGTAAAAATAGAGCACTTTTTCTAATACTTTTAAATATTTTACTATTAGTTGGAGTAGTGTTACAAAAAGATCCTTTTCATTTATTTGAAAAAACATACGAATCCTCAGAAAAATTTTATAAAGCAAACTTATCTGAAATTAGTAAAATTATATACAAAAGAAAGAATGAGGACTCATCGAAAAAAAAATTAGAACTTCAAAATTCTTCCTGGAATCTTATCATTAGCACTGGTAACTCTTATTTGGCTGATGAGGAAAAAGTATCCCAACTATTAAAAGCTCTCCTTGAGGCGAGAAAATACACCATAGCTACATCAGGAAAAGAAAAGTTTTCTGAGTATGGACTGGATTCATCTGACACCTTTGAGGTAGAGCTATTTAAAGGAGAAACGTCTATTGGAAAAATGGCATTGGGCAATGCTGGGGGGGGAGGGTCATTCACTCATATTTTATGGAATGACTCAGAAGATATCTATATTGTTGAAGATAGTATAAAACCTTTGTTGGGTAGGGGTGCAGATGATTATTTCATAAATAAACGTATTACTCCAATCAGTGTGAATTCTTCCGATATACTTTCTATTTCTTTTACATCCAAAACAAAAAATAAAAATTATATTCTCCAAAAAAAAGAAATAAAGTGGTTTTTGGGTGAAAAAGGAACCGAGGTGAGTTCTGATAAAATTTCAGGACTACTCAACAAACTTAGTTCATTGGTGGCAGATGGCGTAGTTGAACCCAAAGATCTACCCAAATTGAGTGAAGCAGACTCAGCCGAAGTCCAATTCTCATATAAGGATCCAGTCACTTTTTCCCCGATTAGTATTACACTAAAGATAATGGGAAAGGACGCTTCCAATTTTTATTATTTGCAAAAACAACAGGAACAAGCCATCTACAAATTTCAAGATTACCAGTTGAAAACTCTGTTTGATTCAGAATTTTAAACTTGTTCATAATATTTATTTTGAGAGTTAAATTGTAAAATTCTTTTAGATGTAACATTTGGTAAATTTAATTTAATACGACATAAATATATATTACATACTTAGATAAGTTCATAAAATCATTGGATTCATTGATAATTAGTGGGTATGAATCCAAAAATAATCCTATATATTTTGTCTCATGAATATGAATGACGCAACTGCAATAACTATCTTTTTCCGCCGACAGGCGGAAAAAAGCCTAGGATTGTTGCGAATAAAATTGCAAAAACTGAGTTTTTGCAGGAACGCCATGAATATTTATTTTCAATAAAATTACAAAATACCAAATAAAATCAAACAAGTAAAAAGAAAGAAAATGACAAAAAATAGTTTAATTCTTATCATGGCACATATCCCCATTTAGGAGTTTGTAATGGAAAAAACAATCGTAGAAGTCTTGAATGCTGGCATTGGTTTATTCGGTGCAGGTAAAGATGGATTAGAAAAAGCTAGAGTAGATTTAGAAAAAGTATACACAGAAATATCTGCTAAAGGTGCTCAGGACAATTCAGAAGCTTCTGTAAAATTAAGAGAATCTGTAGATAAAATTCTTGCTGACATCAAAGAATTTTCTAGTGTAGCAGGTAAAAATTATGATGATACAAGAAATAAAATCATCGAAAATTACAATAAAATTGTAGAGCAGATTAATACAAGCATGCCAGAAGGAAAAGTAGAAGAAATTAAATCTAAAATAGATGAAATCGTTGCTTCTATCCAAAAAGCTACAAACGGCGGACAGGCTTAAAAAAAACTCTCCAAAAAACATTTTTAATTAACTCTTCCCACGGAAATGATGGAACTGTTTTATAGATCCAAACAGATCCACATTTCCTTCACTTTCTTCTCTTGAATTATATCCAATCTTAAAAAACATGGAATCCCAATAGGGGAACTTATCTATGGAAAAGAAAAAAATATTAGTCACTTCAGCTTTGCCCTATGCAAATGGTTCCATTCATCTTGGTCATCTTTTAGAAGCGGTTCAAACGGATATCTATGTTCGTTTTCAAAAATCTATAGGAAACGAGTGCTATTATTTTTGTGCAGATGATACACATGGAACTCCTGTTATGTTAGCTGCAAAAAAGGAAGGTATCACACCTGAATCTTTGGTTGATCGAATTAAAGAAGAGCACTATCGTGACCTGGTTAGTTTTTATATTCTTTATGATAATTATTATTCTACCAATTCTCCTGAAAATAAGTTTTTTTCTGAAGATATCTATTTAAAATTAAAACAAAAAGGCCATATATCAGAAAAGGAAATCGAACAATCCTATTGTAATCATGATGCCATGTTCTTACCGGATCGCTTTATAAAGGGAGTCTGTCCAAAATGCAATGCAAAGGATCAGTATGGAGATGGATGTGAAGTTTGCGGTAATACATACTCACCTAAAGATCTTATAGATTCAAAATGTGCAATTTGTGGTAGTACGCCAGTATTAAAGAAATCTAAACATTACTTTTTTAAACTACAAGATTTTGAGGAAAGGCTCAAAACATGGATGGAAGAATCCAGTAATCACATTGACAGTGGTGTGAGAAAAAAACTTTCAGAATGGTTTAAAGATGGTCTGAAAGAATGGGATATCTCTCGGGATGGACCTTATTTTGGATTTAAAATTCCAGGGGAAGATGATAAGTATTTTTATGTTTGGTTGGATGCTCCCATAGGTTATATGGCATCTTCCAAAAATTATTTTGATAATGTTTCTAAAAATAAATTTACAGAATTCTGGAATCAGGATGGGGCGGAAATTGTTCATTTCATAGGGAAAGATATTTTGTACTTCCATGCACTTTTTTGGCCTGCGATGCTAATGGGGGCTGATTATAATACTCCCAAAAGAGTAAATGTTCATGGATTTTTGACTGTGAATGGTGAAAAGATGTCTAAGTCCAGAGGTACTTTTATCAAAGGGGAAACGTACCGTAAGTACCTCGATCCTGAACATTATAGGTTTTACATGGCATCTAAACTCAATGATGGTATGGATGATATAGATTTAAATTTTTCAGATTTTACAATGAAGGTGAACTCAGATTTAATAGGAAACTTTGTGAATATATTTTCAAGAGTTTCCACATCCATTCTGGATAAATTGGGAAGAAAATTAGGAAACGTATCACAAGAGGGATTGCTTTTAATAAATGAATGTTTAGAGGCAAAATCTGAAATTGAAAAATATTATGACACCAGAAATTACTCAAAAGCTATGAAAGAAATTTTACGTTTATCTGATATTGTAAATAAATATGTGAATGATAGGGCTCCCTGGAATCTCATCAAAACAGAACCTGAAAAAGCTAGGGAAGTAGTGACAAATACCCTAAATGCAGGAAAGATTCTTGCAGTATATCTAAGCCCTGTGTTACCAATGATAACCGAGAGAATATTTAGAATTTTAAATATTCCCAACCCCGGCTTTTTACAAATAGCTGAAAAATTAGAGAACAAAGAAATTGCACTCTATGAATTTCTATCCAATAGAGTAGATGAAAAAGCCATAGAAAAAATGATTGAGGAAGGAAAGATGACAGAAGTAGAAAAGAAAGAAGAGAAACAAATAGTTTCTGAGACAGGGTTTATAAATATTGATGATCTTTCAAAAGTGGAATTGAGAGTTGGTTTGATTGTAGAAGCATCTGCAGTAGAAGGAGCAGATAAGTTAGTAAATGTAAAAGTAGATCTTGGAGACAAAGGAATAAAGAATGTATTTGCAGGAATCAAATCTGCTTATAATCCAGAGGAATTAAAAGGATTAAAAGTAGTAGTTGTAGCTAATTTAGAGCCAAGAAAGATGAAGTTTGGTATTTCAGAAGCAATGCTTTTAGCATCTGGCAAAGATTCAACCTTATCACTATTTGTTCCACACAGAAATGCCAATCCCGGTGACTTATTGAAGTGAGTTTTTTTTATAATTTCTTAATTATTTTTATTATTTTTTCTTTAGTACCCCTTTATTCAAATAATGAAGAAGAAAAAATAATAAATTTACTTTATAAAAATAAAAATATTAAATTAAATTCAGTTGGACAATCCCAAATCCCTTTAGATCATAAAGAAACATACAATACTTTTATAGGCTATAAAGATTCTAGATTTTTAAACTATAACTATCGAGAAAATGGTATTGATATTTCCAATAAAATTCTTTATTTAAAATCTAACCAATCAGTTGAATTTATAATTTCAGTTCCTTTAAATCATAAAATTTATTTTAAATCTAAAGAAAATACCAAGTTGGGAATTTATTTAAATGATCTTCCAATTAAAAATAATTTACTCACTTCTAGCTCAAATGTAAATAGTTTAAAAATTGAATCTAGTTCAGAAGTACATATTCAGAAATTATTTTTACAATCACTTGATTCCACAAAAAACAAAAATGATATTGTGTTTATTGTAATTGATTCTCTCAGAGGTGATGTTCCCGGTTTTAATGGGGGTACTTACAATGCAACTCCCTATTTAGATGAATTTTCTAAAAATACTTATGTACTTCAAAATCATCTTGTTAATTCATCCTGGACACGTCCCTCCACTTTGATATTTTTTACAGGAATATACCCTTCAAAATCGTTTATAAACTTTTGGGATTATCCAGTTTTTAAGAATGAAAAAGAAGCATTTTATTCATCGAATCTCAAACCTTTACCCTCCATTTTATCAGAAAATGGGTATCGAACTGTATTGATTGGAAACAATCCATTTTTTACTGATCATAGATATATAGGTGTAGATGTTGGATTTGAAGAAGTGTATGAATTTTCATTTTTAGAAAAAGATACCCCTCTGATTACAAATCGTTTTCATAAATTTTGGGATGAAAGAAATGAAGATACACGACCGGTATTTTTGTTTTTGAACTACAATGATCCCCACAAACCTTATGAACCACCCTTTGAGTTTACTCAAAAATTAAATTTACCAAGTAGTACAGATCCAAGAAAAAAAAATTACCTTGGAGAAGTTGCCTATGTAGATTCTGAGCTAAAAACAGTGATTAAAAAATTACAAACATCCAAATCATATTCGTCACTTCTCTTACTCTTAACTTCCGATCATGGAGAAGTAATGCAGGAATCACATGCAAAATCAAAATTTACGGACGTCTATACATTGTATGGGCATGGTCAGGGATTATATGAAGAAGACATACATACTCCACTCTTACTAAAACTGCCCTTACAAAAAAATGGAAAACAAATTAAAAATGTTACCAGGAGTATTGATCTCTATCCCACTATTTTAGATTACTCTAATATACGAGAAGAAAATAAAATAGATGGAACTTCACTTAGACCTATACTTGAAGGAGAGGAAGTAGGTGAGAGAGAGTACTACGGAGAATCTAGGGGTGTTAAAGGGGTTAGAAAAAATGGCTGGAAGTATATGAAAAAAACCTTTGAATATCATAGAGAGGGTCCAGCGTGGGATGGAAGGGTAAGTTCAGAACCTACATACCTATACAATTTAAAGGCAGATCCTAAAGAAGTACAACCCTTACTCAATTTAGAAATTGAAAAAAGCTTAAAAGAGGATTTTAAAAAAGGAAACTTATCTAAAAATTTATATCATATAAGATTAACCTCAAACAAATCAAAAAAAAAAGAGATTAAAGTTATGATCCAAGTCCCATATGGAAGTATAATTGAAGAACATTCAGAATCCACGCGGGAATCCGTACGACATGATAGACAATTTTCCAGTAATTATATCATTGGTGAAGACTCATCGATAGAAAAAGTGTTTAGTATTTACCCTGATGTAGTACTCCCTAAGATTGAACTTTTTTCAGAAAATCAAAAACTACTTCGTGGAGAATTAGGTGTGGGAGCATTTGATTTGTTTCCTAATAGCTGTTCAATAGAGTCTTCTGAATGTTCGGAGTTGTTTGTCTCACAAAGAAATGTCCCCAAATCAAAATCTAAATTCAGAGCCCAGGTGTGGATGAGCCCCTCCTTAAAAAAAGTTTCCAGTGAAAAAATTATGTTAGAAAAAGAAGCAATTGATATTTTAAAAAGACAGGGGTATATCCAATGAGTTATCTACCTTTAAAAGGTGTAAAAGTTTTAGATCTGAGTTTGTTATTACCGGGACCTCTCTGCTCTATGTATCTCGCAGACTTAGGTGCAGAAGTCATAAAAGTAGAAAATCCCAGAGCTGCAGATGGAACCAGATATATGTTTAAATCTGAAAGTGGAGTTCCGGGTCTCTACTTGATGCTCAACCGAAATAAAAAAGCAATCACTTTAAATCTCAAAAAAAAAGAGTCCATAGATATTATACATAAATTACTCGAAGATTCTGATATCCTTTTAGAGGGATTTCGTCCCGGAGCAATGGATGAAATGGGATTGGGGTATGACGAATTAAATAAAAAATTTCCAAAGCTTATCTATTGTGGGATTTCCGGTTATGGAAGGGAAGGAGTTCATAAAGACTATGCAGGGCATGATGGAAATTATTTGGCACTTTCTGGAATTCTTGAACTTTCAGGATCTATTGATTCTCCAAATCTTCCCGGATTCCAGTTGGCTGATATAGGGGGAGGGAGTCTTACGGCACTTTCGGGTATTCTGGCTGCTCTCTATGGTAGGGAAAAAACAGGTAAGGGTGTATGTGTGGATGTGTCCATGATGGAATCATCCCTCCAATTTCTTTCCCTTTACATTGGAATCTATGCATCTACAAAAAAAATTCTGCAAAGGGGAAATGAACTTTTGAGTGGAAAACTTCCTAATTATTCAGTTTACAAAATAAAAGATAATCGATTCGTACTTTTAGGAGCATTAGAAGAAAGATTTTTTCGATCTTTTCTAAGGGCTATCTCTAAAGAAAAATTATTGGAGACCATCCCACTTGTAGAAGAAAATTTTTCCAACTGGAAGAAATTATTGGAAGATTACTTTTTAGACAAAACAATAGAGGAATTAGAACCCATTTTCAACAATTCGGATGCTTGTCTTACATTGATTCGAAATCTTGAAGAGGTAATCAATGATCCAGAACTACAAAGAAAAGGATTAATTTTCTATAAGGATCATCCGGAGTATGGATCCCTTTTACAATTGGGATCTCCATTCTCTTATATTCGAAAAAATGAATATAGATCCCACCCTCCTTCTCACGGAGAACATACAAATGAGGTACTACAATCTCTGGGTTATACGGTGGAAGAGCTAGAAGTATTTAAACAAAAAAGAATCATTTAGGCAGTCATGATTCCTTTTTTTAAAAAGCGTATCTCTTTTTTTACAGAAGACACAAAAAGATCTTTTTCTCTTTCCTTTGTAAGGTCTTTTTTATGTCTTTGTAGATAGATTTCAGTTTTTCGAAGCATAGAAATTAGATATGTTTTATCTTTAATTTCTTGTTTTACAATTTCGAGTAGCTCGGTTGCATCCATTTCACTTTTTATATATTTATTTATTTTATTTTCAAGATCTCTCAATTCAAATAAGAAGATTTCTTTTAAACTTGAAGTATCCATATTTTGGATAGGTTCATCATTCCAGGGAGATAATTTTTTCCATGGATAATTGTGTGGTGCAAACTTTAAAAAAATCTCTTCTGCTTCTTTAAGAGAAATATTATCCATATTTTGAATCAATGCTCCACCAGATGCAATATTTTTTACATCCAGATCAACATTTAAAATAGATTCTTCAAACCAATGTCTATAAATATCCAATACATAATCCGTTAAAACCTCTTTTCCATTTGCTGAAGGAACATACCTTGTTTTTCTTTTTCGTACTACAACTTCATTGATTCTTTCTAAGCTATTTTTTCTAGAGACTAAGGTTAACCATTTTTCATTGTGGTGAGTTCCCGTGGAATGGATTTCTCTGCCGGTGTAGGCAAGGTCCTGACCCATTAAAAATATATTCTTAAAACCCAAAAATCTCAGAACATCAAATGCACTTGTGGCAACACTCCCACCGGATTGTATATCGCCCTGGTTACCAATATATTGTGCTACTAGTTCACTTCCTGCTGTAGCTTCGCGAATTGGTTTTCCACTGGCGTCAATTTGAAACTTTGCAGTTTGGCTATGAACTATTGATTTAAAATTCATGGACCTTATCAATTGGGGTGACACAACCATATCAGCAAATAATGGAATTTCCCTGAGATCTTCCCCCATAAAGTGAAAAAAAGAATGGGTTTGCGCATCTAGTGTCATAACTCCATCTGGAATGATATCAAATTTTAAAAGAACTTTTAATGAAGTATCACATGAAAAAATAAAAACTTTATCACGAATTTTTTTTAAAAAATCACATTGCGATCTAAGAGTAGGTCCCGCAGAAACTAAGATAGCGGGGATATTATTTATGTAGTTCTCTAGATTTTTAATTGGAACCCGCTTTGTACTTGTATCACCATATCTCAATAGACTTA
>CAMCZP010000004.1 GCA_945887855.1 Leptospira interrogans serovar Manilae | reverse complement strand
TTCGATCTACAAGCATAGAAAAGGAGTCTTGGGAAGGAGTAAACAAGGTTCTTTTTGAAGAGCTTCGAACCTATAGAAAAACAATTGCTGCTCTTAGAAATGTTCCTCCTTTTCAAATTTTTAGTGATGCAACATTGCGAGAAATTTCTAGAGTACGTCCATCCACTCTTCAATCACTCCGACTCATCTATGGAATAGGAGAACAAAAACTCAAAGAATTTGGAGAACAAGTCTTGCGAATTGTGATTCAAATAAGCAAAGAAAATAAACTTTCATTAGATATCAAAAGTGAACGTAAGCCAGTTGAAAATAAAAAGCCCATCCCCACATCCACCCAACCCTTAGCAAAAACACAAGCATTTGAAAGCTTTCAGAATATGGAAGAACTTGGAGCCATAGTGGAAAAGATAGGTAGATCTAAAGCAACTGTGATAGAATACCTTTGTGAATATATCAACTCCACAAACAGAGAAGACTATAAAATTTATATCACTGATGATGAAGTTCATAAAGTTTCCTTGGCTTCCAAAAAAGTAGGAAGAGATCGCCTCAAACCCATTTTTTTAGAACTAAGAGAAGAAGTGTCATACGATACTATTCGAATAGCATTGGCTGTAATTAGTAGAAATAGCGAGTAAGATCATACCCCCTAATTTTGTACTTGGAATTTTCTTTCTCCGCGAACGTCCGGGTTTCTCTTCTTTCTTGGAAATTTTTTTCTCTCTTTTCATAAAGAGAAGATAAAAGTAACAGAAAAATTTTAATTAAAGAAATTTAGTCTTTTGGATTAATTCTAAACTCGCTGAGTAAATACGATTTATTTAAAAAGTTTATTTTTAAACATAGGAAAAATTCTTCTTTTCAGATTTTTAACTAACGATAGTTATATATATACAATATGGAAATAACTAGCATAATCCAAGGAATTGGCACTTCATTTTTTCTCGCTTCTGGAGGGGGTCAGCACAATATCCTTCAGGACATAGGCTTATCAATTATCGTAGCTACAGCCCTTGCCCATATAGCTAAAGTATTAAAGCAGCCTCTTATTTTGGGTTATATCTTAGCTGGTGTTCTGCTCGGCGAACAGATGGGTTTTAAATTGGTAACAGATCGAGAGAGCATAGAAGTTATTTCTGAAATCGGGCTTATCCTCCTACTTTTTATCATTGGGCTTGAGATCAACCTTCCTGAATTGGCAAAGATGGGAAAGGCTGTTTTCATATTAGGAATCTTTCAATTCACTCTATCTGTTCTCTTTGCCTATATTTTTTTATCTGTAATTCCTTTTCCCGTAGGGAATGAAAAGTTTGATAGGCTTTATATTTGTATAGCACTTTCTCTGAGTTCTACACTCATTGTAATTAAATTACTCCAAGATAAAGTGGAATTGAGTACACTAGCAGGTAAATTGACGGTGGGTGTCCTCATTTTCCAGGATATTTGGGCAATTCTTTTTATGGGAGTCCAACCAAACCTAAATAATCCTGAAGTTTTAAAGATTTTGCTATCATTTGCAAATATTTTTCTAATCTTAACTATGTCATTTGTAATCAGTAAGTATGTTTTGGTTAGGTTATTTAACTCTATCTCTTCCAGCCCCGAGCTCATTCTTTTGAGTGCTATGATGTGGTGTTTTAGTCTCTGCGGTGTGGCAGAAAAATTTGGTCTTTCTATAGAGATGGGGGCATTGATTGCAGGTTTATCAATTGCTGCTTTTCCTTTCAGTTCAGATGTAATTTCTAAAGTGATTGGGATCCGAGACTTTTTTATTACCCTCTTTTTTGTAACACTGGGATTAAAAGTTCCCATTCCCACATTGGTTACTGTTCAAGTTGCATTTTTAATCATACTCTTGATGCTTTTTATTCGTTTGATCACAATATTTCCATTGGTACTCTCTCAAGGTAAGGGTATAAAAAATTCATTTGTTGCAACAATCAACCTTGCACAGATCAGTGAGTTCTCTTTGGTAATTCTGACCATTGGTTCAACTTTTAGCCATATCTCAGAACAACTGAGTGCAATTATCCTTACAGCAACGATCATCGCATCTGTTTTATCTACTTATATGATTGTTTATAACCATTCCCTTGCACTCTTTCTGACTAGAACAGCAGCAAAAATAGGGCTTAAGGACACCGCTACCGATGATGTGCGTGTAGAAAACCATGATCATAATGCACACATCCGGGATATTTTAATTCTAGGGCATTTTCGGATTGCTAGAACCCTCCTTCGCCTAATTAGAGAGAATTCTCCTAAACTAGCGGATAGGATCACTATAGCTGATTACAATCCCAGCACAAAAGAAGAGTTGGCAAAGGCTGGGTTTAGATGGGTATATGTGGATTTAGCCCATGTCGAATCTTTGGAGCACAATGGGATTCATGATGCAACTTATATCATTTCAACCATTTCTGATGCTTTTTTAAAAGGCACCACAAACGATAGACTACTCTCTTCCCTAAAAAAACTGGCTCCTCACGCGAAAATAGTTCTAACAGTGGATGACAGAGATGATGGAAAAAGATTAGAAGCTGAAGGTGCTTACTACACAATCCTTCCAGGAGAAATCACAGGTGAGTACCTCTTTGATTTCTTAGCTCAAAAGACAAGAATACTTTAACCTTTGTTTTCTTGGAGTCTTTGGATTCTATCCTGAAGGGTTAGTTCAGCAAATAAATCTTCCAAATCCCCTTCCATAATGTTTGCAAGATTATGGGAGGTATAATTGATTCTATGATCGGTCAATCTCCCTTGTGGGTAATTGTACGTCCTAATCCGTTCTGATCTATCTCCAGTTCCCACCATTTGCTTTTTTAAAGCATCTGCACTAGCTTTTGCTTCTTGTTCTGTTTTCTCTTGGATCCTAGCTCGCAAGATTCGCATAGCTTTGTCTTTATTCTTCAATTGAGATTTTTCATCCTGGCAACTCACCACAATTCCTGTGGGTATATGTGTGATTCGAACAGCAGAATCTGTGGTATTTACAGATTGGCCACCCGGTCCGCTCGAACGAAATACATCTACACGTATCTCATTTTCTGCAATTTGGAGTTCAGATTCCTCTACCTCCGGTAAAACAGCTACAGTGATTGCACTGGTATGTATCCGACCACCTGATTCTGTAGCGGGGATTCTTTGAACTCTATGTGCCCCGGGTTCAAATTTAAAAGTGTCATACGCTCTTTCATCTTCTATAGAAAAAATAATTTCTTTAAACCCCTTTAAACCTGTTGGGCTTGCTTCTACAATATCATACCTCATCTTTTTCTTTTCCGAAAACTTGGTGTACATTCGAAAAATATCGGCAACAAAGAGGGCAGCTTCTTCTCCACCTGTCCCAGCGCGAATCTCAATGAGAACATTTTTCCCTGAGTTAGGATCTGGAGGCAAAAGCATAATTTCCAGTTCTTGGGTTAGATCATTGATACTTTGTTCTGAACTTTCAATTTCAGATTTCAGCATTCCAATCATTTCAGAATCTGATTCCGTCACTAAAATAGCTTTTCCATCTAGTAAATCTTTCTCTACTTTAAGGAATTCCTCAATTTTATTGTAAATGGGAGTAAGCCTAGCTCTTTCTTTTGAAAGTTCTTTCATCTGTGCAGGCTTTAAATTCTGCGGGGATGACAATTCCTCATCAATTTTCAAATATTTTTGTTGTATTTTGAGTAACCTGTCTTTCATGATTGAATAGCAAAATAAAGTAGCCTTTTTTTGAAACTCATTTATAGGTATGAAAAACAAAATCGAAACTGAAAATCTTCCCCTCTCTAAAAAGTTTGAAGAGTTTATTTTTGAGATAGATTCCTACCAAAGCCCTTATGCGGAGGCGGTAGGTGATCCCGGCGAGATCATCCGTCCTTTGGTTCGAAAATACTCACTCCAAGCCGCAGCATTGAGCTCAGCTCTAAGTGTTCTTCCTGGCAATTTAGGTCTTATGAGCATACTCCCTGAAATATATTTCTTGGTAAGGTTACAATCTCGAATGGTGAAAGATATTGCTATCCTACTTGGAAAGGAATCCTACCTCTCAAAGGAACTTCTCTTGTATTGTCTATTTAAAGAAAATAAAATAGATATTATTACTACATCTACTCGTATTACGGGGACACGTCTTCTAATTCGTCCTATCTCCTTATATAATCTTCAAACAATTTTTTATTCTGTTATATATTCTAAATCCTCTAAAATAGTTCCCAGAAAAAACAAGGGATTGCTATCTTTGATCTCTATGCTCACAGGAGGATCCCTTTCCTATATAGATACACAAATGGTAGGAACCACTGCGAATGCAATTTTTTTAGGAGATATTGAATTCCAAGATTCAGAGCAACCCATGAAAGACGATCTACTTAATACATAAATGCATTCATTTATTAATAATGATGCAACTGTATTACCTATCTTTTTCCGCCGTCACGTGGAAAAAAGACTAGGATTTTTGCATATAAAATTGCAAACACAGACTTTTTGCAGAAACGCCATTAATTATTTAGTAATCTTTTTTTTATTATTTTTTATTTCATGTAAGGATAATAAAGAGGATGAAGTTGTAGTTATAGACAAATTGATAGAAACAGAGAAATTTGAATTAGCCCATACTAAAATAAAAAATAAGCTTTCTACCAAACGCTCTGAAGATGAAATTCTATCATTGAAGTCTACTAAAGATAGTCATATATTAGAGCTATCAAATGATAGAAATAGAATTGTTTATACAGAAAATAAAACTGTAATCTTTAGAGATCTTGCAAATCCATTGGTAAAACTAAAGTCATTCTCACTCTTACCTGTTAATATTAGTATCTCATCAGATGCAGAGCATGCTTTGATTTCACTTGCTCTCTCTAATGGTGCTGGGTGTAAAATAATTGCAGTCTCACTTCTAGAAGCTAGAGAGGATTATAGTTCAAACTCTTTAATTCCATGTAACCATCATGGTGGTATTACAACAGATGGAAATATATTCTATTATTTTGTTGATGATTCATTGTATATGGAAACTCTTTCAGAAATAAGACAATCTAAACTCATTCGCGATAAAAAGAATTTTCCATCCCCTATTACAAATATAAAGAATAAATATTATATATATCCAATAGGAAAGACATTTCTAATATTTGCCGGGAATGCGGGGATCTACCATCTATATTGGTTTGATCCCAAAAAAAATGAAGAAGAGAAAATAGCTGAAAATATTGCTACACCTAAATTGTATTACGGAAATGGAAAAAATGCATATATCATTACAGGGATGGTTGGAGAATTAAACATCCAAGAATTGAAACTATCTGCATATGGAAAACCTACATTAGCAGGAATCATTTCTATCAATCATGAAAAAACTAATCCGTGGCCAACTTCTTTGCAGACTGAGTTTATATCTAGTTTCGATGGAGAGGTATTTAGATGGAACTTAGAGGGGAAAGTCAAATATTTCCCACTTTTTGCGGAGAAGTTTTGGATAGCTGCAAGGGATCAAATTATCTATGAGGATATAAACAAAGAACTCGTCATTGGGAGCTTAGAATTCACAGAAACAGAGCAACGTCTTTTAGAATTGTATCGCCAGACTAAAAAGCAAAAAACAGATTAAGCTGCTTTTTCATTCGCTTTTTTGTATATTTTACAACTTTCGAAGTTTTTTGAGCAATGATCTAAGATATTATTTAAATCCTCATTGCTAATTACATCTTTGGAGCTTGGGCAAGCTTGTAAGTTCTTTGAGTACAGAGGACAAAGAGGTAGAATTTCTTTGTGTTTTATGAGCATAAATACTAGTTTTCTTTTAGAAAGAAAATGTCAAGACAGAATATCTTACTTTATTTGACTTTAGAATTCTGATAGATTCATAGAATTAAAAAAAATCAATGGAGACATGAGAGTAGATACTTGGCTGAGAATCTTTTTGATTCTTTTCTTTTCGCATTGTGCAATTTTCTTTAAGGAACCAGGTAATCCGCCCAAAGTAAATGGTGTTCCAGTAAGTGATAATTTAAGGGTTCTATATGTGCAAAATATCCAAAACAATTCCTACGGACCCGGTTTGCATGTGATGCTAACTCAGGCATTAAAGTCAGAAATTGATAGAAGAGGAAGATTTTTGCAAACTAGGGAAAAATCTCAGTCTTATTTTAAGCTCTATGGGAGTATTAACCATTACCAAAGAATAGGAAATTTATTGGACTTAGGTAACCAACAACTCAGTTCAGAAATTGCAGTTCTTGTTAAACTTGAATTGCAAGAACAGGGTGGAGAAAGAGTCCCTTTGGAAAGAGATGAAATTATGGTGAGGGCTTATTTTTCTGACCAAATTGGATACAGAGAGTCAGAAGAACAGGCACAACTAAGGCTAATGAATACATTGGCTATCCGAATATCTGATGAAATAGAAAATGCCTGGTACTATTTTATACGCCAAAAATACTATCCTGAAAAAAAGAAGATATGAAAGAAATCAAACTGTCCAGAGCTAAAATTGCTATTGTTGATGATGATGATTTTGAAGAGCTTTCAAAATTTAAGTGGTATATTAATGAAAATGTAGATCATACTAAGCAGTATGCAATGAGATCAAAACTATCTAAAGAATCTGGTGAGTTAACAGGTACTAAAGTTTACATGCACAGATCAGTTCTAAAAATTCATGATAAAAATATAACTGTTAAACATAAAAATGGTAATACATTGGATAATAGGAAAGAAAATTTATACACAATTCAGAAAAAGAATAATAACTGAATCTTCAAATTAAAAATTTTTATAAATATGTAATTGCTATTTATGTAAAATATAGTTTTCTTAAGAAAAATGAGAAAAAAAAATTTATCAAATAAATTCTGTATCCTCCTTATTCTAACCATTTTCCTGAATTGTATGCACCACCATCACCGCCATCATGGAAAATCAAATAAATTTATGCATAAGAAGACTACTTCTGAGCTAATAAAAAGCTTTGAATCAGAAGAAAGAGATAGTTATCAAGAACCAGCGAAAGTATTGGGATTTATTGGCCCTCTAGAGGGAACTAGAATACTAGATATTGGATCAGGCAGTGGTTATTTTTCCTTTAAATTAGCATTGAAGGGAGCAAATGTTATTTCTGCAGATGTAAATGATGAATTTCTTGCTCATATCAATAAAAGATTACAAACCGAACCAGTAAAACCAGGAAGCATTGTAACAAGAAAAATCCAATTTGATAATCCTACTTTAAAGCCAGAAGAAGTAGATAAAGTGCTTATGGTCAATGTGTACCACCATATTGAGGATAGAGTCCCATATATGAAAATGGTTCGTAGTGGATTAAAAAAAGATGGAGAACTTATACTGATTGATTTTATTAAGAAAAAAATCCCAGTGGGTCCACCAGAAGATCATAAAATAAGTGCTGCGGATGTAAAACTTGAGCTAGAAAGATCTGGTTTTTCATCTATTGAAGTAAATGAATCTTTACTAAAATACCAATACATCATTCGAGCAAAATAGATGAGTAGTGTATGGAAGCCAATCAATGAGTAATTGACATAATTCACAGGAAATACTTAAAAGTGGTTTTTAATTAAAATAGCCATCAATTTTAGAAAACCAAATCTATTATACTTAGTAGAATGGATTAACTTACATATTTAGAAATATGTATAGACAATTTTTGAATCCAAGATATCCTTTTAATAGAGATTTTATTCTTACTTTTAAAAATTAATTGAGGAAAAAATAAAATAGATAAATCCTTATCATTACCTATTGGTTCGATAATAAAGTACTACATACTTTTAACTATGAAATCAAAATTTATATCATTCTTATACCTAGCAATATTAAATAGTGCTAAATGTAATTTAGTACTATTAGGATTTTTATTTTTACTCAACCCCACTTATTCCCAAGAATCTTCCTCTAAATTAGAATTTCTCCGGTTGACAGATACTGCTTTGCAAACCCCTATATATACATTGTCAAATAGAGACTCGTCCATCCGTGTTAAGATCATAGGTGTTATCCATGTGGGAGACCTCGGATACTACCAGGAATTAAAAAAAATCATTCGTGATTTAGATTTCCTCTTTTATGAGGGGATTCGAATGACAAAATCCTCAAAATCAATCAATATCCCGTATGGGGTAAAAAATGAACCAGAAAAAACGAAACAGGATGTTAAGACCTTTACAAACCTTCAAAACCAGATAGCCATAAGTTTTAAATTTGTAGAACAAGCTGACTATCTTAGACCAGAATCAAATTGGATCAATGCAGATGTAAATCTGAACCAGTTCACTGAAATATTACAGAAAACAAACTTAAGTTTGGAAGACCTTTCTCGTAATTTATCGCTAGACAATAAGAATATCTTTGAACAGGATAATGAAAGTAGAGAAACATTGAAATATGATCCTGACCAAAATAAACTCCTTAGATGGTACAAAAGAAAAATGGCAGTTTACTTGGTTAAATCAGCTAAAGATCTATGTTTCAACGAAGAAATGAAAATTCCCAGAGAAGCAATTATAGTAGAACGAAACAAAGTAGCGCTTGGGTATTTGAAAGAAAAGCTACGATCTACAAACCCAGCTGAATTGGGTTTGCTTTATGGAGCTGCTCACATCCCTCACTTTGTTGAAACCTTAAAAAATGAACATGATTTTGAAGTTAACTCTATAGAATGGGTAGATGCTTGGAGTTTGAATAGCAATTAATGGCATTTGTTGAATTACTAATTATTGTACTCCTAATTCTAATAAATGGTTTTTTTGTAGGGGCAGAGTTTGCTATAGTATCCCTTCGTCCCTCAAGAATTGATGAGCTAATCAAAGAGGGAAGACCATTTGCCACACTAACCAAAAGAGTAGCTACTCAGCTAAATGACATGCTTTCTGTATGCCAAGTTGGTATTACAATTGCTAGCTTATTGTTGGGTTGGTTAGGAGAAAAATTTGTAGCTAAGAGTATTGAAAATGCATTTTATTTTTTAAACCTCCCGATTGATGATACTTTCAATATTCACGGTGTATCTATTATGATTGCATTTGGTATAATTACATTTTTACATATCACACTTGGTGAGCTTATACCTAAATCAATATCAATTGTAAGCTATGAGACTGTTTCTATTTATTCCGCAATCCCATTGATGTTTTTTTATTACTTCTTCTATCCTGTTACATACCTTTTAAATCGTGTTACAAACCTTGTTCTATCTTTTTTAAAAATCCCTGACTCAAGCCATAAGTTTGTTCATACTGCTGAGGAACTTATGATTATACTAGAAGAGCAGAATAAGCGTGGTGAAATAGATAAAGAAGAATTAAGGATTATCCAAAATACATTTGAGTTTTCAGACCATGAAGCAAAAGAAGTTATGACTCATCGACTTAACATCATAGGCATTGCTGAAGATGCAAAAGTAAAGGATATTTTGGGTGTAGTCGCTGAACATAGATTTTCTAGATATCCTGTGTATGATAAATCTATGGATAAGATTACAGGTGTAGTTCATGTTCAAGCATTGATAGAATGGCTTTCAAATCCTACTCGAAATAAAAATGAAACAGTAAAATCGATTATGCAGAGTCCTATTTTTATTTATCAATCTTTATCAATAGAAAAAGTTATGCAAAAGCTAAGGATAGCTAAGCAGCACATGGCTATTGTAATTGATGAGTACGGAGGGGTTGAAGGCCTATTAACAATGGAAGATATTGTGGAAGAAGTTTTTGGCCAAATTAGAGATGAAACAGATGAAGAGCCTCCTGAACATGTGGGTGCAGAAGAGTCATACACAATTGAAGGAGAAAGAGAGCTCGACGAACTTAAAGATGTGATCACATCAGAAGATTTAGAAGAAGATAAAAATATTCGTACGATAGCAGGATACTTTTTTGAAATGCACCAAGACGTTCCAACTGAGGGAAGTTTTATAAAGATAAAAAAAGGAACACTCACAGTTTCAAAGATGGAAGGTAATAAAATAATAAATATTCGATATGACCATACTCCAGTAGAAATCATCTCCACTAAAGAAGACTATGATTGAGCCTAAAGGTTCTATAGTCATTGCAGTCACTGGGAGTATTGCAGCATATAAAACTTGTGAGTTGGTAAGAAATTTAAAAAAATTAGGCTATCCAGTTTCAGTAATAATGACTAAAAATTCCCTGCATTTTATAGGCAAGGCTACATTTGAAGCTCTTACAGAAATGCCTGTATTAGTTGATGAATATGAATCATATATGGCACATATAGAAGTGAAAAGAATTGCATCTGTATTTGCTGTAATCCCAGCAACTGCTAATATAATTGGTAAAATGGCAGCAGGCATATCAGATGATTTAGTTACATCAACATATTTAGCGATACAATGCCCAGTAGTTATTGCACCTGCCATGAACCCTGGTATGTATATGAGTAAACCAGTGCAGAGAAATTTAAAGCAACTACATGAAGATGGAGTTGAGATCTTAGAACCATCTTCAGGAGTGGTAGTTTGTGGGGATGAAGGTCAGGGAAAGTTAGCCGATATACAATTCATTGAAAATAGACTGATTGAAATCTATCTAACAAATCTAAAAAAGTGAAATTTAAAAAAGCTATAGTAACTTCTGGTGGCACAAGGGAATGGATTGATCCTGTGCGTTACATTTCAAATGCTTCTTCAGGAAAAATGGGGTTTCATTTAGCAGAAAATATTTCCAATTGGATCGAGGATACAGTTTATATCTATGGGAATGTCTTGGAAAAATATGCGAATTTTCAAGGTAGAAGGAAAAGCGTAGAAACTACTATTGATATGCTAAATGCAATTCTAGATGAGATAAGCCAAGATACATTGATAGTAATGGCTGCAGCACCAGCAGATTTTAAACCACAAGAATACTCTGAAACTAAAATCAAAAAAACTGATCAGGAATATTTAATAAAATTAAGTAATAATCCTGATATCTTACACACCATTTCTCAAATTATAGAAGAGAAAAAAATAAGCGGAGTCCATAGAGTTGGATTTGCTGCAGAAACAAATGATTTGGAAAGTAATGCAATGAAAAAAATATCTAATAAAAAATTAGATTATATTATTGGTAATACAGTAGGAAGAAATATTGGTTTTGGAGATAAAGAGTCTTCTGTAAAAATATTTTCCTCAAATGGACTAGAAGCTCATTTCGAAAGTTTATCCAAAGAAGTTTTAGCTAAAGAAATAGTATTATATTTAAAAAATAAATTTAATTCTTAAAAAGAATTTAAAGATTTAAGGTCTTGTCAATCAAATCGAAGTTTTTAAGTATTACAGTATTTAGAGTTAGTAATAGAAAAATAGCTACTATAAAGAAAATAACACCCGCGCTTGATAATAAAAAATAGAGAACATTTCTTAAAAATCTAAATTGCAAGAAAGCAGTACCGATCAGTATACCCATAAGGGGTTTAGTGTTATCTTCCTCTTTAATAAAAGTGTAATAATTTTTAATATAAAATGCACACATAAGTAAAATTGAAACAAACAATAAAAACCCAAATTGGGAAGAGTAATGTTTCTGAAGAGAAAATAGTGGGATATAGATAATATTACCCATAGCAATTCCGGTGAGTATAATTATTATAAAATGCCTTACAATCTGGTTTGTAGTAAAAAAAAGGATTATTTGGACAGGAATAGAGTCAATTATCCAGTTTAAAAGTTTATTAGAATACTTGGGAGGAGATGATCTCTTTGAGGGTAAGAATAATTTACCTGTATTACTTTCTTCATTATTTTGAGATGCTATATATAGATTATAAAAATTCATCTTTTCAATTTCTGCAGATTTTCCTAAACTTCGAAAGCCCCAAACGAGTAAAATCATAAAACAAATATGAAAACAGAAGGCTATAAACCCATAAAGTGGAATATGTATCATATGTGGTACAGATAACGTAAAGTTTTGAAAACCAATCAAAAAAGAAAGAAAAAAGAGTACCCTGCCTGTAAAAGGAGCAAACCAAGCGTTAGTCCATATAGATAAAAAAGTAGAAAAGCAAAGGAAACCAATAAATAACCAAAAGAATCCCGAAATCTTAGTGGAGAGCAGAGACCTCTCAAGTTTATCTATTGTTTTATCAAGCTGTCCGTCAGTTGGGATTTCCTTTTCATCTAAGAGATTTAAAATAGTGCTTATCTTTGTTACTTTAAAGAAAAGGCCTTCTCCAAAATTAATTTCAGGACTGATTTCTTGGGTTTGATGAAGTTCTAAATCTTGCTCTAATTGCTCTTCAAATCCAGAGTTAGAGCTTGGAGATTCATATACAAATTTAATAGTTACAAAGAATGCTTCTAGGAAATAAAAAAAAGTAAGAATAGGGAGAAACAGTAAAAGCTTTCTTTTCATTATAAAAGGTAGTAAACAATCACCCAAATAATTCCCAAAACTACTACTGCTGCAATCCCAGGGATTAGAAGACTAGTTTCTGATTTTTTACTTGCTTTGTCTCTGATGATTTTATCTTCTTTCTCGACAGTAGAGAGTTCAGCCATCTTAACCTTTACGCCGGACTCTTCTTCAGTGTACAAACCAAATAGTTCTTCATTTATCTTAGAGATGAAGAGGATGGCATTTTTTTCTTTTCTAATGATATCTACAATTTCTGCAGGACATGGTAGAATTTGTCCATTTTCAGTTAATAGCTTCATAGAGTTGAGAGCACTTGATCCTGCTGGAGTGTCTTTATTAATTTTAACTAAAATTTTATCACCAATCCGTAGATCAGTTGCTATGGTTCCTCCCACTGGAGAGAGAACAAATTGATAATTTAAAATACTAGCTCCATCAGGAATAGATGGATAAGGTGATTTTTTTGTATCTTCGGTTATAGATGTTACAGCAGTACCATCTAATTCTTCTTGGGTCACATTGTCGATAAAGCAGAAATAATCGTATTCTGCCCTTCCAAGTACTTTGTGGACGCTTTGTTCAAAAAGTGTTTTGAGTTTATTTGTCTCTCTGTTCTCAATATAGTGTGAGAACTCTTCCATGAAACTATCATTTGAAAATTGGTTGTTATAGGCATTAGTTAAACTGATAGTGGAACTCTGGGAAAACTGACCGCTTAGGGTCAATTTTTGAATTTTGTTCATACAATCTCTATAGGAATCATTCACACCAAGAGAGGATGTTTCAGAATTTTGAGATACAATTAAATCAAACCTATCAATTTTGAATATTGGCTCATGTATAGTCATGCAAATTAGTATATGAGTTCTGGAGGGGATATCCCTTGCAGATAATTTAAAAAAATAATATTTGTCCGTGGACGACATAACCATTGAACCTCAATTTTGATGGCAACTGATTTTTAATATATAGTAAAAGATTTTGCATAAAAATATCAATAACTTATAAGAAATTCCATTAAAAATATCCTAAAAAATCTTTTATAGTTGCTCTTCTCTCTCCCTATTTCAGGGTTATAACCAAGGTATGGCAGTTGTCTCAATTCAAAACCTAAAAAAATCCTATTTTATCTCTGATAAAGGAATCCCAATTCTCTCAAGTTTAAACTTAGAAGTGAATTCTGAGGAGATAGTCTCAGTAGAAGGAGCTTCCGGAGTAGGAAAATCTACATTATTAAACATAATAGGTGCTTTAGATGATTTTGACTCTGGAAAAGTTGATGTTTGTGGGGTAGATCTTGCAAATATTTCTTCATCCGAAAAAGAAAAGTTTCGGGCACAAAAGATTTCACTTATCTTCCAGCACCATTTGCTACTTCCTGATTTTACAGCTATAGAGAATGTAATGATACCTCTCTTAATTGTAGGGATAAGCCCTACAAAGGCAAAAAAAAGCGCTGCTGAAATCTTATCCCTAGTTGGTTTGGGTGAAAGAATGGAAAGCTTCCCCTCTCAGTTGTCTGGGGGAGAAAGTGCTCGTGTTGGAGTAGCTAGAGCATTGGTTTCCAGGAAACAGCTTATTTTGGCAGATGAGCCTACAGGAAATCTAGATCGAGAAAATTCTAGAAATTTAATGGCATTGATTCTTGAACTCCAAAAAGAGTTTAAATTCTCTATGATTTTAGTCACTCATGATATGGAGTTGGCATCTTTTGCTACAAAGAGAAATAAAATAATTTCAGGGATACTCCAGCCTATTTCTGCATGAAAAAACAATCTACCTGTGTTCATTGTGGCACATCCGTAGATAGATTCCTTCAATCTGGTTTGTTAGGTTGTGCAAACTGTTATACAACATTTCTAACAAGTAGAGAAATAGATCTATTTAGTCGATCTAGTTTAAATTGCTTAGTAAATCCAATCCCTCAAATGTATTCACTAAATGAATCGATAGAAATCTGCAAAAAACATGAACTCTCCATTCGATTTAGACTTGCTAGAAATTTTCGTAATCAATTTTATTCTCCAGATAAAAATAGTCTAACTTATAGAAAAATGGATGAGCTTTTGAAGAATCCTACTATTCAGAAATTTAATCAATATGGTAAACTTCATTTTTTTGATGAAGATCATATTAGAGCGGAATTTTATTTACAAAGTATAGATTGTGATAAAAATCAGTTTCCTCAAATATTGTACGATACTTCTATATTTGACTATCATTCTGAATATGGTTTTTTAGCTTCTTGTCCTACAAATTCAGGTATGGGAAATAAGATATCAATTGAGTTAGATTCTTCAAAATTAAGCACTAAAAAATTAATAAAAATAAATAGTAATTTTGAGAAGAATATAATAAATAATACTAAAAATAATTTTAATATTTTTATAAAAAATTATAAAAAAAAAGACCTTTTATCTTTTCTTAATCTTTTTTTGAAAATTTTTTCTGAAACCTAAACTTATTTTTAAAATGGGAGAATAAAATTGAGTGAGAAAGTAGTTCTAATAACAGGTGCGTCTAAAGGTATAGGGAAAGCTATAGCGGAAGAAGCAGGTAAGAAAAATATAGTCTCCTTGTTTTCGAGATCAGAAACAGAATTAAAAAGCATTTCTGAAACATTGAACAAACAAGGATCCCGATCTATATTTTTTGTGGGAGATATTAAAAATGAATTGGATATAAAAAATGCTGTTCAAAAAACAATAGATACGTATGGCAGAATAGATATTTTGGTAAACAATGCCGGGATTGGATATTTTAAAGAGATTTCTGAATTCACTTACCAGGAATTTGATGAAATACAAAAAGTTAATTTATATGGGACATTTTTATTTTGTAAGTATGTATCAGCTTTTATGATAAAAGCTAAATCAGGATATATAATCAATATTTCATCGGTTGCTGGTTTGAATGGTTTTAAAACTGGAACTGCATATTCAGCATCGAAATTTGCAGTCAATGGTTTTACAGAATCACTTAGAGAAGATTTAAAGCAATATGGAATAGGCGTCTCTGTAGTATGTCCAGGGAGTGTTGCCACAGGGTTTGGGGGATTGGATGAAAAAAAACTACAGGGAAAGGACTATATGTTAGAACCTGAAGATGTAGCAAGAACAGTGCAGTATTTGATAGACGAATCTGAAACTGCAAATGCTAAATTAATAGAATTAAAACCTCGTAGGCGATTACAATTCCGTGGTTAAAATCATTCAAGTTAGGTGATTAAATGTATGAAATGTGGAATGGTCTAATTGGATTTATATTTTTTATTGAATTTGGATTGACTAAATATATGAGAATGATTCTCAATACCAGAAAGGAGATATTATGAATTTATCAAAACTATTCCGTGAAGGCTCATCAGAGGATCATTCAAAAGCAGAAAAATCAAAATTTATTCAGGCATTGTTTAGGGGACAGTTAACTAAAGAAGCATATATAGCAAATCTAGAGGCTATGTTACACCTCTATACTGCATTAGAAGCTGAGCTAGAAAAACACAAAGAGGATAAGAATGTAAGTAAAATATTCTATCCAGAATTGTTTCGTAAAAAATCATTAGAGCAAGATTTATATTTTTTTGGAGGAGATACGTATACTCTTGGATCACCTTCAAAAAACACAAAAAAATATACCAATTGGTTAGAAGATATATCCAAATCAAGTCCTAAAAATCTAATCTCTCATGCATATGTTAGATACCTTGGGGATCTTTCAGGAGGACAAATCCTAGGTAAAATAATTAGAAAAACTTTTACCTTGCAGGAGGGAGTTGGGGATTTGTTTTACACATTCGCTATTAACGATATTGATCAATTTAAAAATCTCTATAGATCACAATTAGATAGTTTGGATATAACAGAACAAGAAAAGCAGGGGTTACTCCATGAAGTAAAAATAGCTTTCCAAATGAATGGAGAAATTTTTTCAGAATTGGATGAATTTCTCCTAAGCCCAACAAAATAATAAAAAGAGGTTTTATATGAAGTTTTATAGAAAAAGTATAGTGCTCCTAATTACAGTAATGAATATTTTTAATTGTAACGTAATACAAAATGAAAATAACAATAACAATAATTTACTCGCAATTATAGCATATAGTTTTATTGGCAGTGGAGGGAGTTGTACAATAAACGTACTAAAAGGTGGAAGAAATACAACAGCATCAGCTAATCCTGTTGAAATTACGTCAACAGAAAAAAGTATATCATATTCAAAAGTACCTGTAGTAACTCACTCAATAGGTATAGCCCAAATAAGTAGTGCATCTCAAGGGGATGTAATTCGATTTAATACTATTGATGTTGCTGATTTTGATGGAGATTCAACAGACTCTTTGCCTTTAGTTTATAAAACTTCAACATGTCCTGTGCTATCATCAAGCCTTATTACAACATCATCGGAAGCAGCTACTGTTTATACTAGAGCTGTATCAGGTTCAACTTATACTTATACAATTAATACAGCGGGTAGCTATTCTTTTGTTTTGTATCAGTTGATTTATCCATCTACAGCATCTACTGTAAAGAAACAATAAAATTGGAATTAAACGTAATTAAGGTTTTTGAAAATTAAAATCTTCTTTCTTGTATATGTTTGATAATCACAATAATGCAAATTATTTTCTCCTGAAAGGTAAAAAAAAGTTAATATATGACGCAACTGCAATAACTATCTTTTTCCGCCTACAGGCGGAAAAAAGCCAAGGATTGTTGCGAATAAAATTGCAAAAACTGACTTTTTGCAGGAACGCCATATATTTATTTATTATAATATTATCATTTATAATAAATTGTGCAAGAGTCAATGAGGCAGAAAATACAGATTTGGTAGCATTGAAGAAATTTATTTATACAGATTATTTAGCTCAAGAAGCGGCTAAGAAAAATTTAGTAATTTCAAATACTGTGGGATCAGAAGGTCAGATTGTAACGGTCATTAATGCTAGTAATTTTGATATAGTTGCTAGGTATGATTTTGGAACAAGAGTGCAGTCTAATGATACAATTTGGGATATTGGATTTGAAAGATTTAAAATTAGCACTAATTCAGGTGCCACAAGTTCTATTGGTCAATCTGGTTCATGTGATACGTCATCAAAGACTTTTTCTTCTATTACCAATGCTTCAATTTGCTCTACTTTTTTGGCGGATACATCTAATGTACAGGTAAATGTTGGGAATAATATTTCTGGAAGTCAGGCTGCTACATTTGGGTTACCTTATACAGGTAGTCCGGTAATGAGAGATTGGTACGATTATAAAATTGGTGAACTTACACCGTCTAATAAAGTATATATAGTTCGAAGCAGTGATTCATTCAATTATTATAAAGTCCAAATTAGGGGGTATTATAACTCAGCAGGAACCTCTGGATATATTACTTTTTGGTGGAAACAGATACCTTTTTGAAACTTCAAATTTTTATTATAAATATACCTAACTTTTGTATAACGTTAAAAAACTATGAATAGGCTCAATAAGAATTTATTAGAAAATTATTATAAATTAATAATATGGAAAAAACTTAATGATTTTATTATTTAGAAAAAGAAAACTTTTAATGTTCTATCTTATTCTAATATTCATTATTATACCTAGTTTTTTTACTAATTCTCTATTTTCTCAGAATACAAATGAAAAGGATCAGGGAACTTTAGAGACCAACAAACCTTCCCCACCAGCTGTAGAAGAAAAACCTATCATTGTTGTTACGGGTTCTAGAAGAGAGCAACGCTTAAAAGATTCTACATCGATGACTGAGGTAATTTCTAAAAAAAGAATTGAACAAACAGGAGCGAGAAACCTTGGAGAAGTCTTACAGGGTCAACTCGGAGTTGATGTAGTACCTTTCTTTGGAGGTTCTAGAGTTAGAATGCTAGGAATGGATTCTCAATATGTTTTATTTTTGGTTGATAGTGAGCGAATAGCAGGTCGTCTTGATAATGCTGTAGATCTAACTCGGTTTAAGACTCAAAATATAGAGAGAATTGAAATAGTGAAAGGTTCTTCATCTGCTCTATATGGTGCTGATGCGATGGGCGGTGTTATTAATATGATAACCAGAGAAACTGAAAAAGATCAAGAATACAATTTACGTACTACATATGGGAATGGTAGAAAGAATCAATTAGGAACTCAAGGAGACTTACATAGTACTGCAAATGTGGGATTTAAAAAAGAGTTTGTTTCTGCAAATTTTACATCTGGATTTAATACAAGTCCTGGGTATAAACTCGATCCCTCAACAGAAGCAACAACAGGAAATAAATTTAAAGATGTGAATGTTGGGAGTAATTTTACATTTAATCCAAATGGTAAACTCCAAGCAAAGGGAAGAATCATCTATAATAATAGAGACCAATCTGGAATAGATATAACACAAACGAAAGCTATATTTGATAGAGAAAACAAAACAAATGATTTATTATCAGTTGGTATATTACAATATGATTTTGGAAATAAAAATAGAATATCATTTCGAGGAAATGTAAGTCGTTGGGACAATAAGTATGAAAACCAGCAACGATTATCTACCACAGCTCCTACCAAAGAGCTAACAAGTAATTTAACGTCACAAGGCACTGTTCAACTAGATTATGAAGTTAACAAAGATCATTTTATATCAGTTGGAGTAGAATCGTTTGCTGATGAGTTAGAGTCAGATAGAGTCAATGGTAGATTTAAATACAGAACTAGAAAATCTATGTTTCTACAAGATGAGTGGACCTTTTTTGGAAATAAAGCTTTAAGATTTATTCCAGGGGTACGGTATGACGATGATTCAATCTTTGGAAATAAAACTACTCCTAAGTTTGCCATGCGTTATGATATCAATCGCGACTTGATCTTTAGAGCCAGCTATGGTAGAGGATTTAGACCTCCAAGTTTTCAAGATTTATTTTTACGATTTGAAAATCCAGGTGTAGGGTATGTCGTGGAAGGAAATATAAATCTACGTCCTGAAAAATCTATAACAGTCAATTCAGATTTAGAATATACGCCATTAAAGTGGATGACTTTATCCTTAAGTCTATTTAAAAATGATTTGTATGACTTACTACAGTATAAACTTTTAAATTCAAATAGGGGTGAGCTCACTAGATTTCAGCTAATAAATATTTCACGGGGGTACACTCGAGGCGGAGAAGCCGCTGTAGCATTTAGATTTCAAAGGAAGTACCAGTTAGAGCTTGGGTACAACCAAACAGATACTAGAGATCTTACGAATGATCGACCCCTAGATGGGAGACCTCTACATACAGGAATTTTGAATTTTACTTATTCTTCGCCATGGGGTTTGGAACTTTTCATTAGAGGCAAGAGAGTGGATAAGAGGCCTTACTATAGAGATACGAACCAATTTACAAACACAGGGATTTTAAATTCAGACAATCCAGAAAGACAAATAGGATTGGATTATGCTAAGCCTTATACATTATTGAATGTCCGACTTGAACAGACCATGAACGAAAATTATTCTATATTTGCAGGTGTTGAAAACCTTTTAGATGCATATGAAGAGAGGTACAATCCAACCAGACCAAGATTTTACTATATGGGCTTTAATGCAAAATTCTAAAATCTAGTTAAATTTTAAATTCATTCTATTTTTTTCTTTAAAATTCTACTCTAAATCAAATAGTGTAAATAAAAGAATAATGAATTTTTAAAGAACCCAGTTTAATTTCTTAGATCTGCTTTTTAGTCATACATAAAAAGACGCTTTATTAAGTTAAATATACTGCATATTGAGAAGTTTATTATTTAAAAGAAATTTTTAGATAGAGATATAGCTTGATTTATATTAAAAATAGGACAGAAATAGAGAAGATGCGGGTAGCCTGTAAATTGGCTGCTGAGATACTTACATTTATTGAACCTTACGTAAAACCAGGAGTCAACACACTTCTCCTAAATGATCTCATTCATGATTTTACTCTAAAGAAGGGTGCAAAATCAGCCCCTCTCAATTATAAAGGTTTTCCAAAAGCCATCTGTACTTCAATCAATGATGTTGTTTGTCATGGGATTCCTAAAAAAGAGGATGTTTTAAAAGAAGGTGATATAATCAATATTGATGTCACTCCTATTGTCAATGGATATCATGGTGATACATCAAAAACCTTTTGTATTGGTAAAATCAGTCCTGAAATTGAACAATTAATACATGATACAGAGAAAGCAATGTGGATAGGGATTGAGCAGGTAAAACCTGGAAATCGTATCAATGATATCTCTAATGCAATAGACGATTTTTTAACTCCAAAAAGATATGGAATCGTGAGAGATTTGATGGGGCATGGAATTGGAAGAAAGTTTCATGAAGATCCACAAGTTCCACATTTTAGACAAAATAAAAAGTTAGCTAAGTTAGAACCCGGAATGATTTTTACGATAGAGCCCATGGTCAATTTGGGTACTTATGAAGTCACATTTTCTAAACAGGACAAATGGACAGTTAGAACAAAAGATGGTAAATGGTCTGCACAGTTTGAACACACTGTGCTAGTGACCAACACTGGCTATGAAATTCTCACGCAGCTTTCTTAAGTTGCTCTTTGCAAAAAAATCTCTGTAATTTCTGGTTTATTTCCAGTCCTTAAGGGAGGTCCCCAATAACCTGTTCCTCTATTTACATAGAGCCATGTATTTTCATGTTTATACAAACCAACCACATATTCCTGAAATAAGTGAATAAGTATATTACCCGGGAAATACTGCCCCCCATGTGTGTGCCCTGAAAGTTGAAGATCAAATCCTGCTTTAGCTGCTCTAAAAACACTTTTTGGTTGGTGTGCTAACAATATCTTAAGATCACAGTGCTCATTGTTTACAAGGCAGATCTCAGGATTGGTAGCATGCTCTGGAAGTATGGAACTTGCTCTATAATCAGTTACTCCTGAAATCAAGAGTCTAGAATTTTTAATAGTAAGTACATCGCTTTCATTTAGCAAAACTTTTATACCTAAACTTTTTAGTTCCCTAATCCATGCTAAAGCCCCACTGTAGTACTCATGATTTCCAGTAACAAAATAAGTTCCTAACTTAGATCTTAAGTTCATTAAAGGTGATACATCCTCTCTAAGTGAAGAAACACTTCCATCTACAAGATCACCTGTTATAGCAATTATATCCGGTTTTAAGCTATTTACTCTCTCTACTAGTTTTTCTATTGTTTCTTTTTTAATAGTCGGTCCTACATGAATATCTGAAATCTGAACAATTTTAATATTTTGTAAATCTTCAGATAATCCAGAAAAAGGAATGTAAATAGATTCCACTGTCCAATCCGAAGTTGCTTCGTGTATGCCATAACCTGTTATGAGTCCACTAATACCAAGTATAGATGGATTTATGAAGTTTAATAAAAAATCCTTTCTGCTTTGACCTGATATAGTACCGTCTGGGGAATTTGCTAGGTCAGGAATAAAAAACTTAGTATAAAAATAAAAACCAATGTCTGACACTATTGAAAAAAATAGGAGAATCGTTAAAAATCCAAAATTTATAAATGCAACCATCGAAAAAGATTTAGATTTACCGGGTAATAATTCCAATAGGCTAATAATATACGCAATAGGCGTGATGCTCCATAAAAGTAGAATACTAGTCCATCCAAATAAAATAAGATTAGAGTTCAGATCTGTTCTATGGAGAAATTTTATGCCTAAGTAAAAATATCCGCAACCTGTGACAAAAGATAAAAAGCCAATAAAAATCCAAAATTGAGTCATAATTAATACACTATGGAAAAGATGCTTAAGAATTTAAACTCGATTTATTTTTTCAAATTTTCCTAATCAAAATTCTTGACTCATGGTTCAGAACAAAAATTATCAAGGCATGAACTACAAATTAGATTCTCTCCCTTTAAACAATGGAAATGCTCAACTGATAACAATTCAGACGAATGACCAAAACTCCCTAACTCGCGAAAATATGAAAGAATTGGGAGTTATTTTAGGAGAAATCAAAAAGAATGATTCGATCAAAGGGGCTATCATAACATCTGATAACCCTAAGTTCTTTTGCAATGGTCTTGATGCAGATGCACTTCTAAATACATCTCCAGAGGATCTTCCAGAGAGTGTCGGGGGTATATGTTTTCTATTTGGAGAAATTTTAAAATTTGATAAACCTTTGGCAGTTGAAGTTACAGGACATGCAATGGGTGGTGGAGCTGTCATAACTATAGCCAGTGATTACAAATATATGTTGGATAGTGGGTGCAGGATAGGCTTTACAGAAGTTATGGTAGGATTGCCTCTTCCCGGAATGTTTGTTTATAAAATTCAGGATTCTATTCATCCAAACAAGATCAATGAGGTATGCCTTGAAGCAACTACATACAAAGGAAAGGAAGCTAAAGAAATAGGCTTTATTGATGAAATAGGCTCAACTAAAGAAGACTTAAGAAAATTATCTATTAAAAAGTTAGACTCAGTTTTTAAATTTCCAATCTCTGCACTTCGTTATACTAAACAAAATATCAACCGTAGAGCATTAAAAGATTTTGATGATTTTCTGAAAGAGTCATTGCATTGGTTTAGTATTCCTGTCATACGGGAAAATTTATTGGAATCTATGAGAGCCTTGAAAGAAAAAAGAAGACCTAAATTACTTTAAAACTTATATTCACCACTTAGAAATGCTTCTTGGATATAATTACCTCCCGAATAATCAATAATGGCTCTAATTCCATTCTTAGGGAAAAAAATACCAGATCTAAATATAAGTTGAAAATCAATAAAAATATTCCATCTCAAGTTAAAGTTATACTCATCTCCTAAATAATTTGATGTATGACTGTTTCTAAGTGCCATAAAATCTCTATTTACGCCAATTCTAGGAGCTTGGCTGGCATGCAATTGGTAGTAACCAAAAGTCAGCTGCACGGGTCCAACAATAACATTTGTAAATCCCCCATATTCTACTAAGCCACTCATATTCCTTGCACTAAATAAAGTGTAACCTCCGGTAAAGTCTATGGCAAGATTAGAAACAGAAAAAAGAGGGGACAGTGTTCGATATCCTTTATTTTTATAGCTTGCTTCCACACCATCCTTATCATATCCTGGTCTACCTGTAGTACCCACTACTATTGTATTGAAGTTAACTTTATTATTATAAAAATAACTTACTTGGATATCACCCAAAGCACCTTTTATATTATATGTATTTTCTTTTTGCATAAGTATAGTGTTTGAACCATCAACTAGGCTATTTGCAGCTTTTACTTTTCCGTGATTATAAACCCCATGTACTATTATATTAAAATTAGATATAGTATATTCATTGAATAATCCATGCCAGTAAAGATTCCCAGTTTCTCTATTTAAGTCTGAGGTATCATTATCTACAGAACCATAAGTATAGAGCTCATTTTTAAGATTATTGATCTTATTTAGACGTATCTTGCCAAAGAATACATTTATGTTTCTAGATTTATCGTTGTATCCATTGCTATCTAAATCAGCTACACTTCTCTCTCTAGTACGAATCCATCCCCCTTCCAATGAATATTTATCTATTTTAAAATCTTTGTTGAGAAGTATACCGGCACCAGATGCGAAAAATACTCTTCCCTGAGGTGATGAAAACAATTGTATGCCAAGTCTTGAATAAAAATCGTACTGTCTCAATCTAAAATTTAAATAAAGTAAAGATGTTTGAAAATTTACTGGATTAGGTTGACCAGTTTCCCCCCCACTCCCAGCACCAACTGTATATGAATCTCTTAGGTCTGTAGAACTACCAGACGTTGTAAGGGCCCTTCCTCCGAATGGAATATCCCCAACAGTGGCACCAAAAACACCATCAAAATATTTTGATGTGATAAACTCTAAATTTAAGAATAATCTAGAGTCCATGTAGTTCAAATTCTCTTTTCTGGGACTTGTATTGATTTTTTGTCCAGTTATAAGTTTATCATAGTTAGATTTAAATGCAGTATAATTGCTATTTGCTAATGTATTATAAGTTCCAGGAACATCATAAATAAATGAACTATTTGTTGACCTAACAGTTGGAATATCTCTAGAAAGACTAAAACCACGAAATCTCATTGATCCTGTGAGATTAAGTTTAGTTCCCTGATCACCACTATCCTGTGAGTATACTTTGCCAGTACAGAGGATTACAAATAAAATAAGAGAAAGAAAGGATTTTATAAAGTATTTTCTCATCTTAAAAGATTTTATAATATTTCTGCCTATAAATTAATTTAACAACTGGGGAATAAATTTAAATACTATTTAACTCCACTGTAAATACCTATTGTTTTTCTATTTGAAATAAGGAAAATGACAATAAATTTTTTAGTAATAACTGAATAAATAGTTTTTATTCAGTTATGATTTTAAACGGCTTACTGTGTAAAAGTTGAAATTGAGACATTCTTTTTAATTTTTATTTTATCCATTTATTGTTATTAAAATACTTTTCCCGTAATGCATTTACAGTACCAGTTCTTTTAAGCTCTCTGACAAATAAATTTAAATTTGATTGCATTTGTAAATCATATTTCTTAAAGCAAAAGGAAAGCTGTTTTTCTGTAATGGGGCTAGTGAGAGGTAAAAATCTAGCTCTTAGGTTGCTATATTTTTGCAGCAACCCTTCAATATACAAATTATCTGAAATATAAGCAGTAATATCATTGTTCATAAGAGCTTCTAATGCAATTTCATCATTTTTATATGGAGTGATAGGATATTGACCAAATGTTTCCCTAACAAAATCAAGATTTGATGTTTTGTCCTTGGCTCCAAATGAAAGTCTAGAGATATTTTTTATATCCAATACGCTACGATATGACTTGTTCAAAATCACTTCCCCTTCTTGCTCTGCGGGAAGTGCAGATTTGCTTATCAGTCCACCAATTGAAATAATAATGTAGGGATCGCTAAAATAAACAAGCTTCATTCTTCCCATGGAAATAGAATTTCCCAAGGCAACATCCACCGTCCCATCATTGACAGCTCTCGCATGTTCCCCAAAATTATTGAGAGGAACTACTTTATCAAGTTTCACTCCTAAGAATTCAGCATATTTTTCTGCAATTTCAACTTCAAATCCAGGATATCCAGGTTTTGGATTCTCTATATAATAAGGTTCATAGGATGCTCCCACGGAGACATTGATTGATTTTTTATTCAGTATTTTAAAGAGAATGGATTCAGAATCGGAAATTTGAGAAAATACTGGAGAAGCAAAACCTAGTAAGAATAACACCAAGATTTGTGTTGAAATAAATTTCATTTGTAACCTAGCCTTTTGGGATTTACAGTTCAATTTTTTTAATGATTTTCTAATTAATTAGACGATTTTTATTGATTGGTAGGGATATTTTAAAAGTAGTACTACCGGGTTGAGATTGAACAGAAATTTTACCTTTGTGTTTGTCAATAATCCCTTTCACTATTCCTAATCCTAAGCCAGTTCCCTGTCCTTGGTCTTTGGTTGTAAAAAAGGGATCCCATATCTTTTCTACAATTTCTTGTGGAATGCCAGATCCGGAATCTTTTATTTCTACACTTACGTGATCTCCCTCTTCAAAGAGAGATATGGTAAGAGTTCCCTTCCCTTTAATAGCATGGACTGCATTCTGAATTACATTTGTCCATACCTGGTTTAATTCATCAGGATTGCAAAGTATTTTAGGAACTTCTCTAAGGTCTTTAATCACTTCTATATCATGCTTTAATTGATTACTCATTATGATAAGTGTATTTTCAATTCCTTCTGCAATGTTTGCTTCTTCTTCCCTAGCCTGATCCAAATGTGAATAGTATTTTAGTGCACGAATAATCCTTACTATATTTTTTATAGAATATCTAATGTGACTTAAATTTCTATGCATTCCTGCAAAGTTATCTATAATATTTAGAGATTCTACTCCTAAAAATTTAACTACATTTATTATATTATTTTCTAAATTCAATAGATTACGATCTACTAAAAATAATGTAATATCTTCTATTGTTTGATTTTCAAACCCTTCAATTTTTAGAGATTCTCTCAATCTTTTTTTGATTTTAATTTTTTCTCTAGAATCCAAATTCACTCTTTGTTCCTGTTTATGAATTTGTTTTATGATTTCTTCAAAGTTAGCTATTGTGTCAGAATTTGAATTGTAAATTTTATTAATAGAAGTAAGATTAGAAAATATATAATCTAAATTATTACCTAAATTTTCTGAAGAATTACTGATGACCCCAGTTGGAGTATTGATCTCATGTGCAATACCAGCAACCATCACTCCTAAAGATGCCATCTTTTCAGAGATCACCAATTGTGACTGGGCATCCTCTAATTCCTTAGTTCTCTCTTTTACTTTTTGTTCTAATGTCTCTGTCAATTGAATCAATTTTTCATAGAAGCTTGCATTTGAAATTGCCATCACAGAGATAGTTTTTACTTCTAGTAGGCATTCTTGTTGGAATTTTGAGAATACTCTTTGGTCGGAATCTAAAAAAATAAATCCAATTAAACTACTATTCATAATCATTGGAATGATATGTGAGATTTTATGAATAATAGATATTTCTAATATGATTTCTCTTATCTCAGTTTTTTCTTCATTTAAGAGTTCAGAGATTGAATAGATTCCATCATGGTCAGCAAGCCAAAGAATAAATAAATTGAATAGAGTAAATTTAGATGATTCATCATTCTCTTGATCATACGGAAAGAAACCAGCACCCTCTTCTCTTAGTACATAAACTTTTACATTTTTTGCATAGAGGTTTTCATTTAGAAAGGTAACAATTCTTGAGCAGATCTTACCTGTATCATTCATTGTGAATAGACTTGTTTTAAATTTATCTACAGCATTTAGTAAAGATTGGTTTTCTATTGTACTTTCTTTAGAGAGCATATTTCTTATTCTTGAGAAAATTATTTGTATTAATTATGAAACAAAATTAAACATTATATTTTCTATATAGAATGACAATAGAAAAATTACAGCCAGATACTTTAGATCCAGCTATCTTTCGAGTCTCACGGATATTTGGTGCTTTTTATGAAATATATAGCCAAGATTTGGGTTATAAAAGGGCAGTGCTTCGAGGGAAGCTAAGATTAGATAAGGTAGATGAGCGAAATCCTATTACAGTAGGAGATTATGTTTTAGCAGAAAAAAAAGCATCCTCAGACTTTACAATTCTCTCAAGAATGAAAAGGAATAATTTCTTAGTTCGAAGAAGTGAGCAAGGAGATAGTCATGTCTTATGTGCAAATGTAGAGTATGTAGGTATCATAGCATCCCTTCAGGATCCAGAAACAAAAACAGGTTTTATCGATAGGAGTATTGCAGCATGTTACCATGCAGGGATAACTCCATTGATCATATTTACTAAAAAAGATTTATTGCAGGAGGAAGATGTAGAAATTAAAACTAGCCTCTATAAATCACTGGGTTATTTAGTTGAACCGGTATCCTGTCATGATCCTGAATCAATAGAACATTTAAAATCTATGCTAGCAGATAAAACGACCTATTTTGTTGGTATTTCAGGATCAGGGAAGTCAACACTTATAAATGTATTATCAGGAAATGAAGCTCAAAAAGTAAACACCATCAGTGGCTCCACAAAAAAAGGCAGGCATACCACTACAAATTCTTATCTCATACCTATCTCTCCATCCACTTATCTCATAGACTCTCCTGGAATCAAAGAATGGGGTATATTTCATATTCCTAAAAGTATCATATTAGAGTCATTTCCAGAACTAGCAAAGGTTCAACCAAATTGCAATGAATCAGATTGCTGCCAGCTCTCTGATGGATGTGAAATGTTATCACTGGTTTCCTCTGGGAACATGGTTTTAGAAAGGGAAATTTCAGTTCTTTCTATGCTAGAGAGTTTAGACCGACTGCATAAAGTTAGGACAGGAAACTTAAAATCAGGTAAATTCAGGGGAAAGAAGTAGCTAATTTTCTTAGTTTTAAAATTGTACGAGAGATTCGATGAAAATAGGATTGATTTTACTTGAACAGAATAGAATTTTTATCTAATCACATGTCGCCTGTTTATTTTAGAATCAAGAAAAACGACTCTCTCTCATTTTCTTTTTTAAGCTCGAATAGTTTTGAGGTTCTGGGGTATTCCTCAGAAGAATTGCTTCAGAGTAATACTTTATTTTGGGATTTGGTCTTATCAGAAGATAAATTAAAAATTCTAAATTCTATAAAGAACAAACAACCTCCCTTCCAAGAATATTTTTCTTATTTGAAGAATCCTAATGCACCTATTTCATTTGTTTTTGAAGTTAACCAAGGGTCAGCAGAAGAGAGAGAATATATGGAAGGGTTTCTCATAGCCAATGGTTCAGGCTCACATACAATTCCTTCTCTTGATTCAAAATCTGATTTCAACGAAAAAAACTTTAAGTCAATTTTACAGCACTTACCTGATCTTGTACTACGTCTAAATTCTGACCTTAAATGTGTATTTGTTAATTTAAGTAGCACTTCAATGGTGAATACATTTTCATCTGATCTCCTAGGTAAACATATAGATGAGTTCATTTTAGATTTACCTTTACGGGAAATTTTTAAAGAAAATTTAAACTTTAGTCTTACTTCTGGGGAAATAAGAGACTTGGATTTTCAAATTTCAAAATCTGAGAACGTATCCTTTTATCGAGCTAGGATAGTCCCCGAATCAGCAGATGATAAAATAAATGTCTCATGTATTATTATTATTTCAGATATTACTAAAAGCAAATTAGCAGAACAGACCCTGCAGTTTACAGCAGATCATGATTTTCTAACAGGCTTAAAAAATAGAGAATATTTTTTAAAATACACTCAAAATATAATTAATAACTGTAGTCTCAACCAATCAAAATGTGCTGTGATACTTTTTGATGTAGATAAATTCCAAGAAATCAATGATGCACTCGGGCATATGATTGGAGATGAGCTTTTGAAAACAGTGGCAGATTTATTGAGAAAATATATGACCATTGAAAATGCACTTGCTAGATATGGAGGGGATGAGTTTGCAGTGGTCATAAAATCAGATAAAGAATTAGGTAATTTTTTAGATGTTTTTCCACTCTTGATGCAAATATCTGACTTATTCTCAAAACCGGTTACAGTTGTTGACAATCAGATTTATACTAGTATAAGTATGGGTATTTCGATTTATCCTGATGATGGTGGTGATCCTGATACACTTCTACAAAATGCAGATAGAGCATTGTATTTCTCTAAGCAAAAAGAGTACAACTCATTTACTTTTTATAAATCTGAAATGGATATGCAAACAACCATCAAACGAAATATAGTTCATTCTCTACGAAGAGCAATTGAAAATAATGAATTTACATTGGTATACCAACCTAAAATAGATTTGAGGACAGGAAAGGTTTCCGGTGCCGAGGCATTGATTCGTTGGAACAATGAAGGAACATGGGTGAGCCCGATGGACTTTATCCCAGCTGCCGAAGAGTCCGGACTAATTATCCCAATTGGTAAATGGGTGCTAGAAGAGGCAGCTCGTGATACTAAATATATTCATGATAAAGGATTTGAAAACTTTCGTATGTCTGTAAATATATCTGCAAAACAATTTCATGTTCCTGGAATTGGTAAATTTATTATAGACCTACTTACATTGAATGGTATATCCCCTGAGATGTTTGAAGTTGAGATCACAGAGGGAGTTGCCATGAAAAATGTTAATTTAAGTGAGATTATTTTAAGAGAGTTAGATTCAAAGGGAGTAAAGATTTCAATTGATGATTTTGGCACAGGTCATTCTTCTTTAGCATATCTAAAAAAATTCCCTATTGATATTTTAAAAATAGATAAAACCTTTATTAAAGATATCCCTCATGATAAAGAATCATGTGCAATTGTAAATGCAGTGCTTTCTATGTCACATGAATTAGATATAGAAGTAGTTGCAGAGGGAGTAGAAGTTATTGAGCAACTAAATTTTTTACAAATGGGTGGATGTGAATATATACAAGGATATTATTTTAGTAAACCTGTCCCATTGAATTTATTGGAGACATTTCTTGGAAAATATAACTAATAAATCCAACCTTTTAAATACTTATTTTTTAGATTATGAAACAGATATAGTTAAAAATTTTATAGAACTACATATAAAACCTAATCAATCTAACACCCAAAATGCTGTATCACTGTACTATGCAGTACGAGATAAAATTAAATATGATCCCTACCATATAATTTTAAAAAAAGAGAATATTCGTGCAAGCGAGGTAATAAATAGGAAATACGGATACTGTGTTGAAAAAGCATTGGTGATGGTCGCTTGTATGAGAGGGATAGGTATACCATCTAAGATAGGTTTTGCAAATGTAAAAAATCATCTTTCTTCACCAAGATTATTTGAGTTAATGAAAACAGATGTTTTTGTATTCCATGGATATGCGGAAATCTTCTTAAATGGTAAATGGGTAAAAGCAACTCCCGCATTTAATTCTTCTCTATGCGAAAAGACCAATACTCTCCCTTTAGAGTTTGATGGAAATGAGGACTCTATCTTTCATTCTTTTGATAGGGAAGGAAAGAAGCATATGGAATATTTACAAGATTTCGGATCTTTTGAGGATTTACCATTTGAAAAGATGATGGAAGAATATGATCGTTTTTATCCGCACCTCAATGTACGGGAATCAGGATCGTTTGGGAATTTTCGACTCAAAGCTTCTTTTGAGGAAGAAGCATCCTCGTAGGCAAATTTTTTTAAGAAATTTGGCCAATTCTTACCCTTACGTAAGATTAGATTCCTAGTTATTTGCCCTTTTTTCAATAATCTTTTCGTTTTAAAAAGTAAATTCAGTAATTTTTAACGAAAAATCATATTACTCTACCGATAGAAATACTAAGAAATTCCAAGGGCTGTTATATGAGTAGAGATCTTATTCGAATTATTTTGCTTTTCATCTTGTTGTTATCACAGGGTGGTCATGCTGTTGCCCCTGAGGTAGACTTAGAGGAAATGGAAGCCAGAAGAAGAGCAAATGGTGTAAATCCAAATATGCAAAATCTTCAAATTCTGATGAAGGAAAACCAGACAAACCTGGAATTTTTAAATGTGGCTATCAGTAATATGATCTCTCCAAAAGCTGAAAATAAAAAAAGTCCTTCAGAACTGAGTTTAGATGAGCTGAATAAGCCTGAAAATAGAAATCTTGACAATGGATACTATTTCGATTTCTTAAAAGCAAACCAAAAAGATTTAGAGGGATCCCTTTACTATTACAAAGGTGATTATAATGTTGCGTATCGTCCCCTACGAGAGTCTCAGGGCAAGATCAAAGAGATGTATGAAAGTGTCTTAGAAAGGCATAATGAATATACAAGAGTGCTTGTAACATTCGCTAGCAATCGAATTCTAAGGGTTAAAGATCCTACTGCAAAGAACTTACTTAGACAAGCATTTCGTGAACTAAAAGTTGCTGAAAACTTTTATACAATGGGTTATAATTCTGCACCAAATTTATTTAGAAATAAAATCTCTCTTTACCAGGAAGGGATTGTTTCCTCTCGAAGAGCTAGAAGATTTGCAATGATAGCACTCATTGAATTTGCTACCGTCATCGATGAAAAAAAAGAATTCAAAAAGCAAAAGCTAAATGAGTTTATAGATGCTAATTATGATGGGACTACAAATAACTATACCTACTTAAAAAAGACACTTCGTAATTATATAGAAAATAAGTGGCTAGATGGTAAGATAACTGCAAATGTTCCTTTCGAAAGACCTGATACTGCTACTTCATTTACGTATGTTTCAGGAAAAGATACACCTCCAATTGATCTCATGGAACTCTTAGATGATTGTTATGGAGTAATCACTTATAATAGAATCTCTGTTTTAGAAGAAACAAATGGTTTTATCAAAAGGGACACTGCACCAAAACTAGAGGGCAAAGAGCCATCTAAAGACTCTCCTCAACCATCTGAACCTACCAAATAAGCGCCTCCACCATATGTGCTGCAGGATGAGTCCTGCAGATTCAGTTCAAACCTTTTAAAGATGATAATATAAAAAACGTGACAAAAGAGGAAATTTTCAAGACTTTGCTATAGGATACAACTCCAAGTAAATCTTGAAATGAAAATTGAATCGTTTTATAAATTTTTTCTAATGACTCCCGTTGCTCATTTTCCTGTTGTTGGGGAAGATGGATCTGCGGTAGGGCTCCTTTCCAAAGAAAAAATATCAAGGGAGATGGCAGATCTCGAGTCAGTTGGAATTGAATATGAAGTCATTCCAGATCATCTTCTAACTTATGAAATCACAGATTCTATTGTTCTTTTCTTTCAAACTCATAGAACTATACCTGTTTTAAATATATTTGGTCAACGAATTGATACGTGGGAAAAACCCAGGCTATTAGCTGAGTGTTCTGACCTATTAACAAAGAAGAACCCTCCAAAACAGGAACAAAAAACAGATTCTATTGATATTGATATACCTGATTCATCAAATAAATTACTCATATACAAATTTATGGAATTGATACTCAGGAGCTTTCCAGATGCACTCTTTTCAACAGATAAAGATGGAAATACAACCTTTTATAATGAAAAATTTGAAACTTCTATTCTTTCTAAGCATATATTTCGAGATAGTATCACAATAGCCGAAAAATACTTTCGAGAGTTAAATAGAGATCTCATATCCGAATATTTCAAAACAACGGATGTTAATGAAAATTCCAGTATGTCATTACCAATTTTACATGCTTTTGTAAAAAATATTAATATGATCGTAAAGATCGTAACTCTTAAGGGAGATGATAAAGTTATAGGTTTTTTGTACCATTTAATAGAGTCAGAATCAGACCAAATAGAGAAGGATGACCATACCCAAAGCGAGTTCCCAATCATAGAGAAAGCATTTCAATCGGGAGTCTCGCTATCAGAAATTTTAAAGGATGTTGAGTCCTCTTATATCCTTAAATCATTCAAACTTAACCATGAAAATATCAGTCATACCGCGTCCTCTCTAGGAATCCCCAGATCCACCCTACAAAATAGAATTAAATATTTAGGATTGAGTAATAAGATGGCAAGGGATCCTGAGACTCCTGTGCCCCGTCAAAGAAAGGAGTCTAGGGCAAATAGTACTACGAAAACAAAAACTAAACAGGAAAAGAAAAATGATGATTTTATAGAAGATCCGGATTCATCGCAAGCAAAAAAACTACTCCAAATAGAAGTGGTATCCGATAATAAAAATGAAGATGTTAAAATAAGTAAAAATTTGAAAAAAAAATCAGTATCTAAAAGAAAAAGTTCTTCCCAAATGAATAGTAAGAAGAAATAGTTGCTGTAGGCACCATTGCAAAGATCGGATTCTCGGTCAAATTCATCCAAGCACTAACCTTCAATAATATTTAAATCTAAATCAATTTTACCCTCGAAAATCAATATGGCTATAACCAAAAAAAAAGAAGAAACTTACGAAGAAGAAGTAAACGAAGACAACTCTAATATCTCCCATATTTCTACTCATGAAAATGGCTCTGATCACTCTCACCGCAATTTTCGAAAGAAAAAAAAATATGAGGGTCAAGTACCAGATCCAATTGATCTAACAAGATTAAAGCAGAGATCTATAGGTGAGCTAATGGAAATTGCTCGGGATATGAAGCTCGAGAATACCAATGGTTTAAAGAAACAAAACTTAATATTTTCTATACTACAGGCTCAAACAGAGAGAGATGGGCAAGTGTTTGCATCAGGTGTTATGGAAAAGCTACCTGATGGATATGGATTTTTAAGATCTCCTGATTATAACTATTTTCCAGGACCAGATGATATATATGTATCACCTTCTCAGATAAAGTTATTTGGACTGCGTACAGGTGACACTGTAGAGGGTCAAATTAGACCACCTAAAGAAGCTGAACGTTTTTTTGCAATGCTTCGAGTGGAATCAATCAATGGTTTTTCTCCTGAAGTTGCAAACAAAAGAGCACTTTTCGATAATCTAACACCTCTCTATCCTAATTCAAGAATCAATATGCAATACGATCCCAATCATTTGGATACTAGAATTTTGGATTTAATGGTTCCGGTTGGAAAGGGGCAGCGCGGTTTGATTGTTGCCCCACCCAGAACAGGTAAAACTGTTTTAATGCAAAGTATTGCAAATGCAATTACAACCAATCATCCTGAGATAGTATTAATAGTACTACTGATTGATGAGCGTCCTGAAGAAGTTACTGATATGGCCAGAAATGTAAAGGGTGAAGTTGTAAGTTCAACCTTTGATGAACCCGCACAGCGTCACGTTCAGGTTGCCGAGATGGTGATAGAAAAAGCAAAACGATTAGTAGAGCATGGAAAAGATGTTGTAATACTTCTCGATTCAATAACTAGACTTGCAAGGGCATACAACCAAGTTATACCTACATCGGGTAAAATTTTATCAGGTGGTGTAGACTCTAATGCACTTCATAAACCCAAGCGATTTTTTGGAGCAGCTAGAAATTTAGAAGAAGGTGGTTCACTGACCATCATGGCAACTGCACTGATTGATACTGGATCTAAAATGGATGAGGTTATCTTTGAAGAATTCAAAGGAACAGGGAATATGGAAGTTCATTTAGACAGAAAATTATCAGATAAAAGAATTTTTCCAGCAATTGATATAAACAAATCCGGAACTCGTAAGGAAGAGCTTCTTCTTAGACCGGACGTTCTACAAAAAGTCTTTGTTCTAAGAAAGGTACTTTCCCCTATGAGCATCACAGAAAGTATGGAATTATTGTTGGAAAAAATGCGTGGAACAAAGAGCAATGATGCGTTCCTTGCAAGTATGAACACATAGTACGGAGAAGAAAATATGAAACAAGGTATCCATCCAAATTACGTAGTAGCAAAAATTAGATGTGCTTGTGGAAGCATAATAGAAACAAAATCAACAAGAGGAGATCTCTTAGTTGAGATTTGTTCTGCATGCCATCCATTCTATACAGACAAGGCAAAAGCAGTAACCACAGCCGGTCGTGTGGATAAATTTAAGAAAAAATACAAAATTCAATAGTTTTTCAATTCTCAACGAGTTCACTTTCGTAGAAAGCTCAGAAACTACGTAGGTGAACCTTCTCTCATCCATTTTATAAAAAAATCATACAATACCATTCGAAGCTTCTTTTACTTTCTTTGCTATGGATGTTTGATCGTCTAAATTTTTTACTTCCGAAGCTACTTTAGCAAAGCCCCTACCTGATTCCCCTGCTCTAGCTGTTTATAACTCATAAGAGGTTTGTTTGAGTGGCAATCTCGTTGATTAGGTTGATAATTTCGCCTATTTTTTCTGATGCCTTAGACAAACTGGAGATTGTAGTTCTGGTTCCATTGGTTTAGACTTGAGATCTATTCCTATTTATCTAATTTTTTCTTTAACTATGATTTCTAATGCTGGTCGCTTGATTTGATAGATAAAATGAAATTTTTCTCCAGAAAAATCTGTATCAGATATGATTTTCCCATATTCTTCAATTAAAATTCGAAGATCGACCCTTCCATCTGGGGTGATGGTGGGGATTGCTTCCGCTAACAACATTCGTAAAATTTTTCTTTTAGAAACTTCATTTGCTTCTTCAAGAGCTTCCTGTCGATTGCTTTTAAGAGAGCTAACTTTCACCTGGAAGGTGGAGGAATCTAAAAAACCTTCTTTTGCAGAGTTCCATTCTGAAAGGGAAAGCCTATGGATCTTTGTTTCATACTTCATAGGCTCCTGGCTGGACGAGGGATATGTATCATCAGACTCTTTTATATCTCTAATTGCCTTGGAGCTATTTTGACAAGTGTTCAAAAAAATCGATAGTAGCCATAAATAAATCAAGATTTTAGGCTTATTCTTATAAAAAAAGCTTTCATTCATTGTAAACTCCTTTGAGCTCAGAAAAAAATTCTATAGGAAGAGACAAGTTCTTTCGTATATATCTGTATATGATTTTTCATTTAAAGACATAATCCATAATGAAACTATCTAAGCCCCCCATATAGAATTAGACAGTAGAACTGTCTTTACTCTGTTTTACTACTTTTTTATTTTTTTCAGAAAAAGTAAAAAATAAATTGTACATATCTGTCGATTTCTTATTATGTCACTGATATAAGTTTCCATGAGGTAATCTATGCCGGAATCGATTGCAAAATTTTTCACCCAATTTAAAGAGCTTTTTGGAAAGCTCGACTCCACAAAACGGATTATTATGGGTACAGTGGTAGGGGTGATAATAATCGCCGTGGTCGTACTTTCTACTCTATCAACACAAAAGAATGGAGTAGTACTTTTCAAAGATCTGCCCGCAAAGGAATTTGCAGAGATCACAAAAAAACTGGATGCAATGGGATACTCCTATTCTGCATCAGATACATCTATCATTTCAGTGGATCCTGACCAGAGACAAGAAATTATAACAAAGTTAGCTCAAGAAAATTTAATTCCTACAGGAGTTCAAGGTTGGGAGCTTTTTGATATTGAAAAATTTACAGAAACCCAATTTGATAAGGATATAAAAAAGTACAGGGCACTAAAGGGAGCTATTGAAAAATCACTTTCAACTCTACGTTCTATTGAGAAAGCTGATGTAAATATTGCACTCCCAGAGTCTGACCTCTTTGAAAGTGCATCTTCACCTGTTAAGGCTTCTGTAATACTACACTTTATTCCTGGAGTAGATACTCTTTCTAAAAAAGAAATAAAAGGTATAGTTAATTTAGTTTCTCGAGCAGTTCCTCGACTCAAACCTGAAAATGTGAGTGTTGCGGATCCAGACGGAAAAATTATTAGCGATTTTGAAGAGGATCTTGAAAAAGATAGAATTGAATTACGACTTGTTCAGGAAAAATTACGAATTGAAGAAGAACAGAGGATGAAAAGACTCATCGATATTCGTAATACACTCAGATGGAGTTTAGGTGGCGAAGATAGAGTAGATATCACACGTTTCGAATATTCATTAAACTGGGATAAAGTAACTTACAAAGAAAATAATGTATCTCCAGTAGTAAAAATACCTGATGATCCCAGTACGCCATACTCTGAATTGGAAATCGTTGATGGAAATTCTCTAAAGGTTTCATCTAAAGAAACTACAGAAAAATTTACTGGTAGAGGATTTACTCCCGATGGTCCAGCAGGAACTGAGCCAAATCTTCCACCAGGGTATAAAGATACCGATTACCAAAAAGCAGAATATGCAAAAGGTGAAAATATCAATAATTTTGAATTCAATAGAAAGGTCAGTGAAGTTCAAAAACAGCCTTGGAAGGTAGAAAAGGTTGCACTATCAGTAGTGGTTGATGGAGTTTGGGAGAAAAAAGAATCAGCGGATGGGACAAAATTTGAAAGAGTTTATAAGCAAGTCTCTAAAGAAGATTTAGCTCTTATAAAGAAGAATCTAGAAGCAGCGATTGCATTTGATTCCGTTCGGGGTGATAAAATAAGTATAATTACTATTCCCAAAGATAGAAGTTCTCAGTTTGCAAATGAAGATGCTGAGTTAGCGAAACAAAAAGCAATTAAAAGTGCAATGATAACTTCACTTGCTATATTGACTTTTTTGATACTTGTAATACTAATCTATAGAGCTGTTAAGAAAGAAATTGCACGAAGAAGAAGAATGAAAGAAGAAGAACTTGCTGCTCAACAACAAATGATGCGTGAAGCAGCTCTTCGAGTAATGGAAGAAGGTGGAGCAGATGTTGAAATTTCTCTAGATGAAAAACTTCGAAGAGAGCTCTTAGAAAATGCAATCAGTATGGCAAAAGAAAAGCCAGAAGAAGTTGCTCAGCTATTAAGAACTTGGTTATCAGACGAAGAGGCTGGTTAATAGATGAGTACTACACAATCAAATAAAGATAAAGCAGCTGTGCTCTTCAGTATGATAGGAGAGCACCTACCTAAAGAAGTACTTTCAGGCTTAAGCAACGATGAGCTAGAAAAATTAATGGGTGCAATGGCTAATTTGCCAAAAACATCTAAAATGGAAGAGAGAAGTGTTCTAAATAGTTTTAATCAAACTATATCGGGAGATAAACCTCAAAGAAGATCCCCGTTATACATTGTAGAAAAATCTAAAAATGAACAAAAATTTCAATCTAATTCACCACGAACATCTCCTCTGCATGAGTTAAAAAATAAATCCAAAGAAGAACTTGAATTAATAGTAAAAGATGAAGACTCAAAGACAATAGCAAAGGTAATGTGTTTTTCTAATCCTGATGCAGCTTCAAAAATTATAGAGGATTTTCCTGAAAAAATTCGTGAAAATATAATAAAAGAAATTCAAATAATAGATTATTATTCAGAAGTGATGCGTGCTGAGTTGGAGTCATTTCTCTTCTTTAAATATGACTTAATTGAATCCAGAACAATTGTATCAAAGGTTAAGAATAGAAGTGGTAAGACGGTTGCAGACATATTATCAAGAATCAATCCTCATATATCCTTTAAATTATTTTCTAGCATAAAAGAGAGAGATCCTGAATTTGCAGAAAGAATAAATGAGCATTACTATACAATAAATGATTTAATGTTTATTGGTAGGACAACACTTTCAGGGTTTTTATCTGATTTTCATCCTATAGTTTTGGCTTGTGCACTCAAAGGTGTTGAAACAGATTTAAAAGTAAAAATTCTTGAGAGATGTGATCCTTGGTTGTGCAAACAAATTAATATTGAAATTGATTCAATGGGTCCTATCTCACTGGCAGAAATTGAAGAAGCACAAAAAGCAATCATCGAAACTCTAAATAAATCAATAGATTCCGGTAAGATAAAGTTATGGAAGGTATGACATGGCTAAATTAGTATTTAAACCCTTACAAATAGCAGAAGCTCAAGAACAAGTAGATATAGCTATTTCTGAGAAGTATAAAAAATTTCATAAAAGTGAAGTAGAAGAAGAGTATGAAGTAGATACTGAAGGGAATGTTATTGAGCAATACCAGGGCCCTTCCATTGATGAAATAGAGCAAGAATTAGAACGGTATCGTCAGGAGACTGAAGAGCAAGTTCGCCAAATGCTTTCAGAAGCACAGGCAAAAGCTGATAAGATAGTTGAAGATGGTAAGACAAGAGCATTTCAATTAATTCAGGATTCCAAAGAAAAAGTAAAGATTGAAGAAGATACTGGCAAAGCAAAAGCAGACCAAATCTTAGATAGGGCTAAACTTGAAGTAGAGAGAATGATCAAGGAAGCTGAGATGAAGGTTGCTGAAATTGAACATGAAGCTTATCAGAGAGGGTACGACGCTGGTAGAGAGGTAGGCTTTAAAAAGGGTCAGGCTGAAGTTAGAAGATTGATAGATAGATTGGGAACAATTGTTGGAAAGGCAATTGATATCAGAGAGGATATCATACAGGCATCTGAGAAGCAAATGGTTGAAATGATTTTGATCATTGCAAGAAAGGTCATTAAAGATGAGATTGTTGAGCGTAAAGAGATTGTGCTAAATAATATTAGAGAAGCATTAAAACGAATTAAAGATAGAGATAGAGTAGATATTAGAGTTAACTTCTCAGATCTTGAAATTACAACAGCTCATAAAGATGAATTAATAAAGCTTATGGAGTCTTTACGTAAAGTTAATATTTATGAAGACTCTCGAATTGATCGTGGTGGTGTAATTATCGAGACAGATGTAGGAGCAATTGATGCTCGTATCTCAACCCAATTGAAAGAAATTGAGGAAGCAATTCGTAACGCGGAACCAATTTAATGATCGAAAAAAAGTTTAATGAGAAAGTAGATGTTCTAGAGAAATACTTAAGTATCCTAATAAAGACTGAGCCAATTAGGAAAAGTGGTAAGGTGATACGAGTCTCTGGAAATGTAATATTTTCACAGGGACCCCCCGATTCTAAAATCGGCGAGATAATGGAGATAGAGAGGAATGACCGTAAAGGTTATCTTCAATGTGAAATCATTGGGTTTGATGGACACAAATACACACTTATGCCATTAGGCGAAGTTGATGGGATTTATCCTAAGGCTGCAGTTTATTCTTCAGGAACAAAACTAATATTACCTGTTGGGAATCATCTACTCGGACGGGTTATCAACGGAGCTGCTAAACCGATTGATGGTAAGGGTGTTCTTGTAAGTAAAGAGGAGAGATTCCCTGACAATGATCCAATCAATCCTCTTCAGAGACCTATGATAAAGGATGTTCTTGAAACCGGAGTACGAGCTATCGATGGATTGCTCACGGTAGGTCGTGGACAAAGAATAGGTATTTTTTCAGGATCTGGAGTGGGAAAATCTAGTTTATTGGGTATGATCTCTCGTTATACAAATGCAGATATAAATATAATTGCATTGGTTGGTGAAAGAGGTCGGGAAGTAAATGAGTTTTTAGAATTAGAATTAGGAGAGGAAGCCCTCCAAAAGAGTGTTGTTTTCGTAGCAACATCCGATTCTCCTCGAATGCAACAAATAAACTGCGCATTGCTTGCAACTAGTGCGGCTGAATATTTTAGGGATAAAGGGTATCACGTCAATTTACTAATGGATTCCCTTACGAGATTTGCTCAAGCAGCAAGGGAGATGTCAATTTCACATGGAGAGCCTGCTATTACTAGGGGTTTTTCTGCTACTGTTTTTACTAGGTTAGCTAAGCTAGTTGAAAGATCAGGTACATCTCCTTCAGGTGGTACCATAACCGGTTTTTATACAATTCTTACCGAACCAGATGAAATGAACGACCCCATAGCAGATGCTGTAAGGGGTTACTTGGATGGGCACATTGTACTAAACAGAACTCTTGCCGAAAAAAATCATTATCCAGCAATTGATATATCTGCTTCACTCTCACGTGTGATGCAAAAAATAGTTTCTGAAAATCATTCAATGTATGCAGGATTTTTAAGAGAATTGATAACAACATACAATGCCAATGAAGAGTTGATTAGATTGTCTGCTTATGTAAAAGGATCAGATTCAAAAGTAGATATGGCTATCTCTAAAAAAGATGCAATAGATGAGTTTTTGAAACAAAGAATAGAAGTGAAATCAGATTTTCAAGATGCAAAAAAAAGATTAGCAGAAATATTCTCAAGTTCACAAGATGATGAGTATTGATAAATGAAGAAGTTTAAATTTAACTTAGAAACAGTACTACGAATTAAAAATAGAGCTGTTGATGAGGAAACTAGAAAATTAGCACTAGTTGTTGGAAAAATAAATAGATTAAAAAATGAAGTACAAGAAAATCGAAATGCTATTAGTTATGAAAATGATAAGTTTACATCTTATGTTTCAGATGATATTGGATATTTAAGAGTATTCGAGAATTATATAAAAACACTTTACTTGCAAAATGAAAATCTAAAAAAACAAGTTAGTGAACAGGATGGTGTTCTCAGGGAAGCTATTGACTCAGTGGTAGTTGCAAGAAAGAGTTCAGAGCTTTTGGAGATAATCAAACAAAAGAGGTTGTCGGAATATCACGAAAGAGTTATCAGATCAGAAAGATCTGAAGAAGATGAAGAAAGCCAAAAAGATTACTTAGCAGACAGGAGGGGTTTGCGAAATGTTATACCCGATAAAGAACCTAGCACCATTGCTCACAACAATAAAAGAAAAGTTAAACCTAACAAGAATCAGCCAAAGAATGAATATGAAAAGATCATGGAATATGTCAAGGGGCTTAGCGCTAAAAAATGATAGTGCTTTTTACTTTAATTTAAATAATAAAACTATTGAAATCACGGATCCTAAAGAATTGAGAATATCAAAATCTATAGTGACTATTTCAAAAAAAATAGTAAGACTAGAAGAAAGTGTATCTCGATTGGATAGGTTAATTAAAGAAGGTATTGTTTGAGAAATGTAAGAGTGAGGTACTAAACTTTGACTGATAAGGCACGATCATTTTACTTATTATTACTGATAATGTTTTTACTTGCGATAGGATTTTTTGTTTTTGATTACTACAAGTTAATTGATGCAGATGAGATTTTACCATTTCTTGCAAAAAAACCAGCCACAGTAAACTGGGATCAGGAATCTCCTACAGAAGTAGAAAAGTTAGAGATTGAGAAAGCAAAAGAAAGACTCCAAGAAGAAATGGCAGAGATAGAAAAAATTAGATCTGAACTACAACTTCAAAAAGAAAAACTAGAAAGTGATGCTCAAAATCTTGAAGAAGTCAGGAAAGGTATAAAAGAAAAAGAAAGGCAAATGGCAGCTCGCCAAAAAGAAGAAGAGAATCGTCAGAATAAGTTAAAAGTATTAGCAAGTAAAGTTGGTAATATGAGACCAATGGACGCAGTTGGGATGTTAGAAAATTGGCCAGATCAAGATATTATAGATGTATTTAAGCAAATGGATAAAGATGCAGAGGAAGAGGGCAAGCCTACAATTACCAATTACTTATTATCTCTATTTGAAGCAAAGAGAAGATCCGTGATAGCAAATAAATGGTTAGATAGCGAAGCAGATAAAGTTCCAGATGATTCAGGAGCTATAGATGACCAAGCACTACAATAAATCCAGGAGTTAGAATGCCGATCAATCAAAAATTATTTGGCTTGTATACTAGTTCGCTAAGTAACTATACTATACAGGCTCTAAAAGCAATAATTTTCCTTAGATATGATTTAAATGAAGTTTCTGAATTAAAATTAAGATCTGTAACACATCCAACTGTTCCTGGAGTAGGGGTGATACTAAACTCCGAAGGTGAAAGAGTAGAAGATGGTTTACTAGTTGGTACTGTTCGGATGGGATATGGGCATCATAGGATGGCATATTCTTTATATACATGGGCGGTTGCTCAAAAAAAGAAAGCTTACTTGCATGATATATTAGCATTTGATACAAAGGAGTCTCATGCAATTAAAGAAATAGATGGTTTTTATAGTCAGATGAGTAGATCATCTTCTGAATTTGGAGGGATCATTGAATGGCTTTGGGGTCAGTTAATGTCTCAAGGAAATATATCATCTTTACAATTTTCAGTAGAGTTAGCGGAAAGGTACAAAAATCTTTTAAGTGGACTCTCTCCTGAATTGTCATACATTTCAACTTATCCTCTAAACGGTCAAATAGCAATTGAAGCAGGCTTTAAAAAAGTCACACATTTAGTTCCTGATAATTTTCCCCAATACTACCTATTAGTTCCAGGGGCAAAAAATTTAGTTCAAAGTCCTGCTTCTTATATGAGATTTATTGAAATGGGAATACCTAAATCCTCACTAGCTGTGGCAGGACATTGGGTTTCCTATAATCTTTCAGCGAATGCAATTCCACATGCAGAAGCAAGAATTGCAAGAGATGAAAAGAAATTAAAGAAAAGATTTCTCTTAGCAATTGGTGGTGCAGGAGCACAAAAAAGTTATACCTTAAATCTATTAAGTTTAATGAAGGATAAGTTAATTTCTGAAAAATTTTACCTATGGATAAATACAGGTGATCACCAAGCACTTTATTTAGAATTAAAAAATAAAGCAAATGAATTAGGAATCCCTTATACAACAATTGAAGATTGGGATATATTTCTAAATTTTTGTAAGGACAATTCACTTGATAAATTAGAAGATTTAGGATCACTTCCAATTGTATTTTTTAATTTTAAAAATTACTATCATGCATTCAGTGCAACCGATGAGTTGATTGCAATATCAGATGCATTGATAACGAAACCATCTGAGTTAGCATTCTTTCCAGTACCTAAAATATTTATAAGAAGGGTTGGAGATCATGAAGCTGCATCTGCATTTAGATCTATGGAGTTGGGTGAGGGGACTATGGAGTGCCGAGACCCAGAACATTCTTTAGAGATGATTGAACTTTTTCTGGAACAGGGAGGTATCTTTACTAGAATGAATGAATGTATTATAAGGAATTCTAGGGAAGGTGTATATGATGGTGCAAAGAATGCATTGTTGTATACGTAGCTATATTTTAAGAACTCGACTTAATTCTTCCGAAGAATCTATCCAAATAGTATTTAAGTTTGCTAAGATGGGTAAGGAGCTTTCCCAAGCATCAGTTTTAAGTATTTTTTCTGCATTTAAACAAATTTCATAAACAGCGTCTAACCCAAAATTTGATGAAACACCTTTGATTTGGTGACAAATTGAAACTAAAGCCTCTCTGTCTGGTGTTGTAAGAAGGGAGTTGATTGTTTCTAATTTTTGATTCATACTCACAACGAGTTCTTTTGCAGTTTCACGAAGCCACTCTAAGTCTTCAGGATCATTCATATCCGCAAATGTATTGACTCTTTCCCAATTGATAGTACTCATATTTAGATACAATATTATCGGTAATTAATACATAAAACTTTTTATCTTATTCTATAAATTTCTAGTATATTTTTTTATAAATTCTAACTAAATTTATAAAAAAATCCTCATTTAGGTTATTTTTCAATTTGCCAATCCCGAAAGTAATGATATAAGGATATTTTTATAAGTTTAGGAGGTCAAGTATGGAAATTACATCATTAGGATTAAATCTAGATAACATACAGTTACAAGTTCGAAGTCATAATGATCAAAAACTCGAGACTCATGTTCATCAAGAAAAAGCATCTGTTGTAGAGAATTTAAGTCCAGAAAAATTAAATGGTAGATATATCATTCTCCAAAACCAATTAAATTCTCTTCAGTACGAGTATACAAGAGAGCAGACACGACTTAGTTTACTAGAACTTGGTATGATGAACGATGAGGAACTTGTAAAAGTTATATATGGAAAATCTCCTCTATTTGATGAAAGTTTGGACGAACTTATTTATGAAAAATCCACACTCTTAGAAAAAATCAGATCAAAAAAAGACCAAATAAAAGATCAGATAGAAGTGATACAAATAGAATCTGACCAAGTTTTACCTGACAAAATGAAGAATCCTGAAAGCTACATAAAAAAACTTTCCCTAGATAAGAATGAAATTTTAAAATTATCAATTAATAAAGAGGAAGGGGAAGAGTTAGTTGAGCTGGAAAAGCTACAATTACTAAAAAAGAGAGCACTAGAAGTAAGAGATGCTATTAAGCCTTTTAAAGATGCATACCATATTGAAAGATTGATTACAGGTTAAATTTCTTAATAAGATAAAAGCTAATACCAATAAAGAGTATTGGAGTTGACCATACTCCAATTGCCGGGTGTATTCCTCCATTTTCACCTAGAGATTTTCCTATGGAAAATAAAATATAGTACACTAAAACGATTCCTATCGTTATGCCAAGAGATGCGATACCTGCTGATTTTTTAGTAAATGTACCTGTAATTGCTCCAATTATAACAACTATCACGCTCATTACTGGAATTGCAAAGATGGTTTGTCTTTCTACTTCTAGATCGTAGTACCCTTTTGCCTTAGCTTTTCTTTCTTTTATCTCTTCAGTAAGCTCAATAAAATTCATTTGGTCTATGGATTTTGGTGCTTTTCTAAAATATTCAGGTTTCTCTGGTAATTTATATGAATGTTCTGGATATGTAGTATAGCTAGTAATCATAAGATCAGAATTTAATCTTATTTCTTCAACTTTTTCAAGAGTCCATAAGTCAGTGGAATCTGAATAAGTTGCACTCTGAGCGGATAAAATTAATTCTGGAAAATTTTGAGGAGATATCTTTATATAATTAAATCCACCTCGGATCATTCTCTTTTCATTGTCATACCAATATATATAATAAAATCCTTCTTTCCCTTTTGTATTTAACTGGTATACTAAATCTTTTTTAGTACCAATCCCTTTCATAATGATGGATAATTCTTCATTTGCAAGTGTATTAGATGGCCTTACAATAAATTCTCCTAAGAAAAAAACAAGTATACTCATTATAAACCCAGTTACAAATATAGTTAAAGTAGCTCTATAAAAAGATGTCCCTGCAGCCATAATTGAGACTAACTCTTTATTGACATTGAACTGACCAACAATGAAACAAACAGAAAACATAAGAGAAGGAGGTATTACAGCAACAATCATTTTTGGAGTATTAAAAATTAAGAATAATCCAATATGGTAAGGATTCTGCTTAGAAATTATAAAGTTTCTTAAATTATCCATAACCTGAGAAATAATCATAATTCCTGTCAGCAAAATAACTGTTCCTAGAAAAGTTTTAATAAATTCAGAAAAAATATACTTATCTATTAGCTTTAAAGGTATTAACTCTTTATATAAATAAATTGGTAAGTAGAGTGTTTTACGAATTAGACCCATTTATATTTGTAAAAATCGATAAATTATAATTTTTGAAAAGACTTGAAAAACCAACTAATATGTAAATCTAGAAAAAATATTGATATAGATATTGCCTTCATACTTAATTTAGATTTTAGTCATTATAATTAATTAAATTAAGTATCTAATTAATTGGCTACTCTTATTTTATTAGTCATTTTCTATGAATTTAGGATTTCTTTGTTATTTTTTTCTTAAACCTATTTTTAAAAAAATATTGATATAGTAATAATTAACTTTTTTTTAATTCCTAAGAGTATAATAGTATAATTATCGAGGCAAATGACTATGAAACATTTATTACTTTTTTTATTTATAATTTATTTTTTTAATTGCGGTAAAAAAGTTGAAACAAGTGCTGACTCTAGTGTTAGCTCAGGAGTTGCTCCTGAATTTCAACAATTGATTTCTAACAAAGATAAGTATGCAGTAAAGGATGGAAATGACTTCTTATTGAACAATGCAATTTTTTATACACTATCGGATTTAGAATCAGCGTTTAAATCTACTGATAAAAATGATATTGATATAGCTACAAAAATTTTTAACAATCCTTTGGACTATATTAAAGTGACTACAGCTGAAAATGATATTGCACTTGTAAGTAGTTACTCCTTACAGGGCAATTCTCATCCAATGATTGATATGAAAATATTTTATTTTAATTCCAAAAACTGGGAACCTGTCAGTATAGATGAAAAAAATATGAAGTATGAAATGTACGATATCAATGGAGACGGAACAAAAGATATACTAGGGCTTGGAGGTTGTTGTGGAAACTTAGCATTAGTTATGAGCATGATTCATAAAAATACCCCACCTGATATATCAAATAGTGGATTTTTTCACGCAGTGATCGAGCCAACAGGCAAATATGATATATTTAAAAAAGGAAGCTGTGAAAATTTTTATGTTATAATCAATGATCATGATCGAGCTGAAAGAAAAGAAATTAAAACTAAGGTAACGTATGATTGTAAAGAGGGAAAATTCAATGAAGAGGGAATATAAAAAGAAAATATAATAATAATCAAATCATATTCTATAGATAAAATACATTGATAAATTTAATGTATCCAATAAATCGTGAATACATTAAACTTATCATGTATAGAAATTTAAATATCTAACAAAACTTAAAATCAGTTTATAAAAATTATAAGGTAAGAGGTTACAATTAACTTTGAAATCTCAACCTTATTTTAATGCATTTTTTACAGATAAATAGATCTTTTCTGACCACTCTCCATTTTCTCTGACGAAAGCAGCAGGTTGTCCTAAGGGGGCTTTTATTGTATGTCGTTTCCCTCCATCAAATATTTCTCCCGTAAATAAATGTTTCCATTTTCCTTTTGGGAAATAACCTTCTATTTTTGTCTCACCCTTATCAAGAATTGGTAGAACAAGCAAATCTTCTCCTAGCATAAATTGGTATTTAATATCATATGTATTATTATCATCTGGAAAATTGAGATAAGGATGTCTTACAATTGGATATCCTTTTTCTGTAGCTTTTTTACTGAGATAAGAAATATAGTCTTTGAGAGCATAGTGAACTTTTCCCATTTTAGCAAATTTAGAAATAGAATCAGGGTCTCTATACACTTGATGGAACCTCTTAGGAATATTTCCTTCATGAGTTCTAAAGATGGGTGTAAATGCATTCATCTCTGTCCATCGTTCAGTTAATTCTTTCTCTCTATCATATGGAGAAATCCACTTGGGGAGTGCTTTGATTCCAGTATAACCACCAATATCACTATGATTGATAGAAATTCCACTTACCCCGGATGAATTGAGCCCTACAATGGTTGATGCCAATCCATCATCTTTTCCAAAACTAACCATTTGGTCTCCTAACCAAAATGCAGTAGAATATTTAGCTGAATAACTATAGCCTGCTCTTGTAAAAAATACTATTTGCCCATCTTTCTTTGCTTCGGAAATAGCTTCCCTATTTATCCTAGCCCAGTCAACTGGATAAACGTTATGGTACAAAGCAGCATTTATTTTTTTGTCATACAAAACTGCATCATAAGGTAACCATTCTCCAAAGTCAGCCATCCAACCAGATAGACCTTGGTCTATCATATTCTTTTTTATAATATCTTGAATCCATTTAACAGCTTCAGGATTGGTTAAATCTATTAAATATGCAGGGAATCCTACTGTTTTTATTAAATAGTCCTTGCCTTCTTTATTTTTAACCAAATAACCTTTTTCTTTTGCTACTTCTAACATTGGATTTTTAAAAGTATCATTTTTAATTGCTGGATTTGTATCTGCAAGGAAGGAATTAATGTAACCAAGCACTTTAACTCCATCCTTGTTCATCTCTGCACAAAAGTTTTTAAAGTCAGGATAAGAAGGTTCAGGATCACCATTGCTATCTTTATGTTCTGACTTTTCCTGAGCATACCATCTCCACTTTAACTGATCACCAAATCCTGTAGTACGTTTACCAACCCAATCTTGGATCCAAAGTGCTGTGATCGGATTACCTGCTGCTTTAGCTTCTTGTATTACTTTTTTTACTTTTTCTGACCCACCTTGTAAACCTAACCATGTACCATAAGCCCATTCAGGAAGCAAAGGGAATCTACCTGTTTTAAGTGTAAATTTTTCTATTAACTCTAAAGGGGAGTTCCCTAACCATATAGTAGCATTTAAATTACTTTCCCAAAATTCAACATTGACTTCTTTTGCATTCGAAAGGTCAAATTTGGAATAGGAAGTATTTTCAAAAAAAACAGATTTATTTTCGGATGTTATATAATGAGGAATGGGTGCGTAGGACGTAAATTGATTTCCTCCAGCACCATTTGTGACATCGGCAAGAAATGTGATAGGTTGATCCCCTCTCCCTATGCCTTGCTCCTCGGTAAACAGGAACAACTTTTTACCCTTTAAGTTAAAGTGACTATATTGTTCTCCAAATCCAAAAAATTGTTCATTCTGATTTGAAGAATAGATTAGCTGAATACGATTGAAATCAGATTTACTTAAGCTTGCATCAATTGAAATTGTAAGGGGCGAGTCTGCTTTAATTGTAAAGGTGTAACCAGTACTACAATTATTTCCTGATAAATTTCCACTCATAATTATACTGTTCGCAGTGGATTTTATAGATTCAATTGTTTGGTTTTTGCACTCAATTTGAATTGATTCTTTGAATTTAAATGCAGCCATTTTATAGGATGCTGTATCAATTGATTTTCCAGCGGTTAAAAATGCTTTATCAGTAGGAAATTCTATATAGATTCTTTTTGTTAAAGAATCTTGCACACTTATAGATGTTTTAGTTGTTACTAATTGGATGGAACTTAGAGCTATATCTTGGTTTACTATTGAATTCGTTAGAAATCCTCTAGAAGAACAGCTTGTGAGAAAAAAGAAAAAAAATATGTAAATACAAAAACTAAGAAACGTAGTCACAAAAAAATTATGAAATTTAACGGATTTTATAAAATTTTTCAAGATATACCTCAACAATTTGAATTTTCACCAAATAGAATTATGATTCTCATTCAGTTTGAATAGTGTAAAGTATATGGAAAAAATCTCAACTCGTAATTTTATTTCATAGTATGATCATATTTTTTTTCTATCTGTGCCACCAACTCTGGGAGCGGCAGTAGTCTTAGTTTCCGTTCCAAATAGCGAAACTGCTTGTTTTGGTAGACTCGATCGTCTCCACTCAAACCAAGAACCCTGGTAGGTATGAACATCTTGGTAACCTACTTCTTTAAGCATAAGGGCCGGTAGGCAGGATCTTGCTCCATTGTAATCATATAGAACTGTAGTTCTCTCGGGCATAAATGGAAAGCTTTGTAAACGCTTAATAAATAAATTTCTATCTACAACATTTCCCTCTGAATCATAAAAGCTCCTCCAATCCCATAGAAAAGCCCCTGGGAGTCTACCACAGAGGGTTCCAGGTTCAGGATTGGTCATTCTTGGGATTTTCCCATCATATTCTTCCTTGGTTCTGGTATCAAAAATCTGAAGCCTTGTAAGGTTTTTTTCCATAAAGGACTTATTTACAACACCAGCCATTTTAAAACTTGCAGGAATTTTTTCTGAGGGTTCAAAATCAAAAAGATTTGTTCCAGGCTCTAAATCCATCTCAAAGGGAAACTTCTTAGCAAATAAATATACCTCTTTTAATCCAATTGCTCTTAAGAGATAAACCATTTTGGAAGCAAACATTCCCATCCCCTCATCAAAAACAAGAACGGTTGATTTATTATCAGCTTCTATCTTATCTAAAACACCTTTCACATGTGTATGGACTTTTTTATCTGATTCCGGATCAGACCCATAAGCTTTTTTAATAAAAGGAAAGTAATAAGCACCTTTGATAGTACCTTCCTCATAACTCCCCTGACTTCTACAATCAATAGTGAAATCTCCGGGACTAATTGTATTTTTTAAGAAACTCCAGTCTGACAACTTTAAACCTCAAAAGTAAAATAACATTAAAATGAATTCTTCTTATCCATACAGATAAAATTTTCTTCAGATTTTGTCATATAAAAATGACCCTATTTTTTGTGTGATTTAATTTTTAAAAAAAAAGATGCGACATAAAAAAATTAGAAATGCTTTTCAATGCTAATTATTTTCAAGCTTGTGGATTTCCATTATTTCAGCAATTCTCTTTCTCAATAAGCCTGATTGAAGTATTGTGAAATGGTTGTTCCCGGTAATATTTGTACTACGTAGTTGGGTTCTATCTTTTTTTAAAAATACATTATCTCTAAGCAAGGTAAGACTTGATAGCTCAACTATCCCATCTCCTAGCCATTCTTGAAGGATAGAATTTTCCTCTCCAAAGCTAGAATACAGTTGATAGCAGTTTATATTATCTAATTCGCCAAAATAGTGGTTTTGCCAATACCTTGATAGATAGTTAAATTGATTCCAATCTTCTTCTCGTATCACACCATGGGATAGATCCTTTATAGCATCGCTCCTTAAATTTCCTATAATCCCGATTAGTTGTATTGCAAGGGTAGGTGCTCTTTCCATTAAAAAAGTTGCCCAAAAACCAGCCTTTTCTAAGTAAGATCCTCCATCGGGGGATGATATAAAAATTACTTTATCAATATTTTTAATTGAAATTTCTGATAAATTTTCACGGGCATAATACAAAGTACTCCTAAAAACTAAGCATCCAATACTATAACAAAAAACGTTTAATCTTAGTGAAGGGTCTCTATTTAAAAGATCTGTTAGCAATAAAAGTAATTCTTTACCATTATCTGATATGTGTTTTCCATGATTGAACCTAATAAAGATAGGATAGTAACCCCTTCTTTGATAATCATCTGCAATACCAGATGAAATTACATTTCTATTATCTATTGTCAATGTCCGATCTAGCCAAAGAGATTCATCTGTGAAGAGACCCGGAATAAAAAGAATAATTTTACTGAGGCCTGATTGTTTATAATCATATAGAATTTCTTCAATAGAAATATCTTTCCCTAAAGACCTAAAGCTCATTTTTATTTCTGTAAGACTAATTAAGGAATTATGAGATGATCCTAATATACTACTGAGTACTCTATTGTCGTAAATAAAATCTATTGAATGCCTATTGGCAATATCCATCGCATTCAAAGCTTTACTAAATGCTTCATTGGTTGCTTCAATGGCTAACTCTAAAGCTTTGCTGGACTCTATGGTTGAGTCATGCACAGCATAGGAACTTTTTTCGAGGTTTTCTTTCCAATCTAAGGGAAGGAACTGAATTTTAGAAAGTAATTCTAATCCACTTGTAGTTCCTCTCATAAGTGAAACTACAAGTTTCTTGACATTTTTTAATGTAAAATTTGTAGTTTCACCTGCTATTTCAACTGAGTTTTTACCTACAGATTTTATAAAAAAATTGAGTAAATTGTTTAGCGTACTATCCTCTTTTCCTTCTTGTAAAAGCTAATCTCTTTTCTAATAGATCATGGTATGCTTCTCTTCCGGGGAATGGTACACGAGCTACACCACTCTTGTGTGCTGCTTCAGCAACTGCTGTAGATACATCATAGTATGCACGTGAATCAAAAGGTTTTGGAATGATGTAATTAGGCCCAAAGGTAAAAGATTGCTCTTTATAAGCATGCATTACTTCAGGTGTAACTTCTTTTCTAGCAAGATCTGCAAGTGCATTTACGGCAGCCATCTTCATTTCATGATTAATCTTTCTTGCTCTCATGTCTAGAGCGCCTCGGAAGATAAATGGAAATCCTAAAACATTATTAACTTGGTTTGGATAATCACTTCTACCTGTACCCATAATGAGATCACTTCTTACAGCCATGGCTTCTTCATAAGTAATTTCTGGATCAGGGTTTGCCATAGCGAACAAGCAGGGATCTTTAGCCATACTTTTTACCATTTCAGGTTTAACTAGTCCCTTCACGCTAACACCTATGAAGAAATCAGCATCTCTCATACTATCTGCTAGTGTCACATCACTTGTAGTACGAACAAATTCTTTTTTAAGACCTGTTACATCAGTTCTCTTGTGAGATAGTACACCTTTTGAGTCAGACATAAAAATATTTTCAGGTAAAATACCAGTGTTTTGGATCAATCTAGCTATTGAAATTGCTGCGGCTCCAGCTCCACTAACTACCACTTTTACTTTAGAAGGATTTTTTCCTGTCAGGTGTAGTGCATTTTTAACAGCAGCAGTTGTAATAATAGCAGTTCCATGTTGGTCATCATGAAATACAGGAATATCCATTAGCTCATTTAATTTTTGTTCAATGTAAAAACATTCTGGAGCTTTTATATCTTCTAGGTTAATAGCACCAAAAGTTGGTTCCATTAGTTTAACTGCATCGATGAATTCATCCGAATCTTTCGTCTTTAGCTCTAAGTCAAAAACATCTATTCCAGCGAATATTTTAAAGAGAACTCCTTTGCCTTCCATTACAGGCTTACTGGCAGCAGCTCCTAAATCACCTAATCCCAGAATTGCAGTTCCATTAGATATAACTCCAACAAGATTACCTTTATTGGTATAATCATAAACACTATCACTATCTTTTTCTATTTCAAGACAGGGAAACGCTACCCCAGGGGAATAAGCTAAAGAGAGATCATCAGCATCTACTGTCTCCTTGGTTGAAATCACTTCAATTTTTCCATGTGGAAATTTTTTATGATATTCCAGTGCCTTTTCTCTTAGATGTTCCATAGTCTCTCCTATTATTTACCTACACAAAATTTACTAAATACCCGCCCTAGTATTTCTTCAGTATCAATTTTTCCATTGATAAGTCCTATTGAAACAAGAGCTTCGTCAATCTCATTAACATATATCTCGGCTGGCGAATTATTGTCTATCAAATGTAGTGTGGTTTCTAAAGAAATTAGTATTTTTCCAAAATGGTATTTATTTCTTGCTTCCAAAAGTATTAAATTTTCTGGATTTTCAGTTCGATTAATTCTTTCGTAAAGATAATTAATAAATTCTTCTATACCATCTTTAGACTTACAAGATATTTCAAAGTAGCTTCCTTCTTGATTATCTAAAATCTTATTAAATTCAGTTCGATCCCAATCTGCTGAAACCATATCTATTTTATTGGCTAAAATAATTGAATTTTTGAAATCTTTAAAGTGAGTTTTTATAAAATTAAGTGAATCTTTATAGTTAGATCCATCTAAAACAATTATTTTTATATTAGCACTATTGTATTCAGACTTACTTTTTTCTATACCAAGTTTTTCAACTGTATCATTTGTACTCCGTATACCAGCTGTATCCACAAGCTTTATTGGAATACCTGAAATCTGGATCTCTTCAGAAAGAAAATCTCTAGTGGTTCCTGGAGTATCTGATACTATAGCCCTATCTTTTCCTAAAAGCAAATTCATTAAGGAGGATTTACCCGTGTTGGGCTCACCGTAGATTACGATTTTCGTACTTTCAATTAAGGACTCAGCCCTATCCGATCTTTGGAGTGTAGTTTTACACAATGAGATTACATTTTTTATCCTCTCAACCCTTTCCGATAAAGATTCAAATGTTAAATCTTCTGTTGAAAAATCTATTTCTGCTTCGCATTCTGATTTTAAATTGATAAGTTCGCTTCTTAATTTTGATGTAAGCCTATGAATCTCACCAAAATTATTTTTTTGAGCAAGCTCCAATTCAAATCGAGATCTAGCTCGAATCATTTGAGCAATTGCTTCCGCTTGGGTTAGATCTACCTTTCCATTTATATAAGCTCGTTTAGTAAATTCACCTCTTTCTGCGGGTCTTGCACCTTCCTTAAAAAGTAGCTCTAATGCCTCTCTCAGGAGTATAGGATTCCCATGGAGGGAAAACTCAGCCATTTCTTCACCTGTATAGGAGAAAGGGCTTTTGAAGTAGGTATAAATGATTTTATCTATGGGATTGGGGTAGCCAAGGTCGCAATAGATGGCACTCCGGGGGATTTGGCTAATTTTATCTTTGGTAAGAGGGATTGAATTTTTGGAGAGAATTTTTTCAGAAATTGAAAGAGTATCTGGTCCTGATAAGCGAATAATGCCTATTGCACCAGATAATAAAGGTGTAGAAATTGCGGCAATTGTATCATTCTTCAAGGAAATCGTCGTCTGGAAAGTCTTTCTTTTTGTCCACGTCTTTGTATTTGTGTTTATCTTTCATAGATATAATTCTAACACGTTTATAAGTTCCATTCCCTTCACTACGGGTAAAAACTTTTTCATCTTTCTGGAGTGCCATATGTATAATTCTTCGCTCATAAGGATTCATAGGTTCTAGCAATCGTGACTTCCCTGTCCTAGCTACTGAGGATGCAATAGATTTTCCTAGTCTAACTAAAGACATTTCTCTTTTATCACGGTACGATTCAATATCTAGAATTATTTTTCTTCCGTGCCGAATCTTTGAATCCACCATAACATTTAATAAAAATTGAAGGGAATCTAATGTACTACCTCTCTTCCCAATGAGAATTCCAGACTCGTTGCTTGCTAGTTCAATATATATTTTTCCATCTACATCTCCCATACCAACAACTTCAGCATCGATTCCCATTTTTTTCAAAAGAGTGATGATAATTCCATGTATGATTTTTTCTGCTGGTAAATCTTTAGATGCAACATATGCTCTCACAACTGCTGGTTTTTTAGACGTGATACCTAGAAAACCTCCTTTTCCAGATTCAATTGTTTCAAATTGTAAATCTCCATCTTCGAGGCGTAGTAATTTTAAAGTTGTTTCCTCTGCCTCTGATTTAGATTTCCCTTCTGCTTCAAAAATATAATTTAACATTTATTTTCTCCGAATTTATAATTTCAACGTTTACCTTTTCTTGGACCTTTGTTTTGCCTAATCACCGGTGGGGTGGTTGGCGTGGAAATCTGTGCAATAGAGGTATTTTCTTTTTGCTTCTTTTTAGTTTCCACAAATCTATTTGTATAATACTGTTGTGCTATTGAAAAGAAATTTTGTGTAGTCCAATAGAGAGTAACTCCACTTGGCATTGACCAAAAGAAAAAAGTCATAATAACAGGCATCATATACATCATTATCTTTTGATTTGGATCAGTAGATACAGAAGTCATTCTAGTTTGAACTATTTGAGTCCCCACCATAATGATTGGTAAAAGATTTAAATTAAAACTACTACCAAGTACGATTGGTGAAATCCATACAGTGTCTGGCTCACTTAAATCATTTATCCATAAAAATGGACTTTTCCAAAGATCAATTGTATCACTAAAAGCTGTATATAGTGCAATAAATATAGGAATTTGAACTAACATTGGCAAACATCCACTCACAGGGTTTGCATTATTTTTTTTGTACAGCTCCATAATCTTTTGTTGTTTAAGAGCGGGATCTTTTTCATATTTAACATTTATTTCTTGGATAAGGGGATTTAGTTCCTGCATTTTTTTCATGCTTTCAGCTTGCTTTTGGTTAAGAGGGTAAAAAACAAGTTTTAGCAATAGAGAGAAAACAATGATACACCATCCATAGTTTGGAATTAAAAATAAGTATAGTTTCTTAAAAATCCATATGATTCCATTTCGAAACGGAGTTGTAAGACCTTGGTTAAAAGACTTATTTAACTTCTCGGAAAGCCCAATAAATGGGGATTCTTTTGACTCGACGGGATTTAGAGTATTGTCTCTAAAGACCATTCCATCTTCTTCTCGAATTCCTGTGTATGCAGCAAAATCAAATGTTTCCGTTTCTCCAGGAGCAAGTTTTATGCTATCATATTCGGCTATCACTCCTGTAGTATTACCATCACGGTTATCTAAGATTACACCGCTAGGTCTATGATTGAGTGGATCTAAGACAGCAATAAAATAACGGCTCCCAACTCCAAAGAAATCAAATCCATCCCCTTTTGTGGGTACCTCTGTAAATCTTTTGTCTTTTGACTCTTGGCCGAATAAATTTGAGAAAAATCCTTCAGAAGAAGTTCCATCAATGCTGTCTTTAAAAGAACCATCTAGGTAGTAATATCTAAAAAAATGCACTTGGTCTCTGTCGTTTGTGGGGGCAAGTTTATGTGGACCTAAGCTACTAAAGCTACGGAAAAGATATGGCTTATTCGGCATTCCAAGAATTTCTGTTGAGGTGCCTGTATTTGTAATTGAATATTTAAATTTAAAATAATTTTCTTTTGGAAAAAATCTAAACTCTTTTTTTATTTTCGTTTTTGAATCTAAGGAATCTGTTTCAAAAGTAAATGAATTAGTTTCTTTGGTCTCAAAGGACTTAAAGTTAACATTTAAATAGGGAGAAATAGAAGCTTCTTCTATAGAATTGATTGGATTGAAGTCAAACCCCTTGCCTCTAGAGATTTCAACTGCTTGGAAAGTCTCTCCATTAAATTCCATTGAACTTGTACTATCTTTTGTAATTAATACATTAGTTCCATCGATATGTTTATAATTTTTTATATAAAATCTTTCAATTTTACCACCAAGAGAGCTCAATTGAATTAGAAAACTATCTGTTTTTATATAGTATTTTTTTATATCTTCTGGATTGAATTTAGGGGTTTGGGTGTCCTGTTTGGGGAGTTCAAGTTTTTGGTCTGTCTTGATCTGAACATCTTCAGGTTTGCTTTCAGAAGCTATTGCCTCTACTTTCTTCCCATTGTTAGATGCCTGTTTTCGTTCTACTGGTGGGAATAAAAAATAATTGAAAGCCATCCAAAGCCCTAAGCTCATTAAGATTGCTAAAAATATTCGCTGTTGTCTATCTTCCATCTATAAGTCCTTTTTTGTGGGTTTTAGAGGTACGGGGTCAATTCCTCCCTCAAAAAGGGGGTTGCATCTCAATATCCTAGATATAGTTAAAAAAGATGCTTTGAAGAAACCGTACATTTTATATGATTCTAGAGCATACTCGGAACAAGAAGGAGTGAATCTACAAACAGGAGGAAGAAATGGAGAAATAAATTTTTTATATGCTAAGAGTAGTAGTATAGATAATTTATTTAACACAAACATTTTGAAATAGATTCATTAGAACTTTTTTTCTTTCAGAAAATTGTAGTGAATTAAGTTCTAAACCGCCTGTAATTGCAATATCAAAGCCAACTGGATGCTCTATATCTCTGTCACGAACCAAAGCTCTTAAAACTCGCTTTATTCTGTTTCTATTTACAGCATTTTTAGAGGTTTTATCTGAACAAAAAAGATACCTTGTAAAAGAAAGTGAATTTTTTTTAAAACAAATATTCAAAGCTTTGGACCCTTTTCGAGTTCCTTTCCGAAATACTTCTCTAATTTGGCTGCGATCAGTCAGAGTAATCCACTGATGAGGCAATCAATTAGTATTTTCTGCCGATTTTTTCATCAGATACAGTTAACTTATATCTTCCTTTGAGTCTTCTTCGGGCAATCACAGATCTTCCGCCTGGCGTAGCCATTCTGGATCGAAAACCATGGGTTCTTACCCGTTTAATTTTACTTGGTTGGTATGTTCTTTTCATGTTGTTACCTTATAATTATGATACCGTGGAATCTAAAGCCAGTTATCTTTAGAGTCTATTGTCAGGATTGAATAGTTTTTATCTCAGTCAAGGAAATTATAGTGTTTCATTTCTTGATTCTAGAATCCGATATTTCCTCGAAAACTATATAGATTTTTAGACTGGATTTGATTTTAATAGCTTTATGACCATAAAGTATATTTTTGCTTTAGCTGGATCTCTTGCTTTTGTGGGAGTAGGGCTGGGAGCAATTGGGAGTCATCTTTTAAAAAGTAGTGTCCCACCTGAATTATTAATTGTATATGAGATTGGAAACCGATACCACATCATCCATGCATTGGCTATATTTATATCTGGATTGTTATATAATTTTTCACCTAAAAAAGAATTCAAAATTTCTTCCTATTTGTTTATGTTTGGGATAATCATATTTAGCGGGAGTTTATACACATTAGCCATAACTGGAGTTAAAAAATTTGGAATGATAACTCCGATTGGAGGATTACTTTTTTTAATAGGTTGGATTTTTATAATATTAGGATGTACCAAATCAAAATTTAACGATGAAAAATAAAATAGAATTATTAGCTATCCTATTGTTTGTTTTTTTAATATCATCCTGTATTGATTCGGATCAGAATATTAATGTAATAAAGTTACTTTATCCAGAAAGGGACTTTAAGGGAATTTATCCCAAACTAGTATATTATAAAGATCTAATATTAGATGAATCTCAAAAAAATTCTTCAATATATATTTTTCGTGATAAGAATGAAGAGTTGTTATCTATAATTAACAATAATAATATAATTGTAAGACAAAGTTATATTTTATCAAATTATGGAGCCTATAATTATGATATTGGCAAGAGTGAATTTGTTCCTACGGATTTATTAGATACTAAAAAGCCATTGATAATTAATGATATTACATATTACAAAATAGATAAGGATGACTTTTATTCTCTTTTCTTTACAATTCTTTCTGAGGAGCCTCCTATTGGTCTATTTAAAGTACCAATGATATATCGTAATGGGATAAAAATTTTCGATGGACTAAATTCACTTAAAGAAGAAGGCTTCCTAAGGAAATGGAAGACTGCTTCTTTTGAGCTTAAAAATAAAAATCAACTTTTCATTTACTCTCCGGGTGATGATAAACTAAGATTTTTATGGCAAGACAATACATTTAATTTATCGGCTGAGACTAAGTGAACATGACAGATTATACGGAAGAGCAAATTTACAATGCTAAGAAAGAAGTAGTGAGGGCTCAGGTTGAAAGATTCCATCAGTTTTATTCTGATTATTTTAATCGTGAAGAAACTCTTCTTATGGTTCAATATTTCTTTGAAAAAATATATAATTTAGATGGAAGAAAAGAATGGATTCATCTTGCTATTGATAGTTTTGATAAAGTAAAAAATATAATGAAAGAATCTACACGTGAGAATGTTGAGCAACTTATGGAATTAAACCAGCTTACAGATACGTTAGATGAAATAATGGCAAATTTAATTTTAGGTAAAGGTTGGAAAGGTGAGGCTCTTACAAGGGTTCAATATGATGAATACTATTCAGAAATTGGTCACTCGAAAGATAGAGCACATCAGTTACAGCATGTTCTAACTAACTTACAACAATTTTATGAATTAGCACATAGACCAATCAATGCAGTAATTATTAAGCCTGTAAAAGTAATGTCCAAGATGCTTGGAATTCATCCTCTCTTTGAAACTATAGAAGATGGTTATTATGCTTGTATGCCTGTAAGACGTGAAATATTTGATGCATTTTATGAAGAAGTGAAAACTAAAGAATGGGCATATCTGTTTGATCGATTTCCTAATATCAGAGAAGAAAAATGAATGATAATAGAAAGTTTAGAAAATTTCAAAAGAAAGTTGAAACTGAAAAAGACCAATCCGAACGATGGCTCTTAACCTACTCGGATATGATAACATTGCTACTGGGTTTATTTATTGTTATGTACTCAATTTCTAATGTAGATTCCATCAAACTGCAAACAGTAGCAAGTTCTATTCGGGGTGGTTTTGGATTAGATGAAAAAGGGCAAGAAATTGTATTGGATGGAAGCCAGGGCCTGATACAAGATCAGGATCTAGTTCCAAAGTCACAGATGTATAGGCTATGGGAACGTATCCAAGCTGTAGTTAAAAAGGTTCTAATCACAGATAAAATAATGGTCAAACTCGAAAATAAAGAAGAACTCACTCTTACTATCCCTGCTTCTTCACTGGGTGAGGGAAATGTAAAACTTCCTGAAGAAGCTGATGCGGTTTTTATAAAACTCCAAGAGATGGATCGAGAAACTCCTTTAGAAATAATAGTAAGAGTCCAAATTCCTTACCTACCAGAAACAAAAAGAGCAAATTTTGAAAATAATTGGGAGTACAATGCCCATAGAGCATCTTATCTCGCAAAGGAAATTTCTAGTAAATACGGTATCCCTGAATCTCGTATTTCAGTTCAGGGTATGTCGGAATTTCAAAAATTAAATATTGAGGAAGAGTCTTTAGAGGATATTGCTAAGCAGGAAAGGTTTGAAGTTTTGATTAGAAAAAAATAAATTATTCTTCTAAAAAAAATGTATACTTAAGCCAATTGTAAATCCAAGCAATAGTAAATATAACTACAACTACATTTCCATCAGAAACCAAGAAGAAAGATAAACCCCAAAAAAGAGGTAATACTAAAAATATAAAAAAAGAGATTAATAAAATATATGAATCTCTTTGCAAAGGAGAATTTGCTGCGCTTCTTATTTTTTCTAAATTAGATTTCAATGAAAATGTTATTACTTTACTATTAATAAGAAATATTAACAAAGCACCAAAAAAAATTGAAACTACAATTGATATATTGAAAAAATTCATTTGATTCTTAGCACCCTCCAATTTTCTGGAGGGTATCATTGATTTTAAATTGGATCAAATCATATCCTTAACATCATTTCTTTCAGCAAGTAATTCATCATGTGTGATTTTAAATTTTTCTTTGCTGAAGTCATTGAAAGGTAGATCCTGAACGATTTCTATATTAGTACCATTGGATCGAACTGGATATCCAAAGATAAGACCTTTCTCTGCACCATAGCTACCATCTGAGCAAAGTGCAACACTGAACCAATCACCTTGTTGAACTGGTTTTACATTGGTAATTTTTCTGACAGTATCAACTACAGCGTTGGCAGCACTTGCTGCGCTAGAAGCACCTCTAGTTGCTATTATAGCTGCACCACGTTTTTGAACAGTGGAAATAAAATCATTTTTTAGCCACTCGTGATCTTTTATAACCTCTGTGACTGGCTTTTCTGAAATTTTTGCATTGTAAAAATCAGGATATTGGGTAGCAGAATGGTTTCCCCAAATTGCCAAATTTGATATTTCAGATACATTAACACCAGCCTTAATTGCAAGCTGAGTTTTTGCACGATTTTCATCCAACTTAGTCATTGCAAACCATCGATTACTTGGAATACCTTTTGCATTATTCATTGCTATGAGGCAATTTGTATTACAAGGATTCCCTACGACCAAAGTTCTTATATTACTTGCTGCATTTGCTTCTAATGCTTTTCCTTGCTTTGTAAAAATTCCACCATTGATTTTAAGAAGATCTCCTCTTTCCATTCCAGCTTTTCTAGGTACCGATCCTACTAGGAGAGCCCAATTTGCTTCTTTGAATGCTACATCTAAATCAGATGTTACAGTAACTTTTTGTAATAAGGGGAAAGAACAATCTTCTAATTCCATTACTACCCCTTTCAATGATTGTATTGCAGCTTCCAGTTCTAGAAGTTGTAATTCAACTGCAGTATCATATCCAAACATCTGACCTGAAGCAATTCGGAATAATAATGAATATCCTATTTGCCCCGCCGCTCCAGTGACGGCTACTTTTACTGTTTTTCCCATAAATTCTCCTTTATTTTAGTTCTTGATCAATTATTTTTTCAAAAGCAGATAGTGGCTGAGCACCCTCTATCATAATCCCATTGATAAAAAAAGCAGGGGTACCATTTACGCCCAACTCTTGTCCTTCGCTGATATCATCTTGAATTTCTGATAAAATGGAACTATCATTTGTACATTCCTCAAAACTTTTCATATCTAAATGGAGATCGCTTGCAAATTTTAAAACATTAGCTTTTTCTAATGATCCAGTGTTTTGAAATAGAACATTGAATAATTCCCAATACTTTCCTTGCTTGTTCGCACAGTTAGCTGCTATGTGTGCAAACATTGCATTTTGATGGAAGCTCAGAGGAAAATCTCTAAAGACCCATCTGATATTATCTTTGTATTTTTCTCGCAAGCTTTTACTAACAGATTGGCTTCTCTGGCAATATGGACATTCAAAATCAGAAAATTCAATTATAGTTACTTTAGAATTTTTTGAACCTAAAAATGGGTTTCCTTTCTCTTCCACTTGTATGCGATCAGATTTTTCTGTGTTGACTGCAACATTATATTTTTGAAGTAGATTTTTCCTAAATTCCTGTTCTTCCATTGAATTGATAAATTCTATGATTCTAGGACGTGCTTCAGCAATTGACATCCCTTGGAGCCTATCTTTAAAGTCTTCGTAGATTTTTTGTATTTCTTCATTAGAGGGTTGTCGACGGGATTGAGCTAACAGTTCTTGGACAGTTATATTCTTTTCTTTAGCCTCTTGTTTAAGTACTTCTTCCATAGAAAAAGATTGGAGAACACTACCGATGTTTGTGATAAATTCTTTTCTAACTTTTTTATATGCAGAGTTATCTTTTAGATCAGAAATATAATATTTTTTTCCTTTGATCTCAACAAAGTTTTGTCTATCAGGATTGGAAAAAAAAGTAAAAACAGGATAAATGGAAATAGCTATATAAGAAATAAATATAGCAAGTAGACTGAAAAATGGAAGTTTAAAAGAATTCATTTAGATAGGTTGCTCCAGATCTGATTACAAAATGAATTTTCAAGAAGAACATGTAAACTTATATTTCAGTCTAGTGTTGAAAAAGACTTATTTTCAATTAAAGAAATATTTTATTATTACAATCAATTGAAAAGCATACAATGGTATTTTATGGGATCATTAATAGTTCAATCGGGCACATTAAAAAATAAACGAATTCCAATGGTAGAATCACTCAAAGGGCATACTAATTTTACTCCTGCGTTAATAAAAAAAGCAGTTTTTGCAATGATTGAATCTCAAGTACTCTCTGGAAATTTACAATTAGAGCATGCTATTTTTATGGATTTGTTTTCAGGATCAGGTCAGATGGGGTTGGAAGCGGTATCAAGAGGGTTTAAATCAGCTCATTTATTTGAGATTGATAAATCCAGGGTGAACTTTCTTATTAAAAATGTATCTCCTTTATCAGAAAAATTATTTATTCATAACAAAGATAGTTTTCGATTTTTTGACAAAACAGAAAAAGAGAAAGAAGATGTGTTTGTGTACTTCGTAGATCCACCTTACTCATTTTGGGAAGCACCAGAAAAAATTAACAGTCTTTTACAGACAATTATTTCTTCAAATGTTGGGGGTAGGATTTATTTACAATCTCCTAATGAACCAAAACAATATACTAACAAATATAGTAGATTTGGTAGTAACTATATTTTTGAATACATTTAAAGTATTTTGGCTAGTAAGTTAGATTTTCCACCATCTACTTTAGCAATTATCATACATTCACAACTATTCCATTCACTAAAAGGAACGTTAGGATCTGATATTGCTGTAGGGCGGCATTCTTTTACTCGAAGATCTTTAACGGAAGTATTTATATCAGATAACGATGTTAGTTTATTTGTATCTGTGGAGAGATCCTCTACAATTTTATCTGCGAAAGAATCTTTTCCTAACTCTAAAGCACCTTGTTTACAAACAAACTCTTTTTTAGCACCACTGATAACATTTGATCCAGTATAGGATGCTACTTTGAAGTAAAAAGTATCTGATACTTTTTTTTCGGATAAATCTGATTTAATCCAACCAGATTGGACTTTTTTTGTGGCAGCGTATTGATTAGAAGGGTTACCTATTGCACATCCAAAGATGGAGGCTAATAGGATAGCCAACATTGGAATAATAACTTTTATTATGTACATTTTGGTTAACCATGAACTCCTGACAAAAAATTACTTTGCTATGAAAATTTGTAAAGAAAAAAAAATAGTTAAAGAAAAAAAAATAGAAAGTAAAGAAAAATTTAGATCATATCCCATCGCCATGAATAAAGTTCTGAATAAAATCATCCTGTTCTTTTATATTTTTCTGAGTTTCCGTTTTATTTGAGATATTAACCATTTCTTTTTGAAGAGTTTCAATTTTCTCAGCAAGGATGGAAAATACCCTTGCAACAGGGTCTGGGAGCTCGGAATGGTTCAGCAAAGTTTCTTCTGTAATTGATTGAGAAACTGTATTTTTAACCACTCTGCCAGGTATTCCCACAACAGTACAATTTTCTGGAACATCTCTCATAACAACTGAGTTGGCACCAATTCTAACATTTTTTTGGATAGTTATATTTCCTAATACCTTAGCACCTGCTCCTACAACAACATTCTCTTTTAAAGTAGGATGCCTTTTTCCAACTTCTTTGCCAGTCCCGCCAAGAGTGACATTTTGATAGATTAAACATCCTTTTTTTATAACTGCAGTTTCCCCAATAACAACCCCAGTTCCATGGTCAATTAGGATACCGTCTTCAATTTCCGCACCAGGATGAATATCTATGCCTGTGAAAAATCTGCTGAGGTAATTGAGTAATCTGGGGAAGAGGGGAATTTGCCAGAGGTAGAGTAAATGGGCTAGTTTGTGTATCCATAGAGCATGGAGTCCCGGGTAGCAGAGAATGATTTCCAAATAGGATTTGGCGGCTGGATCGTGTTGTTTTATAAATCTAAGATTCTCGAACATAACCTAAGTTTAATTTATTCATGTTTGATACCATTCTAAATTAAAAAAAGGTTTCCAGGAAGGATGATCGAGGAAACCTTTTTTGGCTAGTTCAATTTAAAGATAGAGATTAAACTGCTTAGTTTTTCAGATTGTGTTGCGAGTTCAGATGTAGAACCAGCCATTTCTTCAGATGAAGATGCCGTATTCTGTGCTACTGAATTGACTTGTTCGATTGCATTAGAAATTTCTTTGGAGGAAAGTCTCATTTCATTTGTAGCACGAGATATCGATTGCGCCATTTGTGAAAGAGTCAAAATAGACTTCATAACTTTTTGATTTCCAGCACTTTGTAGTTTGGTTGCATTGGAAATTTGGTCAGAGAACTGAGCGGCTTCAATAGATTTATTTAAAATCTTATTTAAGGACTCAACCACTTGACCAACAATTGCTTTTCCGTCATTGACCTTTGTGATACTGTCTGTGATTAGCTCAGCAATTTCACGTGTGGCTTTTTGAGATCTAGAAGCAAGTTTAGAAATTTCTTCTGCAACTACAGCGAAACCACGACCGGACTCACCAGCTCTAGCTGCTTCAATAGCAGCATTGAGAGCCAAGAGATTGGTTTGTTCGGAAATATCGTTAATTACATTTATAATGTCAGATATTTGCTCGGAACTTTCTTCGATAGCTGCCATTCTCTTGACGGTTTCGTTGACTTTCTGCTGACCTTCTTTGGCTTCTGCAAGTGCGGATTGGGATCCTTCGTTGACTGAGCGAGCAGTTTCTGTGATCTGAGTGATGGATTTTGATAACTCACTCATTGATTTATTAGTTTCAATGACCTCTTTTTCTTGCTCTCTAGCACTTTCGGATACATAGGCAATAGATTCAGAGATTTCAGTGACTGCAGAAGCTGTTTGTTCTAAAGAAGAAGCCTGGGAAGTTGCACCATCAGCAAGATTTCTGGAAGTTGCTGATAATTGTTCTGCTGAGGAGGCTAGATGATCTGAAGAGCTACCAATTTCTTTGATGATTCGGCGGAGGTTTTCTATGGCTTTATTTAGAGCTCGAACCAATCTTCCAATTTCATCTTCGCTGTCTAGGTCGAGAGAGAGGGTTAAATCTCCCTCGGCAAAACGATTTGTGATATGCTCTGCTTCGCTTATGGGTTGAGCAATCCAACGTATCATGGAGGAAGTAATAAAGATAACAACTATAATTGCTCCAAGAAATCCTGCCCAGACCAGAATTTTACCATAACTTGCAATTCGGGATGTTTTATTTTTAGCACCAACCATCCCTTTGATATTGCTGTCTCGGATTTTTGATAAAAGTGCACTCAACTCAATTGCTGTGGCTCTATTTTTTTCCCTTATATCAATTGCTTCTTTTTTTTGCTTATTCTCTAAGAAAACTTTTACTGACTCTGTAAACTTATCAAGATCGATGAGTTTTTTCTCAATTTCAGAAGAAATTTTTGTGGGATTATCGTCTTCGGTCACATTATAGTCAGCATCATTGATTAATTCTTGGTAATTCTTGGAGTTTTCTTCTAAAACTTTTTTTATCTCTCCAATGAGTTTGAGATTTTCCTTATGCTTGATGACAGCATCTGTGATAGCTTCTTGGAGTACTTTAGGATCATCTGTTGCCATAGCCACGGATGTCTTATGCCAGGAGATATCAGACATTGTACTGATACTGTTTATTTTACCCTGAACATTCTCATTGTAGCTGGTCAAAGCTATCATCTCGGAATCTATTTGGCTTAGCGATATGGACGCTACTATCGCAATTAAAAGGCTTAATAATTGAAAGATTCCTACGGAGGTAAATATTTTACCCCTCACACTCAAGTTTTTTAGGCTAAGCATATTTTTCCTATCGTTCGAAATTTATGATAAATTGATAAAAAAGCCTTAAAAATAGATTTTCAAGGTTTCTTGACTAATTATTCCTTTCTATTATTATTGCACAAGTGAAAAGTAAAACTACCTTCCATATTTTTTTGTTTGTCCTCACTTTTTTTACACTGACACTCAAAGAAAGAACCTTTGATGGACTGTATATCGCAATCGAAGGTCTTATTTATTGGATATTTGAGTATGATCTTTTCCAACAGCATTTGGATCTTGTAAATGCAAGAGAATCTCTTTGGCTATATTTCCAAAGAGAAATTAGTTACTCCATTCCACTTCTTACAATTCTATTAGCCCACGAGATGGGTCATTATGTTCCTGCCAGGTTATATGGTATACGCGCAACCCTGCCATTTTTTATTCCAATGCCTTTTGGTCCAATTGGGACAATGGGAGCTGTGATAAAGATAGAAGAAGCTATTCCTGATAAAAAGAAATTGTTTGATATAGGAGTGGGTGGACCTTTGATGAGCTTTATCCTTTCAATGCCGTGTTGGTTGATTGGGGTTTACTTTTCGGAAGTTGTCAATGTATCAGACTATATCTCCGGATTAAACAATGGTGATCAAGGTTTAGTATTTGGGGATAGTCTCTTTACGTATTGGACTATTCAATGGATACATGGGCCTGTGGATATGCAAACACAAAATATTGTAATACATCCCCTGGCACAGGCTGGTTGGGTTGGATTCTTTATCACAGCAATTAATTTATTTCCCTTTGGCCAATTAGATGGGGGACATGTGATTTATTCTCTTTTTGGAGAAAAATATAGAAATTGGATATATTATTTATTTTTAGCATTTATTTGTCTTGGATTTATTAGCTTAAATTGGGTAATTTGGGGATTTATTATTTATTTTTTAATAAAAGTTGAGCATCCTTTTGTTCCTGATCACAGAGATGGGCTAGACAGGAGTCGAAGATTTTTAGGATTTTTTATGCTATTTACACTTATTTTCATTTTTGTTCCCAATCCTATTGCTACTCTCTCAGAAATCAATACACCATCTCTTTTTGATGATATAATTAAAATATTTATTGGAAATCTATGATAGCCGTATCAAGTAAAGATGGTTTAAAAGTAATAACCATTGATAGAAAAGAAAAATCAAATGCCATTAGTAGGAGTTTGTTGAACGAGTTATACAATGAGATAACAGGTTCTATGTCAGGTATCAGATGTCTTATGATCACGGGTGCGGGAGAAAAGGTTTTTTGTGCAGGGGCGGATTTAGAGGAAAGAAAAGATATGTCTAAATCTGAAATAATTATATTTTTAGATAAATTTCGTAGTACATTAGCTTCTCTTGAATCCATCTCTGTGCCTACAATTGCTTCCTTGAATGGATCTGCATTTGGAGGTGGCTTAGAATTAGCATTGGCGTGTGACATTAGGCTTGCACAGGATGAATCTTTACTTGGACTAACAGAGACAAAATTAGGTATTATTCCGGGTGCTGGTGGAACGCAAAGGCTTTCTAGATTGATTGGGCTATCTAACGCTAAGGATTTAATTTTTAGAGGCGCTAAAATCACTTCGTTGGAAGCTTTAGAGTTGGGAGTAGTCAATAAAGTATTTAAAAAAGAAAGTTATTTAGATGAAGTGAAGAAGTATACTGATCAAATTTTAACTTCTGCACCTTTGAGTGTTCAATTTGCAAAGAGAGCATTGGTAAATGGTTATTTAGTAGATTTTGAAGATGGTTTAGATATTGAAAGGACAGAGTATTTAAAAACTTTAGATACTACAGATAGATTAGAAGCTTTGCAAGCATTCAGAGAAAAAAGAAGTCCATTTTTTCGAGGAGAATAATGTGATACTAACGGGTAAAGAGATACAAAAGAAAGTTCAGGAAAAGAAAATTATCATAGAGCCTTTTGAGGAAAAACTTGTAAATCCAAATTCCTACAATTTACGGTTACATAATGAATTAGTGATTTATACAACATTCCCATTAGATATGAAGAAACCAGCTCCAACCGAAAAGATACTTATTCCTGAAACAGGATATCATTTGCAACCTGGGACATTATACTTAGGAAGGACTTTAGAATATACAGAGACTTTTGGTCTAGTCCCAATGCTTGAGGGAAGATCCTCAATCGGACGGTTAGGTATGTATGTCCATATTACAGCAGGATTTGGAGATGTTGGATTTAAGGGATATTGGACTTTAGAAATTTCTGTTATACATCCTTTGATTGTTTATCCTGGAGTAGAGATTTGCCAAATTTTTTATCATACAGTGGAAGGTGAAATTACTGAGTATAAATCAGGAAAGTATCAATCGAATAGTGGAATACAACCCTCTATGTTATACAAAGATTTTGATAAATCTACTGAGCTAAAATGAATATACTCCATACAAGTGCTGAATATTTTCCATATATTAAAGTAGGTGGGCTTTCTGATATGCTTGCATCTTTAAGTAAATATCAGTCTCACATTCATGAAGTACATATAGCTATACCTCTCTTGAATAGTTTTAAATCAATGATAAATTTCTCTGGCAAAGAGTATCCTGCACTTATGGAGGAAGATTTTTATACTACAGATGCATGTCTTATTCTTTCAAAGTCAAAGTTTTTACATTCTAAAATTGATAATATAAATTTATATTTTTTCGAATCAGAAATATTTTTGAAAAATGAAAAGATTTATGGTAACACAGATGAGTTATACTCATTTGCATTGTTTTCATATGCATGTTATACGTTAGGGATCATTTTAAATATAGATATTGTTCATGCTCATGATTGGCATACTTCACTTACTTGCGTTGTAAATGGGATAAAGCCAAATGGAAAACCAAGTGTTTTTACTATTCATAATTTGGCATACCAGGGTGATCATCCTTTTTGGATGACAGGTTTTTTAAAAGTTGATCCATTTAATATTCAATTAGAAGATTTAGCTAATTATGAAAAAGTCAACTATATGAAGGGTGCACTAATTTATGCGAAAGAAATTGCTACGGTTAGTCCGGGATATAGGGATGAAGTTTTACACGAACCTGCTGGATGTCATTTATCATGGTTATTAAAAGAGAGACATGATTCATTCACAGGAATTCTGAATGGTATAGATGAAAAGGAATGGAGTCCAATATATGATAAAAATATTTATATTAATTATTCTAAAGAAGATGCGGATATCGGTAAGCTTACAAATAAAGAAGAGCTCTATAAGCAATATGGATTGAAAATTGATCCATCTAGACCGCTTATAGGATCTGTAGGAAGATTGACATACCAGAAAGGATACGAGACATTCTTATCATCTTTTAAACAAGTAACAAACTTACCTTTTTATTATTTTATATTAGGCTCTGGAGAAACTAATATTGAAGCTGCATTTTTCCATGAATCACATCATTCTTCTAATAGATTATTTTTTTATAAGGGTTTTGATGAGATATTAGCTAGAAAAATAGAAGCAGCATCAGACTTTTTTTTAATGCCATCACTTTTTGAGCCATGTGGATTAAATCAATTATATAGCCATGCATATGGATCAATTCCAATTGTATCTCGTATAGGTGGCTTAAAAGATTCAGTCCAAGAGAGTGCAGAAATTCAATACTTAACAGGATTTTTATTTGAACCGGGACAAGATCATTCCTTGAACTATGCACTTGCTAGAGCATATGATTTATATAGCAGAAAAGAAGATCTAAGTATAGTTAGAAAAAAAATTATGAATTTAGATTGGAGCTGGAAACGAAGAGAAATTGAATATGAAAGATTATATAAAAAAGCTCTCTCAAAGAAATAGGAATACTTATGAGTAAAAGGAAAAAAATTGCAGTTATTGGGATTGGAGATTTTGGAAAAGTTTTAGTAAAATGTCTTCATAAAGAAGGTCATGAAGTTTTAGCTATAGACGAAGAAGAAGACCGAATTGAAGAAATTAAAGAATTTTGTAGTGATGTAGCTATCATGAATTCAACTGATGAAGTTGCAATGAGTAATATGGGGTTTAATGATTTTGATAGGGTTATATTGGCTGTTGCAAATGACTTTGAAGCATTGATGGTTACTGCCGATATTTTAAGAAATACACTTAAATTAGATAATATAACTGCTAGGTATCAAACTGAACTACAGAAAAGATTACTAAAGACTGCTATTGGTATTACAGATTTATTTAATCCTGAAGAAACTGCTGCAATGAATATGGCTGAGCAATTTGAACATAATCTTATGCGAAAAACAATGATTATATCAGATAATTTTAGAATTGCAGAATTTCAGATACCTCGTTCTTTTATAGGCCAGACATTAGCAGAAATAAAGATGAAAGATACATATAAACTATTATTAGTTACTATAAAAAGATATAAGCCTACTGAAAAGAATAACAGAGTTTCTGATCATAAGGATACCGAGCCAATAGGTATTCCTGACCAATCAATTGTTTTTAGAGAGAATGATGTAATTGTTGTCTTTGGTGCACACACGGATATAGAGGAATTTTTTGAAAATGTTGATTGAAAGGAAAGTTAGTCTTCTGTTTTTTTTGTATCTCTTTCTTTTTTTAAAATGTACTTCAGCTGAAGATTTGTTTTTAGGTGTATCCAAAGAGAAGTACTTATTAGGAGATTATCAGGGGGCAAAGATTCATAAAAATAGGAAAGGGGAACCTCTCATGCGTCCCGATGTCTTAGAAGCTTTTGAAAAAATGGTTAATAACTATGAAATAGATAGAGCAGCATCAAAAAATTCAGAAAAGATTATCGTAAAATCAGGTTTTAGAAGTTATTCTGATCAGAAAACTATATGGGAAGAGAAATTTACTGGAAAGAGAAAAATGAAAAAGAGTGTTGAAAACAAAAAACCTCAAGAAATTATATCTCTGATTTTAGAATATTCGAGTGCTCCTGGTACATCTAGACATCATTGGGGGACGGATTTAGACCTTAATTCATTTGAGAATTCCTACTTTGAAAAAGGTGGCAAGGGAGAGTTTTTGTATACATGGCTTCAAAAAAATGCTGCAACATATGGTTTTTGCCAACCTTACAATGACTATTCAGAAAGAGATAATAAAGGATATTTCTTAGAAAGATGGCATTGGTCTTATTTTCCAATTTCATCTAAGTTACAACAGGAATGGTTAGATGCTTACAAAGAAAAAAAGGTAACCATCAAGGGTAAGTTTTTAGGATCTGAAACCATGCAGGATGAACTACCATTGGTTTATGTTTCTAGTGTAAATAAAGCATGTTTGGGAAATTAAAGATGGATTGGAAGATTATACTAACAACATTCATAACAGTTTTTTTTGCTGAATTGGGAGATAAAACACAATTAGCAACTCTTGCAATTTCAAATGTTTCTAATAGCAAACTTTCAGTTTTTATGGGATCTGCCTTAGCTCTTACAAGTGCAAGTTTTATAGCTGTAGTACTAGGAGAATTTATTGGAGAATATTTAAACCAAAAGATTCTATATAAAATTTCATCTGTTTCATTCTTGCTAATGGGTAGTTTTTATTTATATAAGGGATTTATAGAAAATAATTAATTTTGCAAATACCTTAAGATCAAGGAAATAGTTTCATCTCTTTTCTCAAGAGTAGGGATATGTCCAGAGGGTGTGATTTCAACATAAGAGCTATTTTTCATAATTGAGGATACTTCTCTTTGCTGGCTTATAGGAACAATTGGATCATCAGATGCTCCTATAATTAAAGCATGCAATTGAGAGTCTTTCACTAATGGTCTAATGTCAGAGTCATGTAATAATTGAAGATATCTACCCATGATATTTGGATCTAATTTAATGAAGTGAGAGTGATAATTGAGAATGAATTCTGCTATCTCTTTTCTATTTACAAATTCGCCTTTCTCATAAGTTGCTGCTTCAAACCATTTATGAAAATAGTTTGGAAGATTTCGAATCAAATCAAAAAATATTTCAAGTGATACATTTAAATTTAAATCTGCTAAAATTTTTGCTAAATGGAAGATACCCATAGTTGGTCCATGAACAACAGGAGTGATAGCCACAGCTTTTTCTACTAAATCTGGATATAGAGCTCCAATTGCTAAAGCAAACATTCCACCTGCGGAGTGACCTACTAAAGTTACCTTTTTGTCTTCAGATAAAGCTTTTATGGCTTTAGATTGAATGATAAGAATATCATTGAAATTTAAATTTGAAAAATTAGAACTTACTTTAGAAGGAAAGTGACCCAATAGATCCAACGTAATACATTTTCCAAGCACTTTGAAATCATTAAAATAGGGTGTCCAGAAATACCGAACGCTACACCATCCATTCATAAAAATATATATTTTTTCGCCCTGGCTAAATATTTCATAACTAAGGGAATGTTCATCAATAATTACATGATCGATAGCAGTGATGGATGAGGTGTCAATAGAAGAATTAGACATAGTCTCACAATTTAAGTAATCTGGATTTCATTCAAGATTTTTTTAGTCAGATGGCTTTATATTTTGTAGCCTAATTGCATTTAAAACAACAGAGATTGAGCTAAATGCCATTGCAAAACCTGCAATCCAAGGAGAAAGATATCCAAAAGCAGCAAGGGGTATGCCTAAGGAATTGTAACTCAGTGCCCAAAATAAGTTTTGCTGAATATTTTCATAAGTCTTTTGGCTAAAGAAAAGAATATCCGCTACACTTTTCATATTATTTCTTATTATCGTCACATCAGCCGTTTCTATGGCAATATCACTTCCTGAACCCATTGCTACACCAACATCCGCAGTGGCCAAAGCGGGAGCGTCATTGATTCCATCTCCAACCATGAGAATGAGATTTTTATTTTTTTGAATTTTTCGTATTACAGATGCTTTTTCATCTGGTTTGACTTCACTTATAATTTCACTAATTCCTAATATTTGACCTATTTTGTTTGCAGTTTTTTCTGAATCACCAGTTAGCATAACTATATGTAGTCCAGATCTTTTTAATTTATGAATTAATTCTAAACTAGTCTCTTTAATATTATCATATAAACTAATAGCACCCAAATATATTTCATTTTCATATATAACTATACATGTTTCTCCCTTATTTTGCAGTGATAGAAATAATTCTTTATCAGATTCTATGTCTAGGGTACTTGCATATTTTAGAGAACTTGCTTTAATAGTTTTACCTTCAAAAAGAACAGAAGCACCTATCCCGGGAATGTATTCAAATGAGTCTGGATCAGGTATCACGAATGATAAAGATTTACCTCTGTCTAAAATAGCATTTGCAATGGGATGAGCAGAAAATTTTTCTGCTATACATGCTTTGAGTATGAGTGATGATTCTGAGATTCCCTTTGCTGGATATATACCAACTACAGATGGTTTGCCTTCCGTTAGAGTACCTGTTTTATCAAAGACAATAGTTTTACATTTATGTGCTATTTCAAGAGCCTCCGCATTTCGAAATAAGATACCATACTCAGCAGATTTTCCGGATCCAGACATTATTGATGCAGGGGTTGCTAAGCCTAAAGCACATGGACAGGCTATCACTAAAACACTAATTGTACTTTCAAAAGCAATTGAGTAAATTCCTGGATGTAGCCAAAAGTAGTGCATAAAAAAACTTAAAAATGAAATAAATAGTATTACAGGTACAAATACAGCAGAAATTTTATCTGCTAATCTTTGAATGGGAGCTTTAGAACTTTGAGCATTAGATACTATAGATATTATTTTAGAGAGAACTGTGCTTTCTCCTAGAGAGCTTATTTTTATTTTTAAATATCCTGAAAGATTCATCGTCGCACCAATCACAGGATCACCAATTTTTTTGTATACAAAATTACTTTCTCCTGTCAGCAGAGCTTCGTCAACATCAGAAGAGCCTTCTATTACGGTTCCATCACTTGGGATAAGACTGCCTGGTTTTATAAGACAAATATCATCTATTGAGATATTCTCTATAGGAATTTCAGTTTCAATAGTATTTCTTATAACTAATGCAGTCTTTGGTTTTAATTCTAAAAGATTTCTAATTGCAGAAGATGATTTATGTTTAGCTTTTTCTTCTAAATATTTACCCAGTAGTACAAAAGTAATCAGTAGAGAAGAAGTCTCAAAGTATAAGTGTTCTCCTGGAGGTTTGAAAAATCCTAAATAAATACTATAAAAATAACTTGCTGAAGTTCCAATGGAAACTAATAAATCCATCCCTAGCATTTTGTCACGAATAGAATAAAAAGCTCCTTTATGAAAATGGAACCCTATGTAAAATTGTACTGGGCTTGCTAAGAGTAATTGAAAATAAGGGTTTACTAAATAATGAAAAAATGATAAATTAGGAAATGAATGTGAAAACATACTTAAAAATAAAGGTATAGATAAGAAAGTACCAATCATTAGTTTGATAAAATTTTTCTTTTTTATATCTTCTCTTTTTGATTGATCTTCGTTTGCTTGGGAGCTTTTACCTTTGATAAGGGAGGCACCATAACCCATATTCTCTATTGATTGAATTATAATCTCTGGATCAATTGGAGTATTTAAAAATATTGTGCCTGTTTCTAATGCAAGATTAACGTTAACATTCTCTACGCCATCAATTTTATGTAGCCCTTTTTCAATTCTCAATGCACAGTTGGCACATGTCATACCATACAAATTAACCTGTAAATCAAACTTAGATTTTACTTTTTCTTTCATAATTTTTTAGTCAGAATTAAACTCCCCAATTCAATTGAATATTTTTTATCAGAAATAGATATTAATTTAAAAAATAAATTGTTTAAGCACAAAGAAGTATCTTTTTCTTAAAAAAATTTGATTTGGAATTTAATAATCAAAAAAAGAGCTTGCTTCTATAATCAAACTTTTATAATTTATTTAAGCCAGAAAAAGTAATTTTATTTTAAAAAGGTCATTCTATGATAAACTCAATACCAAAACCCAATTTTGAAAGGGAATCTAAAAAAATTCATACTAGTCTCTATACAATCGTTCTATTAAAACTCTTTTTAACACTCATTACATGTTCCTCTTCATCTAATCCTGATTTTGAAAAAGCACAAAAAATAAATACTATAGAATCTTACAATTCATTTATAGCAAAACACCCAAATTCTCCTCAAATTCTAAAAGCAAACTTACAAATAGAAAAACTTAAATCTCTAGAACAGCCTACTAAATATATAATAAATTCTGAAGTTAGTATAGAGATCTCTCCAAAAGAGGGTAAATTTATAGATAATAAAGGTACTATAAAGCAAATTTTAGAATTTTATAAGCTAAATAGCAAACGTGAAACATTTACGGGAGTTGATGGTATAAAAATTGTGTATGACTATTTCCCTTTTGAAGGAGCTAAACAGGCGCTAGTTATCTCACATGGTACTGGTGAGTCATCAATACGGTATGCGGAAGTTGTATATGATTTATTGAATAATAAAGTTCCATATTCTATTTTTGTAATCAATCATAGAGGACATGGATTTTCTCAGAGGATGATTGGTAAAAACAAAGAATGGGATCCTAATTGGAATGTTTTTGAAATAGATAAAGAAGAGCTACAAGAATATAGAAAGATTTATGTTAAAAACTTTGAAGATTATGTGAAAGATTTTGGAACATTAATTAATATAATAAAAGAAAAGAACAATATAGAAAAAGTTTCAGCACTAGGGCATTCTTTGGGAGGGGCTGTAATTGCTCGTTATGCAGAGCAAAATCCTACTAGTCTGGATAGAATGATCCTATCAGCCCCTATGTTTAGCCTAATTGGATTGATGGGAGCTGATAACAATGATTTTTTATCCAAAGCAATTATATCTACAGGTGATACAATAACAACAACTGGGTATTCAATTGCAGGTGGAGGACCTACTTTTAGCCACTTTTCAACAATGTATGATACAGAAGATAACACTCTAAACTATTATACTACTAGTTATAATAGATTCTTTATGAAAAAGTATATACTCCAAGAAAATCCTGAGACCAGCTTAGGAGGTCTTACATGGGGTTTTGTAGATGCTATTTATGAAATTGTAAAAGATATCCGAAGTGATGCTCAAAAAATTAAAACTCCAACATTGATCTTTCAAGCAGAGTTTGATGATTACGTTCATCCCTCAGGGCAGGACACTGTTTGTAATAAAATCAATTTAAATACTCCAGGCTTATGCAAGATTATTAAAATTGAGAATGCAAAACATGAGCTGTTCCTAGAGAGAGATTACATCAGAAATAAAGTAATGTCTCAAATCTTAGACTCTTTATGAAACAAAGTAAAGAATAAATAAAGTTGATAAGTTTTTTGTACTACTCTACCTTTTTCAGAAATTAGAAAAAGGCTTGGATACTAGCTCGGTCTATATACGGATTGTTTATATAGTATGCGAATTGAGATTTTTAAATTATAAAATCCTTTCCGTATATAAAAAAAGGTGAATATCCAAATGAATTTTATCTATATTCGTTCTATATTTACTTCTAAATCCCAGATTTTACTGTTTTCAATTTAATTGTATATTTTTACTTGTTTAGTATGAAATTTGCATGATAAAAAGAAGATTCATCACCCGGAGAAAATATGTCAATACAGGTTGCACTTCACCATAAAACTGAATATACCTATGATAAAGCGATATCTATATATCCCCATATAGTTAGATTGAGGCCTGCTCTACATACCAGAACTCCTATTCTGTCCTATTCCTTAAAAGTTGAGCCAAAAGAACATTTTCTCAATTGGCAGCAAGATCCTTTTGGAAACTACCAGGCAAGATTTGTATTTCTTGAAAAAGCCAGCCAACTCTCGATTGAAGTTGATTTACTTGCTGAAATGACTGTTATCAATCCTTTTGATTTTTTCCTAGAATCATATGCTGAAGAGGCACCTTTTTCATATGATGACTCTCTATTAGACGAGTTACAACCCTATCTACAAATCAAGGATTCCTCAGGTCTGCTTAAGGAGTATGTATCTCAAATTTCGCTTAAGAAACAAAGAACTGTAGATTTTTTAGTAGAGATAAATCAAAAAATTTACAAAGATATTTCTTATATCATAAGAATGGAATCTGGAGTTCAAACTCCTATGGAAACACTAAAATTGGGAAGAGGTTCATGTAGAGATAGTGCTTGGCTATTTGTTCAAACTCTTCGTCATCTTGGAATAGCAGCTAGATTTTCTTCAGGATATCTCATTCAACTTGTCCCTGACCAAAAACCATTAGAAGGGCCACAAGGACCTGAAGTTGATTTTACAGATTTACATGCATGGACAGAAGTATTTTTGCCTGGAGCAGGATGGGTAGGTTTGGATCCAACCTCTGGACTCTTTGCTGGAGAGGGGCATATTCCCCTTGCTTGCACACCTGATCCATCAAATGCAGCTCCAGTTACGGGGGCAACAGAGAAATCTAAAGTATCTTTTAATTTCGAGATGAATGTTACAAGAATAGATGAAAAATCCCGTACTACAAAACCATATACAGAAGATCAGTGGAATAAAATATATGCATTAGGTCTATCTGTAGATACTAAATTAAAGCTACAGGATGTTCGTCTAACAATGGGTGGGGAACCTACATTTGTATCATCTGAAGATATGGATGGATCTGAGTGGAATATTGATGCCCTGGGCCCTACTAAAAAGAAATATGCTCATTCTTTGCTATATAACTTAAAAAATAAATTTTCAAATGGTGGCTTATTGCATTACGGACAGGGTAAGTGGTATCCTGGAGAATCCCTTCCTAGGTGGGCAATTACTTGTTATTGGAGAAAAGATGGAACATCAGTTTGGAAAGATGAATCATTATTAAGTGATGAATATAAGCTCAATAAATATTCCGAAAAACACTCATATCTATTAATTAAAAGAATAGCTTCCTATTTAGGTATTACAGATAAATATTTACTTCCAGGATATGAAGATATTTATTATTATTTATGGAAGGAAGGGAATCTTCCATTAAACGATGATCCTTATAGAGTTAATTTAAAAGAATCAGAAGAGAGAAAGAATCTTCGAAAAGTTTTTGAGCGTGGTCTAGAAAAAGTAGTTGGTTTTGGAATTCCACTCCGTTGGAATCCTATTAAAAAAGATTGGGAAACAGGATTTAGAGCCTTTAAAAGAGAAAGAATGTACTTAATACCTGGTGATTCTCCAATGGGATATCGACTTCCTTTGATGTCTCTTCCTATCTCTGATAAATATTCATTTATAGAAGAACCATCTACATTTGAAGGGAAAAAACCTCTTCCAAATTATTATGAGATAGTATCACAAAGATATAAGAGATACAGTGGTAAAGATAAGTTTGCACTTGCAGCTGAAGAAGCTGAGTGGGAAAAAATTCAAAAATTAGGTTATCCAAATGCAAATAATGGCGGAGGCATTGTTTTTGATGATGTTGTAAGAACAACATTGTGTGTGGAGCCAAGAGATGGAAATCTTTTTGTTTTTATCCCACCACTCGTTAGGCTTGAGGAATATTTAGATCTTATCTCTTCAATAGAATTAGCTGCTCAAGAATTGAAGTACAGCATAATTGTTGAAGGGTATCCTCCAGCCTATGATGAAAGGTTAGAGAAATTTTCAATTACTCCAGATCCAGGTGTTATTGAAGTAAATATACATCCAACACAATCATGGGAACAGCTTGTAAAAAATACGGAAATGTTGTACCACGAAGCAAGAAAATCTAAATTAATTGCAGAAAAATTCATGTTAGATGGTCGTCATACTGGAACTGGAGGAGGGAACCATATTACCTTGGGAGGAATTTCTCCATCTGATTCACCTATCCTCCGTAGACCTGATTTATTAAGAAGCCTACTTACTTATTGGCAAAATCATCCTGGGCTATCTTACTTATTTTCGGGTATATTTGTAGGTCCTACAAGCCAGGCGCCAAGAATAGATGAAGCTAGGCATGAAGCATTAAATGAGTTAGAAATTGCATTTCGTCAGATAGATAATAAAAGTAATACACCTAGTTGGATGATAGATAGACTACTTCGTAATCTATTGACAGATATTACAGGTAATACACATAGAGCAGAATTTTGTATTGATAAATTGTACTCTCCTGATTCATCATCAGGTAGATTGGGATTACTTGAGCTCAGGGCTTTTGAAATGCCCCCTCATGAGAGAATGAGTATCACGCAAATGCTTTTAATTAGATCAATTATTTCTAATTTTTGGGAAAATCCATACAAAAGAAATTTAGTAAGATTTGGTACTGAATTGCATGATAAATATATGCTCCCTCATTTTATTTGGGAAGATTTTTGTGATGTAATTGAAGATTTAAATAGAAATGGATATTCATTAGATAAGGAGTGGTACGAGGTTTTCTTAAATTTCAGATTTCCACTAGCAGGAAAGATGGACTTCAATGGGATAACTTTAGAATTAAGAAATGCTGCGGAACCATGGTTAGTTCTAGGGGAAGAAGGTGCAGTTGGTGGTACTTCAAGATTTGTAGATTCATCTCTTGAAAGACTACAGGTGCGAGTCTTTGGAATGAATAGTGAACGATATATACTAACCTGTAATCAAAAAGTAGTACCTTTGAAGTCTACGGGAACAAATAATGAGTTTGTAGCAGGGATTCGTTTTAAAGCATGGCATCCACCATCTTCTCTTCATCCAAATATAAAGTCACATTCTCCTCTAGTATTTGATATCATTGATATATGGAAGGGAAGATCAGTAGGTGGGTGTACGTATCATGTTGCTCATCCTGGTGGCAGAAATTATACAACTTTTCCTGTTAATGCAAATGAAGCAGAGTCTAGACGTATCTCAAGATTTTTTCAATTTGGTCATACACCTGGAAATTTAAACTTTGAAGGGAAAGAAATTATTAATCCAGAATTTCCATATACACTAGATATAAGAAAACAATAAGAGTAGAGATATTTGTATAAAAAAATAGGGTAGAGACTTTCTACCCTATTTTTTAGAACTCAATGGTGGTGACCACCGGGACCATGAACATGGCCGTGCTCAAGCTCTTCTTTTTTTGCATCTCTAACATCAGTTACTTTTATATCAAAATTTAAGACTAAACCTGCTAGAGGATGATTACCATCAACGACAATTTTATCATTGTGTACTTCAATGACAGTTACATATCCATCATTTTCTTCACTACTAAATTGCATGCCTGGAGTGATCTCAACACCTGATTCAAAATAAGAACGTGGAATGGATTGTACAAGTTGGTCATTGTAATCGCCATATGCGTTAACTGGTTCGATCTTAACTTGGAATGCATCACCAGATTTTCTACCGTCAAGAGCTGATTCTAATCCCGGAATGATATGACCTAATCCTTGGATAAAGATGAGTGGTTCTTTACCAGAGGAAGAATCAAGAACTTTCCCATCATCGAGAGTTAGAGTATAGTCTATAGATACTACTTTATTTTTCTCAATATTCATAAACTTACAGGCTTATAAAGGTTCTTATAATAACAAGGTATTTTTATGCTTTTTCCTATAGATGATAGCAAAAAGTTTATATTCATATCCTTTCGGAGTTGGAACATTTATTTCAAATCGATCAAAGAGATCTGAGTTATTTTGTAAAAAATTTTTTAAAAAAGGGTGAATCAGATCTTCATTATAAAAAATAAATACATCTTGAGAAGCCATCTCTTTTACCGGGAATTCTTCAGAGAGTGGAAGTTCTCCTGGAATAAATTCTCTCATATCAATACTTGTGTTTTTCTCAGAGATATAAAAATAGGGGTCTGGAATTGCTTGTAAATAAACTTTTTTTGAATTTTTAGTATATTGATAAATTTCATTAAAATAAGTTTCTTGTAGATCTTTTGTTGAATTCAAGATGAAATTGGTATTTATAAAAATTCCTATTATAACTAAATTATATATTAAAAATAGCGATACTAATCCTTTCTCTATTTGATTTCCATATTCAAATACCAAACATAATAAAATAGAAAGAAATGGTATTATATAGTATACATACCAGGATTCTGAAGATAAAAATATAAATCCAATTACTATAGAGAGACATAGAGAATATACGATAATATTCTTTTTATTTTCTAAATCTAGTTTTCTATATTTTATTAAATTCAATATTAGAGCTGAGAGTAGTACGAGACTAATTAGCTTTGCTGTTGGATATTTAAATCCTGATAAAATTATTTTTATCTTTGTTACAAGTGTGAAAACTGAAACCAATAAATCTTTTTTTCTTCCTAGTTGAGCTCCAAATTGTAAAATAAAAATATCAAAGTTAGGAACGATATATATACCCCATCCCAACAATGGAATGATTCCTCCAATCGCCATTAGAAATAAATTTTTGAATGCGAACGAAGATCTAAAAGAAATGACCACCACCGCAAGAAATGAGAAAATAAATCCAAAAGGATGGGAAATAGTTCCTAATCCCAAAAAAAAACCGGAAAAAAAATATTTTTGGAAGTCAGTCAAATCCGTATAAAGAAGGTAAAGACTAGTTATTGAAAAAAAAAGACAGAGACTTTCCATTCTAGCTGTGGATGAAATTTTAAAAAATAGAATATCAGTTAGCATAATTGCTGCAAGAAAGAGTCGTGATTTTTCAGTTATTCCCATCTTTTTTGCAATCCCTAAAATTGGAAAAACGCAAAGGATGGAAGCAAAAATAGATCCAAAACGAACAGCAAATAGGGTAGAACCAAAGATTTGGATAAAAATTGAAGAATAAAAAAAATAGAGTGGGGGCATCCACAATGTTTTAATATCCATGCCCTCAATCATTCCTTTGAGAACAGGCGTAGTCAATGACCTATTGTTTGCAAAATCATTGGTTGGCGAGAAAAATAGAATCTCGTCAGGCCAAACAGGGGGGTAAAAAGAAAACGAAAGAAAAAAAAGTGCAATATATAGGGTTACTAGAAGAAATAACCCTATTAGGGACACTTTAGCTGTTGAATGAAGTAACTGCTTCTTCTTCTGTTGCGAATACCTCAAAAAGATCTAATAATTCAACGACATCAAATACTTTTTTTACAGGTGGAGTGATATTGCAAAGTTTAAGTTTTCTATTTTGGCGACCTAATTCTCTAACCATTCCTACAAAAATCCTTATACCAGAAGAAGATATATAAGATATTTGTGCTAGATTGATAACCATATCACCTTCTCCCGATTGGACATCCTTGGAAAGAAGGGACTCTACCTCATCAGACTGTGTAATGTCAAGTCTTCCGGATAGTCTTACGATTACATTTTTTCCAAGTCTCTCAACTTTAATTTCCAAATCAGGGCTCCTAAAAACGCTTTAGTTGATATTTATCTTTCAAATTGTTCAGTGTGCTCAAAAAATGTCAACTATTTTACGCAGCGTTAATTAGGATATTATTGATAGGGTGAGTTTTAGATTCCGGGGGAATAATCCCTTTTAACATCTTTTTCGTGCTCTGGAGATGAGAATGCCCCATAAAAGTACAAATACTTTTTTCACTCCATCCAGCATTGTATAAATGTATGGCTAGTGATTTTCGAATTAGATGAATTGATAGCCCTATTCCAGTTAAACTTTTGATTTTATCAAATAATTTTTGAACTGTTCTCGTGTGGAGTCTCCCATTTCTACCTGAAAAAAGGTAATCCTCAGGTTCTTTAAGGTGGACTTCTGAGTTTATTAAGGATCTAAAATGATCAGGAATGGATATTTTTCTACTTTTTAGTTTTGTTCTTCCTGGTAAGGTCAATACCATATTTTTTATATTAATATCTTTGGTCTTGATTTCCAATAGCTCTTGGATAGTTAAGCCCCCTGTGTACAATAGTGCTATCCATAGATAGTGATGATAGTTCGTTTTCACTTGGAGTAGTACCTTGTATATATCTTTCTCTGTAAGATAAGCACTTCGGACATAATTATTTTTATTTTCTTTTTTCATATTGAATCCTTGTTTGATTAATTTTAAAATCTAAAATCTCATATTCTATAATTAATAAATTTCTAATAAACAGAATTGTAATATTATTATTTATAGAATATATACAAAATTTAGAGATACTTATTATCAGATTATTTAAATTATTCAACAAAAAAATTAAAAATAGGAAAAAAAATTATATTTTCTGTTTTTAATTTTATAAAGACTTAGATAGTTAAATTTAGGATTTAAAATGATTTAGGATTTCACTGATTTCTTTATGTGAAAGGTATGCTTTTCTAGATAAGTTTCTAATATGGTCACCAATATTGACTGAGGAATTTGCTTCTTTATTTAATTCCCCAATGGAAGTTGAAAAATCCATCAATCGATCTCTCTCAACTTGAGTGGACTGGTTGATATTCTCTAGTTCTCTCTTTGCTTCAATTACATTTCCATTTATATCCATTATTTTTTCTAATTGATTTAAAGAGCTCTCTTGGACTCTCTCGGTTACATTGTGGAGGGATAAAATTAGATCTTGAATTTCCTGAAAGATATGTACCACACCTCTAGTTTTTATCGTACCATCATTGATTGATTTTCTAAAAGAATGTATGGTGGTTGCTATTGATTTAACATTTTCTGCTGTTTTCTCTGATAGACTAGAGACCTCTCTTGCCACTACAGCAAAGCCTTTCCCAAGATCTCCCGCTCGAGCTGATTCAATTGCAGCATTTACAGAGAGGAGATTAATTTTTTCCGAAATTTCATCAATTACAGTTATAACAGATCCCATATTTTCTGAGAGAGATTTCATCTCTTCCATATCACCCATCAGTGAGTTAACATGGTCTTTACTGGATTCATATCTTTGCATAGTTTTTTCAATGATGACGGTCATTTCTTCTAAATACTGAGCTGTGATCACCATAATATCATTGATTTCCATTATATTACTAGAAATAAGATTGGTATTGATAGATTGGGTATCAATAGATTTGCTAATGCTTTGGATCATTTCAGAAAGGTTTTTTATATTTTCGTTATGATCTTTTGTAGAATGGGATATATTGCGAATAAATGTATCAATTTTTTTTGATGCATCGCTCAATTGATCATAAGTAAGAAATTGGGATTTAACATTGACGGAGAGTTTGTGCAAAATACCGCTAAATTGTATGACTAAGGTTTTAAAACCTATGATAGGATTTGAAAATGGATCTTCTGTAGTGATTTTTGGAAGATTATAGCCTTCGGGTCTGAAGTTTCCTCCAGATACACTACCAGAATAGGCATTGATTAGCTTGAGTTTTTTATTTATAAATCCTTCGATTATAAGGATGTTTGCAAAACAAGCAATTACCAAGCATGAAAAAATCCAAATTAACTGAAATGTTAGGCTGAAGAAAGGTGAGAAAGAAAGGAATACAAATAATCCAAAAAATAGGAATGATTGTAGTTTGGAAACATTTGTAATTTTATGATGTATGTCGCTAATCATTTTCATGATTCCGCGATTGTCTTTGCGAGATTGCAAATAGTCTAGATGCAGGAGATATTTTTCAACAGCATCTCTAGAAACTTTTCTTCTGACGGAGATATATCCCTGGATTTCTTTGTGGGAAAAGATAGGAGTAATTGTGGTATCTAGCCAATATCCTTCCCCTGTTCTTGTTCTATTTTTTAAAATACCAGTCCATGAGAATCCTTTTGTGATTGTTGCCCACATATCCTTGAAGACTTCTGCTGGCATATCTGGATGTTTGATGATATTGTGATTTTGCTGAAAGATTTCCTTTTCTGAATATCCTGTTATTTTAAGAAAATCAGGACTTATATATAATATTTTCCCACTAGCATCTGTTTTTGATATAAGTACAGCATCATCATCTATTTGGATTTCATTTTCTAGGGATATTTCGGAAAGGTACTTGGACATCATAGGCTTAATATCAGCTTTCCTTTCAATATCGGCAAAAAACTAGAGATTACTACTTCTTTCACTAATATACTACTTGGGGTGTAGGGGAAGAATAAAACAAGCAAATTTGTGTGATTTACAAACACTTCTAATTTGAGATGAAGGGAAAGAGCTACTATGGTAATAGAATTTTTAAGTTTTCAAATATAGAACCATTAGCACTCTCTAGTGTAGAGTGCTTGACTTTTTTTATACCTCCAAATAATTTGGTATTAGATTTTAGCATTCTTTCTATGAAAGTGCTAAGTCAAGACACATAAAAGAGAAGAAAGGAGATCAATAAAATGGCTATCAAACCTTTAGGAGATAGAGTTCTAGTTGAACCAAAGAAGGAATCAGAAGAAAAAATCGGAATGTTATATGTACCCGATACTGCCAAAGAAAAACCCCAAGAAGGCAAAGTTATAGAAGTGGGACAGGGAAAATATGAAGATGGAAAGCTTGTTTCTTTGGAAGTAAAGGTTGGAGACACTGTTCTCTACGGAAAATATTCCGGAACTGAAATCAAACATGGCGGACACGAATATCTTATCGTTCGTGAAAGTGACATTCTAGCGGTAATTAAATAAGGAGATAGACAATGGCTAAATTAATAGAATATAACGAAGAAGCACGTAGAAAACTCCTCAGCGGAGTAAACAAACTTGCAAATGCAGTAAAAGTTACTCTCGGACCCAAGGGAAGAAACGTAGTAATTGATAAAAAATTTGGATCACCTACCATCACGAAAGATGGTGTTACAGTAGCTAAAGAGATCGAATTAGAAGACAGCATCGAAAATATGGGTGCTCAAATGGTAAAAGAAGTTTCCACCAAAACAAACGACGTTGCTGGTGATGGAACTACAACAGCTACCATATTAGCACAATCAATTATCAATGAAGGTTTGAAAAACGTAACTGCAGGTGCAAACCCAATGGCTCTCAAGCATGGGATTGACAAGGCAGTAACAGCAGCTGTGGCTCACATCAAATCAAAAGCAGTAAAAATTGAAAACAAGCAAGACATCGCAAACGTGGCTACTATTTCTGCTAACAACGATAGAACAATCGGTGACCTAATTGCTGATGCAATGGACAAAGTAGGGAAAGACGGTGTTATCACTGTTGAAGAAGCTAAGTCAATTGATACTACATTAGATGTAGTAGAAGGCATGCAATTTGATAGAGGATACATCTCTCCATACATGGTTACAGATGCAGAATCTATGGTTGCAAACTTAACTGATCCATACATTTTAATTTATGACAAAAAAATCTCTTCTATGAAAGATCTTCTTCCAGTACTTGAAAAAGTAGCACAAAGTGGAAGACCTCTTCTAATCATAGCTGAAGAAGTTGAAGGCGAAGCACTTGCTACTATTGTAGTGAACACTCTCCGTAAAACAATTTCTTGCGTAGCTGTAAAAGCTCCTGGATTTGGTGATAGAAGAAAAGCTATGTTGGAAGACATTGCAGTTCTCACTGGTGGACAGGTAGTATCTGAAGACCTCGGTATGAAACTTGACAATGCTGATCTTAAAACATTAGGAAAAGCTAAGAAAGTTACTATCGACAAAGAAAATACAACGATCATTGAAGGTTCTGGATCCACAAAAGACATCCAAGGTCGTATTTCGCAAATCAAAAAACAAATCGATGATACCACTTCTGAGTATGACAGAGAAAAACTCCAAGAAAGACTTGCTAAACTAGCAGGTGGAGTAGCTGTAATACATGTTGGAGCAGCAACTGAAGTAGAAATGAAAGAGAAAAAAGCTAGAGTAGAAGATGCTCTTTCTGCAACTCGATCTGCAGTAGAAGAAGGTATTGTTGCAGGTGGTGGTCTTACACTACTCAGAGCTCAAGATGCAATCAGAGCACTCAAACTAGAGGGCGATGAAAACACTGGAGCAAAAATCATCCTAAGAGCGGTTGAAGAACCTATTAGAATGATTGCAAACAATGCTGGTCTAGAAGGATCTGTAATTGTTGACGAAGCAAGACGTAAGACAGGTAATGAAGGATTCAATGCATTGACAATGGTTTGGGAAGACCTTATCAAAGCCGGTGTTGTTGACCCTGCAAAAGTTGTAAGATCTGCACTACAAAATGCGGCTTCTATTGGATCTATGATCCTCACAACTGAAGTAACCATCACTGACAAACCAGAGCCTAAGGATTCATCACCTCCTATGGGTGGTGGAATGGGCGGAATGGGAGGTATGGGCGGAATGATGTAAATCATTTCTTCTATACACCAGTTTTGGTAAAAAAGCCTCCGAGAGATCGGGGGCTTTTTTTTTGGGGGAGAGATTTGGAGATAATTACTCATATTTCTAATAAATTTTAAAATGGAACAGTTAATCATTGATTCAAATGTATTTCTATATTTGAGGAAAATAGAAGTTAAAAAATCCCCAAATCCATCTCTTTTTTCGGTCTTATCCAATAGGGTGAAAACGATGCTTTTCTTTGCTTATAATTTACTGGGTTCTTTACTAAAGAAAAAAAAAGTTATCCCTCAAATACTTCCTCCACTTTTACTTTAAAATCAGTCAAGATAACCGAACTTAAAACTCCTTCCGTATTTTCCGTACTACAAAATAAGAAATATTTCCCATCCTTTAAAACAAATACCTCAACTACCTTTAACTCAGGAAATACAATCCAGTATTCACTGACTCCATACTTTTCATAAATTTTATATTTTTCTACTGTGTCTCGCGATACAGAACTTGTTGAAACAATTTCAATCAAAAGATCAGGGACTCCATGTATATACCCTTTAGAATCAAAGATGGACATATTTTCTTTTTTTATATAGATAAGATCTGGTTGTACTACGTTTAAGCCATCTTCAAATATGACATCTAAAGGAGCTGAAAAAATCTTTCCTGTGAGAGATGTTTTTGTATATTTACGAAATAAGAAATATAAATTGCCAGAAATATCTTGGTGATATCCAGAGGGGCTAGGTGCCATAATAGTGACTCCATTTATAATTTGGGAAAGATCTAAATCAGATTTTGAGAGGGTAGTGGACATAGATAATTATATCCTTGAAAATGCAATTTTGTCAAGATATTAAGGGAATAGACAATTTCGATCTATTTCAATTTTTGATAAATAAAAATAGAATTGGTGACCACAAACCCCGAGAGGGTAATGAGAAGGCCGATGATTGTCCAGAGAAGTTTATCATGAAATTGGAATTTGGTGTCCATCTTAGCTTCTACGAAATCGATT